>NZ_CP089507.1:1965000-2292500 GCF_021233355.1 Luteimonas fraxinea | reverse complement strand
CCTTCGCCACGGATGTTCCTCCCGATCTCTACGCATTTCACTGCTACACCGGGAATTCCACTACCCTCTACCGCACTCTAGCCTGCCAGTATCCAATGCAATTCCCAGGTTGAGCCCAGGGCTTTCACATCAGACTTAACAAACCACCTACGCACGCTTTACGCCCAGTAATTCCGAGTAACGCTTGCACCCTTCGTATTACCGCGGCTGCTGGCACGAAGTTAGCCGGTGCTTATTCTTTGGGTACCGTCAGAACAATCGGGTATTAACCGACTGCTTTTCTTTCCCAACAAAAGGGCTTTACAACCCGAAGGCCTTCTTCACCCACGCGGCATGGCTGGATCAGGCTTGCGCCCATTGTCCAATATTCCCCACTGCTGCCTCCCGTAGGAGTCTGGACCGTGTCTCAGTTCCAGTGTGGCTGATCATCCTCTCAGACCAGCTACGGATCGTCGCCTTGGTGGGCCTTTACCCCGCCAACTAGCTAATCCGACATCGGCTCATCTATCTGCGCGAAGCCCGAAGGTCCTCCGCTTTCACCCGTAGGTCGTATGCGGTATTAGCGTAAGTTTCCCTACGTTATCCCCCACAAATAGGCAGATTCCGATGTATTCCTCACCCGTCCGCCACTCGCCACCCAAGGAGCAAGCTCCTCTGTGCTGCCGTTCGACTTGCATGTGTTAGGCCTGCCGCCAGCGTTCACTCTGAGCCAGGATCAAACTCTTCACTTAAATGTTTCGACATCACCGAAGTGACATCTAATGCTTCGAGTGCAGATGTCTTTTCCAGAACTCGAACTACTCACCAGCATTTGCATGCTTTTGAATCTTTCTTGCTCTTTCTAGAACGTCTGCTAATGGACTCACGCCACCAGCCAGACGTCCGCATAAGTATCCTGCGCACACTGTCAAAGATCTGCGGAAGCGGCCTCAGCGCCTGCTTCCCACTGCTTCGTTGTTTCCTCCGAAGCGAGCCGCCCATGATAGCGCGGTTTTGGCTTTCGTCAACACCTCGGTGAGGGTTGGTTTCCGCCGACTTCTCCGTCCGGCCCGAAGGCGTTTCGTTGAAGCGAGCCGCACATATTACCGCGACTTTCGAGTCTGTCAACACCGCGTGAAGCCGCGTTTTCGTCCTCTTTCCCGCCTGGCTCGCCGCCCCGAAGAGCAGCCCGTCAAGCGGGGGGCGAATTATGCATAGATGAAATCGGTTTGGGAACCCTTCGTACAAGATTTTTTTCTTGACGCTTGCACAGCGCTTGCCGAAGGTGGATGCAGTCCATCCAGCCGGTGCTTCCATGCGCGCTCTCCGTCTTCTTCTGCTCTCTCTGCTTGCCTCCTGTCTGCTGCCTGCCTGTGCGAGTGGTGGTGATTGGGTGGAGCTTGCGGGCAACCGCTACACCGTCGAGATCGCTGCGACGGATGAGGCCCGCGCACGCGGCCTGATGTTCCGCGACACGCTCGAAGAGGGCCACGGCATGCTCTTCATTCATGACAGTGAGGCGCCGCAGGCCTACTGGATGAAGAACACGCGGATCGCGCTCGACATCCTCTACTTCGACGATGCACGCAGGCTGGTGTCGCAGCAGCGCGACGTGCCGCCGTGTTCTGCCGGCAATCGCTGCCCGCCTTATCCGAGCACAGGCCCTGCGCGCTATGTGCTGGAGCTCAATGCAGGTGAAGCGAAGCGCATCGGCCTGAAGGACGGCGAGACGCTGACGCTGTCGCCTTCGATTCCGGCACCCTGAGCCTGCGTCACCGGTACACCGATCGCCATGCAGGCTTCCATGCCATGAGTGATGCAGTGCAACTGCCCGAGTGGGCATCGTTGTCGGGCACCGCGGATGCAGCGATGCCGCTGTTCGCGTGCGCGCTGTTGATCGCACGCGACGAGTACCCCGCGCTCGACGTTGCGCATTGCGATGCGGTGCTGGCGTCGCATGCCCGGCATCTGCGGATCGAAGTCGACACGATCGGGCAGATGCCGCTGAAGATGCAGGCAATCAACCGGCATCTGTTCGAAGAGATCGGCTATGCCGGCAACCACGACACCTATTACGACCCGCGCAACAGCTATCTCAATGCGGTGATCGAACGCCGGCTCGGCAATCCGATCATGCTGGCTGTGGTGCAGATGGAGGTCGCGCGCCGGCTCGGCGTGGCGCTGGACGGCATTTCCTTCCCCGGCCACTTCCTAGTCCGGCTGCCGGTCGGTGACGGCATGCTGGTGATGGATCCGTTCAACGGCGGTCGGCCGCTGGATATCGAAGAACTGCGTTCACGCGCCGCGCCGCACGTCGACGGCGGTCCGCCGGACGACGACACGCTGGCCCGGCTGCTGCGCCCGGCCACACCACGGATGATGCTGATGCGGATGCTGCGCAACCTGCACGGCACCTACGCCGAGGTGGAAGACTGGGTGCGCGCCGTGCGTTGCGCCGATCGGTTGCTGTCGCTGGCGCCCGACGCACCCGATGCCCTGCGCGACCGCGGTCTGGGCTATCTGGCCCTGGGCCATGTCACGGGTGCACGCGAGGATCTGGGGCATTACGTGGTCCGCTACCCGGACGCCGCCGATGTGGATGCGGTGCGCGAGCAGCTGGTCCACATCGGACGCGCGCGCGATCGCGCGCACTAGGCGATGTCATCGGCCCCCGCGCATGCGGCTGGCCCGATGACGCGCCCTGAGGTTCAGCTCAGAGCGTCATCATCTCGAAGTCGTCCTTGGTGACGCCGCAGTCGGGACAGGTCCAGGTATCGGGCACATCCTCCCAGCGCGTGCCCGGGGCGATGCCCTCGTCCGGAATGCCGACGGCTTCGTCGTAGATGAAACCGCAGACCACGCACATCCATGTCTGGTAGGCGCCCTGCGTCGTCGGATCGTTCATCGGATAATGACCACATGCGGCATTGGAAACGGAGCCGCATTGTCCCATCGCGCTCCCCCCACCGGAACCCACGTCGATGAACGCCTCCCCGTCCGCGCCACGCGGCCTGTATCTGCTCACGCCCGATGAGCCCGAGACCGCCCATCTGCTGGCCCAGGTCGCGGCGGTGCTGCCGCACGCCACGTGGCTGCAGTACCGGAACAAGCGCGCCGATGCCGCGTTGCGCCGGGCGCAGGTGCAGGCCCTGCTGCCGCTGTGCCGCGCGACCGGTGTGCCGTTGATCGTCAATGACGACTGGCGGCTCGCTGCGGATCTCGGCGCGGACGGCGCGCACCTGGGTGAGGACGACGGCGCGCTGATCGATGCACGCGCAGCGCTGGGTGCCGACGCGATCCTCGGCGCCTCCTGCTACGACGACATCACCTTGGCGCAGCGCGCGGTCGAGGCCGGCGCCAGCTACGTCGCCTTCGGCGCGTTTTTCCCGTCACCGACCAAGCCCGACGCCCGCGTCGCGCGCAAATCCCTGCTGCGCGATGCGGAGGTGCTCGGCGTGCCGCGGGTGGCGATCGGCGGCATCACGCCGGAGAATGCGCGCCAGCTTGCAGCCGCCGGCGCCGATCTCGTCGCTGTCATCAGCGGCGTCTTCGCCGCTCGCCATCCGGCCGCCGCCGCGCACGCCTACCGCGCCGCATTCGGCCTTTGAACCTTTTTCTTTCTGGAGTCTCCATGGATACGTCCCGCTCGCATGCCCTGTTCGAACGCGCCCGCACCCTGCTTCCGGGCGGCGTCAATTCGCCGGTACGCGCGTTCAAGTCGGTCGGCGGCGAACCCTTCTTCGTGCAGCGCGCGGACGGTCCCTATCTGTTCGACGTCGACGGCAACCGCTACATCGATTACGTGGGCTCGTGGGGGCCGATGATCGTCGGCCACAACCACGCGAGCGTGCGCCAGGCGGTCAAGCGCGCGATCGGTGGCGGCCTGTCGTTCGGCGCGCCGACCGAAGCGGAGATCACGATGGCCGAGCGCTTGACCGCGCTGGTGCCATCGATGGAAATGGTGCGCATGGTGAACTCCGGCACCGAGGCCACGCTGTCGGCGATCCGCCTCGCGCGTGGCGCGACGGACCGCACCTGCATCGTCAAGTTCGAGGGCTGCTACCACGGCCACGGCGACTCGTTCCTGGTCAAGGCCGGCAGCGGCGCGCTCACCCTTGGTGTGCCGACCTCGCCGGGCGTGCCCAAAGCGCTGGCCGATCTGACGCTGACCCTGCCCTACAACGATTTCGACGCGGCGACTGCGCTGTTCGATGAAGTCGGCGCGGACATCGCTGGTCTGATCATCGAACCCGTGGTCGGCAACGCCAACTGCCTGCCGCCGCGTGAAGGCTATCTGCAGCATCTGCGCGAGTTGTGCACGCAGCACGGCGCGCTGCTGATCTTCGACGAGGTGATGACCGGCTTCCGCGTCGCACTCGGCGGCGCGCAGGCGCGTTACGGCGTGACGCCGGATCTCAGCACCTTCGGCAAGATCATCGGCGGCGGTATGCCGGTCGGTGCTTATGGCGGATGCCGCGAACTGATGGAGCAGATCGCGCCGGCCGGGCCGATCTACCAGGCCGGTACGTTAAGCGGCAATCCGGTCGCGATGGCCGCTGGCCTGGCGATGCTGGATCTGGTGTCGGCGCCCGGCTTCCACGATGCGCTCGAAGCCAGTTCGAATCTGCTGTGCGACGGTCTTGAAGCCGCGGCGCGCGATGCGGGTGTGCCCTTCACCACCACGCGCGTCGGCGGCATGTTCGGCCTGTTCTTCACCGATGCGGCCTGCGTCGATACCTACGCACAGGCCATTGCCTGCGATACCGCCGCGTTCAACCGCTTCTTCCACGCGATGCTCGAACGTGGCGTGTTCCTCGCGCCGTCGGCGTTCGAAGCCGGCTTCATGTCGTCGGCGCACGATGCCGCGGTGATCGAGGCGACCATCGCTGCCGCACGCGAGGCGTTCGCCGAACTCGCCGCATGACCCCACCGCCGCTGCGGCTGGTGCTGTTCGACTTCGATGGCGTGCTGGCGCGCTATTCGCACGCCGCGCGCCTCGCGCATCTGGCCCGCGTCGCTGGCTGCACGCCGGCGCGCTTATCGGAGGTGGTGTTCAACTCGGGACTGGAGCGCGCCTACGACAGCGGCGTGCTCGATACGGCGTCTTATCTGCAGCAGCTGGGCGCAGGTCTTGGTTGCACCATCGATGCGGACATCTGGATCGCATCGCGATGCGCGGGCACACAGGCGGATCCGCTCGCACTGGAACTCGTCGCTTCGGTCGCAACCAGGGTGCAGGTCGGCATGCTGACCAACAACGGCGCGCTGATGCTGGATGCGATTCCCCGCATCGTCGCGCCGCTGTTCCCGATGCTCGAAGGCCGCGTGCTGTGCAGCGGCGTCCTAGGCGTGCGCAAACCGGACCGCGCGATCTTCGACCACGCGCTTGCGCAGTTCGACGTGCGCGCGCAGGAGACGCTGTTCGTCGACGACCTGTTCGTCAACGTGCAGGGCGCACGCGCGGCGGGACTGCACGCCGACACGGTGGTCGACGCGCGGTCGATGCGGACGGTGTTGCGGCGTTACGGCGTGCTGCCCACAGGTCTCGGCGCCGCGGTTTGAAATCTGCTTGATCCCGCAGCGGGATGCTGTCTCCGGTCATCCCAATCCGGAGTTCCCATGCGACATCCTTTCGTGTCCTGTGTACTGGTCGCCACGCTGTGCCTCACGCCCGCGCTGTCCAGGGCCGCCGACACCGTCCTGATCGTGCTCAGCGGCGAAGGCCGCGATGCTGGCAAGACCCGTCCCGGCTACGAGTTCGACGAACTGTCCCAGGCCTGGCTGATCTTCAAGGCCAATGGCCTCGCGGTCGAGGTCGCCAGTCCGCAGGGCGGCGCGGTGGAAGCGGATGCCTACAACGCGGAGGAGCCCTTCAATACAGCGCTGCTGGCAGATACAAATGCGATGCGCCAACTGGCCGATACCCGCCGCACCGACGCGCTGGACGCGGGCGACTACGCCGCGGTCTATGTTGTCGGCGGGAAAGGCGCAATGTTCGATCTGCCGCGCGACACCGCCCTGCAACAGCTGATCGCCAATGCCTGGGACAACGGCGCGGTGATCGCCGCGGTCTGCCACGGGCCGGCAGCGCTGGTCGACGTGCGTCTGACCGATGGCGCGCCGTTGCTCGCCGGGCGTCGCATGACCGGCTTCAGCAACGAAGAGGAAGCCGTCTTCGGCAAGAAGTGGGCCGCTGAATTCCCGTGGCAGCTCGAAGATGCGGCGCGGGCGCGTGGTGCGCTCTGGGACGAAGCGCCGCTGATGATGCCGAAGCTCGTCGTCGACGGACGCCTGATCACCGGCCAGAACCCTTACTCGACCACCGCCGTGGCGGAGGCGATTGTGCGCGGTCTGGGACGCACACCGGTGGCCCGCACGCCCTGGCGCGACGAGGCGAGCATGACACTGGTGGAACAGCTACGCGCTGGCGATGTGGCCGGCGCGCGTGCGGCGCTGGCGGCATCGCCCGCGCGCTATCACCCGGAACTGATCGGCATCCTCGGCTACTACCAGGCCCAGGTTGCCGGCGACGATGCAGTGGCGCTGCGCCCCGCGCTCCAGACAATGCAGTTGGCGCTGCCGCACATGGACGAAGCCCGGCTCACGCTGGCCGCCGCCGATGCGCACCTGCGTCTGGGCGAGCGCGCGGAAGCGCGGCGCCTGGTACTCCAGGTACTGGAAGCGGCTCCGGGAATGGAACAGGCTGAGGCACTCCTGCAACGCATCGACGGCTGACGATGGACACGCCCGCCCCACGCATTCTGGTGATCGAGGACAACCCGGTGCTGCGCGCCAATCTCGACGCGATGTTCGTCGAACACGGCATCCACGCTGACTTCGCCGCTGACGGTCTCAGCGGGCTGCAGGCCGCCCTGTCGGAGCCGCCCGATGTGCTGGTGCTGGATCTGGGCCTGCCGGGACTGGACGGCCTGCGTGTGTGCGAACGCCTACGCGCGCAGGCGGATCGCCATGTGCCGGTATTGATGCTGACCGCCCGCGACGCGCTGGACGACAAGCTGCTCGGCTTCCGCAGCGGCGCCGACGACTATCTGGTCAAACCGTTCGCGGCGGCCGAACTGCTGGCGCGGTGTTTGGCACTGTCGCAGCGGCACCGTGCCGGCACGACGCACGTGCTGCGCATCGGCAGTCTCAGCATCGACCGCCGCAGTGGCCTGGCCCAGCGCGCGGGCCGCCCGCTGGATCTGCAGCAGACCGCGCAGCGCCTGCTGCTTGCACTGGCGGAGGCGTGGCCGCGCACCTTGACCCGCAGCGAACTGATCGAGCGCGTCTGGGGCGCGTCACCGCCGGAATCCGGCCCGCTGCGCACGCATCTCTACCTGTTGCGACGTGCGCTGGACGGGCCGGCCGACACGCCGATGCTCAAGACCGTGCACGGCGTCGGCTTCCGACTCGAGGCTGACACATGAGCGCGGCGTCCCGGCGCCATCGTCTGCGCGACCGGTTGATGCTGGCCTTCTCGGGCTTCGCCCTGCTGGTCGCCCTGCTCTACGGGTTCTATGTGGTGCTGTTCGTCTATCTGGTGGAGGACGCGGTCTTTCAGGGCCTGCTCGAAGACGAGGCTGCGGCGCAGCTGGCACACCATGCCGAGACTGGCGCCTGGACGGCGCCGGCGCTGCGGTTTGTGGCCTTGCATGTCGATCCCGCCACATTCCCAGATGCGCTCGGCGCGCGCCTGGCCGAGTCGCCGTGGCGTCGCGAGTTCCCCGGCGAGGCCGGTCGCCACTACCACCTGCAACCGCTGGAGCCGGCGGGCGCCGCAGCGCCGGCGTGGTTGCTGGCGGAAGTCAGCCAGCAACTCGTGGTGCGGCCGATGCGCGGCGGCATCGCGCAGTGGCTGGGCTGGTCGGGACTGGCGGTGACGCTGCTGGCCCTGCTGCTCGGCGCGTGGCTGGCGCGGCGCATGACCGCGCCGCTGTCACGCCTCGCAGCCCTGGTCGACGATGCGACACCCACGCAGCTGCCGGCCGGATTCGCGGATGGGTTTCCGGACAACGAAGTGGGCACGCTCGCGCGCGGACTCGAACGCCTGATCGGGCGCGTCGATGCATTTGTGGTGCGCGAACGCGAGTTCACCCGCGATGCCAGCCACGAACTGCGCACACCGCTGGCGGTGATCCTTAGCGCCTGCGAACGGCTCGGCGCCCGGACCGATCTGGGCCTCGACGCCCAGCGGCAGCTCGAACACGTCCGCCAGTCGGCGCAGCAACTCGAACGCACGGTTGCGGCATTGCTGGCCCTGGCGCGCGAGGACGGCACAGAGACCGCGACCGACATCGCGTTGCTGCCGGTGCTGGAACGCGTGATCGTCGATCAGGCGCCGTTGCTGGACGGGCGCGATGTGTCGATCCGTGTCGACGTGCCGGACGCGACACAGGCCCGGTTGCCGGCGACAGTGCTGCACATCGTGCTCTCGAATCTCGTCGGCAACGCCTTCATCCATGGCGGCGCCGGCGAGGTCGTCATCGATATCGATGCGGGCTGTCTGCGCATCGCCAATGTGGGCGCGTGGCCGGGCGACGCGGCGTTCCAGCCGTTCGTCAAAGGCGAAGCCAGCGCAGGTGTCGGACTGGGCCTCGCGATCGTCCGCCGCCTGTGCGCGCGGCACCGGATCGCGCTGCGTTTCGAGAGCGACGGCATCGCGACCGTGGTCCACCTCGCACTCTCGCCGCCCGACGACGCGGCGCGCTGAGACGGATCAGGTCGACTGCGCGATCAATCGCCGGAACTGCCTCCGGCCCGGGACGCCTGCAATGCATCGCGCAAGCGTCCGGCCCAGGCATCGAGCGTCTCCCGTCCGGTCGGCGCAGGCGGTTGCGGTCCCGGATAGATCCGCAGCGAGCCGTCGCCTGAGATCCGCGGTTGAACGTGCAGATGCACGTGCGGTACTTCCTGCCCGCCGGCCTCGCGGTTCGACTGCCACAGGTTGAGACCGTCGGGTGCAAAGACCGCGTCGGCCGCGCGTGCGATGCGGACCGCGATGCGCATCAGCTGCGCGGCGGTGTCTTCATCCAGGTCGAACAGCGTTTCGACGTGCCGGCGCGGCACCACGAGCACGTGCCCGGGCACCGCCTGGCGCAGGTCCATGAAGGCGATCACCTGATCGTCTTCGTGGACGAGACTCGCGGGCAGTTTGCCCGCGAGGATCGCGCAGAACGCGCAGCTGTCAGCGGTGGTCTCAGCCGGCGTCGACGGCATCGACGATCGCCGCACGCAACCGCGTCAGGCCGTCGGCGATGTCGGCATCGGTGATGTTCAACGCCGGTACGAACCGCAGCACGTCGGGACCGGCCTGCAGCATCAGCAGGCCGTGGCGCGCGGCGTGGTCGAGGATCGTCGCAACCTTGCCGGCATGCTCGGGACGCAGCACGGCGCCGAGCATCAGGCCGCGGCCGCGGACTTCGGAGAACAGGCCGAACTCGGCATCGAGCGCGGCGAGGCCGTCACGCAGCGCGCGTGACTGGCGCATCACGTTGGCAGCGATTTCCGGCGATGCCAGCTTGCGCAGCGCGACGCGCGCGACCGCGGCGGCGAGCGGGTTGCCGCCGAAGGTGGTGCCGTGATCGCCGAACTGCATCGCCTCGGCGACCTTCGGGCCGGCCAGCAACGCACCGATCGGGAAGCCGCCGCCGAGCGCCTTGGCCAGCGTGACGATGTCGGGGACGACGCCGTCCTGGGGATGCGCGAACAGTGTGCCGGTGCGGCCCATGCCGCACTGGATTTCGTCGAGCACCAGCAGCGCATCAAAGCGATCGCACAGCGCGCGCACTGCCGCGAGGTATCCGTCGGCGGCGGGCATGACGCCGCCTTCGCCCTGCACGGGTTCGAGCATCACCGCGGCGACGTCGCCATCGACCATCGCGGCTTCGAGCTGGGCGATGTCGTTGAAATCGACATAGCGAAAGCCACCCGGCAGCGGCTCGTAGCCGGCCTGGTACTTGGGCTGCGCGGTCGCGGTGACCGCGGCCACCGTGCGGCCGTGGAAGCTGCCGCGTGCGGTCACGATGACGCGGCGGTCCGGGCTGCGGCCCTGCGCGGTGGCCCACTTGCGCACGAGCTTGATCGCAGCCTCGTTCGCTTCAGCGCCCGAATTGCACAGGAAGGTGCGCGTGGCGAAGCCGCTGGCGTCGACCAGCTCGGCCGCCAGCCGCAGCGGCGGTTCGCTGTAGAACACGTTGCTGGTGTGCCACAGCTTGCCGGCCTGTTCGACCAGTGCGGCAACGAGATCAGGATCGTTGTGGCCGAGGCCGCAGACGGCGATGCCGGCCGACAGGTCGACGTACTCGCGGCCCTCGCTGTCCCAGACGCGCGCGCCATCGCCGCGCTCGAGCACGAGCTCGCGTGGCCGGTAAACGGGCAGCACGTGGCGCTGGGCGAGGGCGATGAGATCGGCGGCGGAGGACATGGTCGGCGGCTTCGATGGGACGTGGGGCGCCGATTGTAGCGGGGTGGTCTCGTGCGACGCCGAACGATCCGCGGACGACGGCAGAAGATGCCAGGCGGAACAGATGCTGTTCTCTAGACGCTATGTGATGGATCCCCAGCCCTCACCCGACGCGCTTCACGCGTCGACCTCTCCCGAAGGGAGAGGTGCAGCGTTGCTTCTCCGAAAACACCCCGAGCGGCTCAACCGCGCGGTAGCAGGCGTAAGAAAGCAGCGCCACGCTCAGTCGAGAAACAGATCCGGCAACAGCGGCTGCGCGGGATCGATGGCGTAGGCGTCGAGGTCGGTGATGCCGGCTTCGGCGAGGACTTCGTCGTCGATCAGGAAGCGGCCGTGGAAACCGGCGGCGTCGCGGACGAGGACCGCGTGCGCAGCGTCGCCCATGATCGTCGGGTTGCGGCCGTTGCCGCGTTCGACGCCGGGAATCATTTTCAACGCATCGGTGCCGATCAACGTGCGTGGCCACAGTGCATTGACCGCGACGCCCTGCGGCCCGAATTCGGCCGCGAGCCCCAGCGTGACGAAGCTCATGCCCATCTTCGCCAGCGTGTAACCGGTGTGCGGCGCCCACCATTTGGGGTCGAGCGAGGGCGGCGGGCACAGGGTCAGGATGTGCGGGTTCGGCGCCTTCAATAGATGCGGCAGGCAGGCCTGCGCGCACAGGAAACTGCCGCGCGCGTTGACCTCCTGCATCAGGTCGAACCGCTTCATCGGCGTGTCCAGCGTGCCGCGCAACCAGATCGCACTGGCGTTGTTGACGAGGATATCGATGCCGCCGAAGGCGTCGACAGTCGCCGCGACCGCGGCGCGCACCTGGTCTTCTTCGCGAATGTCGCATCGGAGAGCCAGCGCGCGTCCACCGGCGGCCTCGACGCTGCGCGCGGCGCTGTGGATGGTGCCGGGCAGCTTGGGATTGGCGACCTCGGACTTCGCGGCAATCGCGACGTTCGCGCCATCGCGCGCAGCGCGCTCTGCGATCGCCAGGCCGATGCCGCGCGAGGCGCCGGTGATGAAAAGGGTCTTGCCGGCGAGGGTCGACATGCGGCGGGCCTGTCCTGCGATGGAGTCGTCGCCATTATGCGCGCGGGGTCTCCGACACGTTCAGCAAGCGGCGCGATACTGACGCCTTTCCCGCCGCAGGATCCGCCGATGCGCCATGTTGCCGCCCTCGCGTTGTTCGCCCTGACCCTGACCGCGTGCGATGCCGCGCCGCCGGCCACTGCGCCCGCAGCGTTGGCCCCTGCAGCGGAGACGCAGACGCCGGCGCCGACCGAAGCGCCGCCGCAGGCCGCGGCGGCCGACGACCTCGCCGCTGCAGCCGACGGCGATCTCGTCGTCAGCGCGAAATCGGTCTGGCAAGGCGATCTCGCGACCTGTCGCACGGGCACCGCGGCGGTCGATGCGTGCCTGCTGTCGACGATGCGCACCGCAGGCGCGTCTCCTGAAGCACTCGCAGCCAGCACGCGGCTGATCGCACTCGACAATCCGGGCCATGTCAGTGCCTGGCGCGAGGTCGAAGGCGTGGGGCACGCCGAGATCACCTATCCGTTCCGCGCGAACACCAACCTGGGTCTGTGGCTGGTCGATGCGGACGGGCGTTCGGTGGATGTCGACGAGAACGTGCTGCCTGCGGGCGCGGTGCGTCTGCGCGGCGAACTCAAGCCGTTTCTCGATGCGCATCCCGATGCGATGCCGTTCGCGCCGGCGCAGGCAGTCGGCAGCGAAACGCTGCCCGACGGCGGCGTGCGCCTGCGCTTCGATGTGCCGATGCGCACCTGCCACGCCTGCGAAGACGTCGGCACGCTCGAACTGGGCTACGACTTCGACGCCGATCGCCGCTACGAGGGCCGCAGCGTCATCGCCCTGCGCGAGGCCGACTGAGGCGTAGAACCTGTTCAAGGTCCGTCGCGAGCGCCGCCAGATGGCGCGTGGTGGAGCGCAGGAAGCGCAGCGTACGTGTGGTACGTGAGCATTCCGAGCACCGCACGCGCGCCAGCTGACAAGCGCAGCAGGACATTGAACAGGTTCTCAGGGCTTCGGCCCCTGCCCTTCATTGTCTTCCCACTTGAGGATCTTCCGCGTCACCACGCGGTAGACCGGCTTGCCGGTGCGGAACCAGACATCGCGCAGCCATGAGGTGCGCTTGAGCACGCGCTTCTCGACCGGCGTCAGCGACGCGCGGCAATACATGCGCTTGTGCTTGAGCAGATGGCGCAGGTCCTCACGTGCCAGCAGACGCATCCAGCGCGAGCGCGGATCGCCGCGCACCGCCAGCTGGAAATCGATGATCGCCGGGCGTCCGTCGTCGAGCACCAGCCAATTGGCCTCTTTCGCGAGATCGTTGTGGGCGAGGCCGCGGCGATGCAGGCCCTGCAGCAGGCGACGCGCGCGGCGGAAATAGATCAGATCGCCATGCGGCGGGCGCTGGTACATCGCATCGCCCGACATGTAACTGCGATCGAGCTGTCGCCCGGTCCAGGCGAGCAGCTGCGGCACGTCCTGCATGCCGGCCACCGCCGCCAGCCCGCGCGCTTCGCGACGGGCCAGCCACCACGCCGGCAGGCGCAGCCACAGCGGCACGTGGCGCAGGTCGCGGCGCACGAACAGGCCGCCGTCGGCGCCGCGCATCAAGGAGATGCGGCCGAAGCTGTCGGACTTCAGCGCTTTCGCTTCGGTGGCCTTGGCGGCCCTGGCATCGTGTGCGGACATCGCGCCATTGTACGGAGCGCCGCCGGGCGCGGGTTCCGGCCGGTCGCTTCGGCGCGGGTGCGCAGCGCAATCCATTTAGCGATCCGCATGCGCGTGCGGTTTCGCGATCCGGCGCTGCATATCGATGCAATGCGGTTCCCGCACAAGGGCCACGGTCCGATCGTGGTCCGGGGACGGTCATCCACCGCTGTCATAATGGCCGGATGCTCACTGACTTCTTCAACAGCCTGGTGACGTGGGTGGGCAACCACCCGGTCGCGGCCGGCTTCGTGATCTTCCTCATCGCGTTCTGCGATTCGGTGATCATCCTCGGCGCGATCGTCCCGGCCCTGCCGATCCTGTTCGCGATCGGCGTGCTGATCGGTCTGGGCGAAATCTCCGGCCCCTACGCGGTGGCCTGCGCCGCGCTCGGCGCGATGGCCGGCGACGGCTTGAGTTACTGGATCGGCCGCCGCTGGGGCCATGGCCTGCGCACCGTGTGGCCCTTCAGCAAGTATCCGCAGCTGCTCGACCGCAGCGAACTCGTGTTCCGGCGCAATGCGATCAAGAGCATCCTGGTCGCGCGCTACGTCGGGCCGATCCGCCCGTTCGTGCCGGCCATCGCCGGCATCGCGCACATGCCGATGCGCCAGTACCTGCCGATCAGCTTCGCGGCCTGTCTGTCGTGGGGTGCGCTGTTCCTCGCGCCGGGCTGGCTGTTCGGTGCGTCCTACGACGCGGTGGCCGCGGTCGCCGACCGTCTGGCGCTGGTCCTCGGTGCGCTGCTGGTGGTACTGGCGCTGGCCTGGGCGATCGTCATCTACAGCTACCGCTGGTTCGATGCGCACGCCAATTCGCTGCTGGCGCGTCTGCTGGCGTGGTCGCGCGCGCATCCCCGGCTCGGTCGTTACGCGATCGCGCTGGTCGATCCCAAGCGTCCCGAATCGGCATCGCTGGCGATTCTCGCGGTCTGCCTGCTGGCGATCGGCTGGGCCTGCTTCGCCCTGCTGGCGACGGTGATCATGCGCGGCGAGCCGTTGCTGATCGACCAGACCGTGTTCCAGTTCATGTACGAACTGCGCAATCCGCTGGCCGACCGCCTGATGGCGGGACTCGCGTCGATCGGCGATGTGCACGTGCTCGGCCCCGCGGTCGCGTTGACGCTCGCGTGGCTGATCTGGCGCCGCCGCTGGCTGGGCGCCGCGCACTGGCTGGCCGCACTGGCATTCGGCATGGCGCTGACCGCGTTGCTGGGCGCGGTGATCGACATGCCCAAGCCGCCTACCGTGCACGGCGGCTTCGGTTTTCCCGCGGTCGAGATCACGATGTGCACGATCGTGTTCGGCTTCTTCGCCGTGCTGATCGCACGCGAATTGCCCGGGCGCACGCGCGTGTGGCCGTATCTGGTGTCGGGCGTGGTCGTGGCGGTGCTCGGCTTCGCGCGTCTGTATCTCGGCGCGCACTGGCTCAGCGACATCGTCGGCGGCATGCTGCTGGGCATCGTCTGGCTGCTGGTGCTGGGCATCGCCTACCGGCGCCACGTCGAGCGCTCGTTCTGGATGCGTCCGGTCGCGCTGATCTTCTACATCACCTTCGCCGTGGCCGCGCTGTGGCATGCGCCGCGCGCGGTGGATCCGCTGCTCGCGAAGTTCGCGCCCAAGCCCTCGACGGTCACGCTGTCGGCGCGGGACTGGTGGGCGTCGGAGTGGGCGCGGTTGCCGGGTCAGCTGCGCGAGCGCGATCCCGCGCATCGCTGGCCGCTGGATCTGCAGATCGCCGGCCCGCTGGCGCCGCTGCAGACGCAGCTCGAAGCCAAGGGCTGGCGTGTGCAGCCGCAGGCCGACTGGATGCGGGTGATCAATCTGCTCGACGACAGCGTGCCGCAGGCCGAGCAGCCTGTGCTGCCGGCGACGCTGGACACGCTCGCGGAAACGCTGCTGATGCGCCGCGACAGCGACGCGGACCGGGTCGAAGTGCTGCGTCTGTGGCGCGCGCCGGCGGTGCTCGACGACGGCACCGAGCTGTGGATCGGCACCAGCCAGTCGATGCTCTACACGCGGCCGTTCAGTGCCTTCGGCCTGTGGCAGCCGCAGCCCGATGCTCATGGCGTGCACCGCGGCCTGCGGGACGTGCTCGAAGCCTTCGCGTCGCGCGAGGACGTGCACCCGCAGTCCGGCGTGCCGACGCTGCGCGTACGCACCACTAATGGATCACTCGTCGTCGACGACGTCGACCAGCCGTAACAGGGTTTCCAGCCGCTCGTCCGGATCGTCCAGCTGCAGCAGCTGCTGGCGATGCGGCTGCTCGAGCGGCAGCAGTTCCGCGAGTCGCCAGCCGACCCAGGCCGCATCGTCGAAATGCGGTTCCGGGAATGCCTGGTCGGCGCCGTCGATGTGTTCGAGGATCTTGCGCAGCACCACGCCGAGCAGCGCATGTTCGGGCTGCAGATCGATCGAAGGATCGGCGGCGCACCAGTCGACATCGGCGATGATCAGGCCGCTGTCGCGCACCCGCGTGCGGCGCACGTGGAATCGGCGCGCGCCGCGCACGCGCAGCGTCAGCAGGCCATCAGGCCCGGTGTCGAAATCCTCGATGCGCGCCTCGGTGCCGACCCCGGCCGGCGTCGCCGGCGCGCCGGCTTCGTCGCCGTCGAGGATCAGGCAGATGCCGAATCCACTGCCGCGGCGTCCGCATTCGCGGACGAGATCGAGATAGCGCGGCTCGAACACGCGCAGGCCCAGCGCGGCGCCGGGCACCAGCACGGTGCGTAGCGGGAACAGCGGCAGTGAGGTGTCGTCTTGCATGCGCCCAGTGTACGCAGGCCGATGCGAAACCTCAGTCGCGCAGACGCTGTGCGAAGCGGCGCGGCGCGCCGTCGAAGCCGCCGTTGGACATGAAGACCACATGGTCGCCAGGCCGCACGCGCGTGGCGAGATCGGCCAGCAGCGCATCGACATCGGCCACGGCGCGCGCGTCGCCGCGCACGGCGGACACGACCGCGCCGGCATCCCAAGCCAGTTCCGGGCGATGCAGGAACACGACCACATCGGCGAGATCGAGTGACGGCGCCAGCGCATCGGCGTGTGCGCCCAGACGCATCGAATTGCTGCGCGGCTCCATCGCCACGAGGATGCGCGCATCACCGACTCTCGCCCGCAGTCCGGCGAGCGTGGTCGCGATGGCGGTCGGGTGATGGGCGAAGTCGTCGTAGACGGTGATGTCGCCCGCGGTGCCCAGCACTTCCATCCGCCGCTTGACGCTGCGGAACGCCGCGAGCGCCGGCAACAGTGCCGCGATGTCGACGCCGACCGCCGCGCAGGCCGCGAGCGCGGCGAGTGCGTTGAGCACGTTGTGGTCGCCGAGCAGCGGCCACTCGACCGTGCCGACCGACACGCCACCGCGCAGGACTTCGAACACGCTGCCGTCGTCGCTGCGCTTCACCGCGCACCATTCGAACGCAGCATCGAAACCGAAGCGCTCGACCGGCGTCCAGCAGCCCATCGCCAGCACTTCGGTCAGACGCGCGTCGTGGCCATTGACGATCAAACGTCCGCGCGCCGGTACAGTGCGCACCAGATGGTGGAACTGGCGCTGGATCGCGGCGACATCGGGAAAGATGTCGGCGTGGTCGAACTCGAGGTTGTTGAGGATCGCCACCGTCGGCCGGTAGTGGACGAACTTGCTGCGCTTGTCGAAGAAGGCGGTGTCGTACTCGTCTGCCTCCACAACGAACTCGCGTCCGCTGCCGATGCGTGCCGACACGCCGAAGTCCTCGGCCACGCCACCAATCAGGAAACCCGGCGCGCGGCCGGCGGCTTCGAGCAGATACGACAGGATCGTCGTCGTCGTGGTCTTGCCGTGGGTGCCGGCAACGGCGAGCACTTCGCGGCCGGGCAGCACGTTGTCGCGCAGCCACTCGGCGCCGGAGGTGTACGCACGTCCGGCATCAAGCACCGCTTCCACCGCGGGATTGCCGCGCGAGAGCGCGTTGCCGACCACGATCTGATCGACGTCGGCGCCGATGTGCGCCGGGTCGTAGCCCTGGTGCAGGGTGATGCCCAGCGTCTCGAGCTGGGTCGACATCGGCGGATACACCGCCTGGTCGCTGCCTTCGACCGTGTGGCCCAGTTCGCGCGCGAGCGCGGCGACACCGCCCATGAAGGTGCCGGCGATGCCCAAGATATGAAGTTTCACGAAGCCGGGTCCTGGACGATCAGAAGACGTGCGACGAAGTCATGTATGCCTAACATCTTTACCCCTCTCCCTCGGGGAGAGGGGATGGGGTGAGGGACGCGATCGGCACGCTCGCAGGACACGCCTGGGCCATGCCGCCGCTGCGCGACGATCAGGCCGCCGCCTGCTCCCGACCGATCGCCTTGACGATGCGGTCGAACACCTCGTCGAGCGAGCCCACGCCGTCGACGACGGTCAGCTGGTCGTGCTCGCGATAGAACGCGATCACCGGCGCGGTCTGCTGGTCGTAGACGTTGAGGCGGTGACGCACGGATTCGGGGCTGTCGTCGGCGCGGCCCTCGGCCTGCGCGCGGCCGGCGAGGCGCGCGATGATCTGCTCGTTGTCCACTTCCAGCTGCACGGCGGCATCGAACGGCGTGCCCAGCTTCACCAGCAGCGCATCGAGTGCGGCCGCCTGGGCGAGGTTGCGAGGATAGCCGTCGAGGATGAAACCGGCTTGCGTGTCTTCGCGGGAGAACCGGTCTTCCAGCATGCCGAGCAGGATTTCGTCGGAGACCAGATCGCCACGCGCCATGATCGCCTTGGCTTCGAGGCCGAGCGGCGTGCCGGCGGCCACTTCGGCGCGCAGCAGATCACCGGTGGAGATGTGCGGCACCTGCAGATGGTCCTTCAACCGCGCCGCCTGCGTGCCCTTGCCCGAACCGGGCGCACCGAGAAGAACCAAACGCATCGAACGCTCCTGCAACTGTGGGGGACCGCGCCACCGCTCCGACGTACACTCGAACGACACGGCGGCGGACGGCCGCGCCAGCTTACCGTATCCCGCCACGGCCCATCGAAAGGACACGTGCAATGACGTCCGGAACCCTGCTCTACGCCCAGTCCGGCGGTGTCACCGCCGTCATCAACGCGACCGCCTCGGCAGTGCTGCAGGAAGCGCGCAGCCGGCGGGTCAAGGTGCTCGCGGCGCGTAACGGCATCCTCGGCGCGCTGCGCGAGGATCTGGTCGATGCATCGAAGATTCCGCTGGCCACGGTCCGCGCGCTCGCGCACACGCCGGGCGGCGCATTCGGCTCGTGCCGCTACAAGCTCAAGTCGATCGAGGCCGACCGCGCGAAGTACGAACGCCTGATCGAGGTGCTGCGCGCGCACGACGTGCGCTGGTTCCTCTACAACGGCGGCAACGATTCGGCCGACACCGCGCTCAAGGTCTCGCAGCTCGCCGCGCAGTTCGACTACCCGCTGATCTGCATCGGCGTGCCGAAGACGATCGACAACGATCTCGCCGTCACCGACTGCTGCCCGGGCTTCGGTTCCGCGGCGAAATACACCGCGGTGTCGGTACGCGAAGCCGCGCTCGACGTCGCCGCGATGGCCGATACCTCGACCAAGGTGTTCGTCTACGAGGCCATGGGCCGGCACGCCGGCTGGCTGGCCGCGGCCGCGGGCTTGGCCGGGCAGCGTCCCGACGACGCACCGCAAATCATCCTGTTCCCGGAACGCGACTACGACGAGGCCGCCTTCCTCGCCCAGGTGCAACGGCTCGTCGAACGCGTGGGCTGGTGCGTCGTCGTCGCCAGCGAAGGCATCCGCGACAAGGACGGTCGATTCGTCGCCGATGCCGGCGGCGGCCAGGACGCGTTCGGCCACACCCAGCTCGGCGGCGTGGCCTCGCATCTCGCCGGTCGAGTCAAGGACACGCTGGGCTACAAGGTGCACTGGACGCTGCCCGATTACCTGCAGCGCTCGGCGCGGCACGTCGCGTCGAAGACCGATGTCGACCAGGCGATGGCGGTCGGGCGTGCGGCGGTGCAGTTCGCGCTCGCCGGCCGTAACGCGACGATGCCGTCGATCAAGCGCACGTCCGATGCGCCCTACCGCTGGACGATCGAGGCCGCGCCTCTCGAGAAGGTGGCCAACCACGAGAAGATCATGCCGCCCGGTTTCATCCGCCGCGACGGCTTCGGCATCACCGCGGCCGCACGACGCTATCTCGAGCCGCTGATCCGGGGCGAAGCGCCGCCGCCGTATGGCCGCGACGGGCTGCCGAAGTACGTGACGATCGATGCGCCTGCGGTTGCGAAGCGCCTGCCCGGCTGGACGGGCTGATCGGTCCGTCTCGCGTTCAGCCGCGTGGATTGAATCCGCGCGGCCACGCCCGATCTAGAACGTATGCCCGAACTGCCCGAAGTCGAAACCACCCGCGCCGGCCTGGCGCCGCACGTGCTCGGCCGCACCATCCGCAGCGTCGTGCTGCGCCGGCCGGACCTGCGCTGGCCGATCGCCGGCGAGGTCTCGACGGTGCTGCCCGGCCAGCGCGTCGAGGCGATCCGCCGGCGCGCGAAATATCTGCTGCTTGATACCGATGCCGGCAGCGCACTGCTGCATCTGGGCATGTCGGGCAGTCTGCGCGTGCTGGATCCGGACGTCCCGGTGCGCACGCACGACCACGTCGACATGACGCTCGATTCCGGACAGGTGTTGCGCTTCAACGATCCGCGCCGGTTCGGCTGCCTGTTGTGGCAGGCGCCCGGCGAAACGCACGATCTTCTGCGCGATCTCGGGCCGGAACCGCTCGACGACGTGTTCGACGGCGACCATCTGTTCTTCGCCAGCCGCGGCCGCCGCGCGCCGGTGAAAACCTTCCTGATGGACCAGCGCATCGTCGTCGGCGTCGGCAACATCTACGCGGCCGAGGCTCTGTTCGCCGCCGGCATCTCGCCGCTGCGCGATGCGGGGCGCATCTCGCGCGAACGCTATGCGCGGCTGGCCGCGGAAGTGAAGCGGATCCTGGCGTACGCGATCAACCGCGGCGGCACCACGCTGCGCGACTTCATCAGCCCCGACGGCGCACCCGGCTACTTCGAACAGGAACTCTCCGCCTACGGGCGCGGCGGCCTGCCCTGCCCGGCCTGCGGCACCCCGCTCCGGCAGGCGCTGGTGGGCCAGCGCGCGACCGTCTGGTGCCCGCGCTGCCAGCGCTGAAAGCCCGCCGCGCCGCGGCTGGATAAGCGCTATAGTCGCGGCGCGGAACGAGGGCTGGGCATGAGCGAAGGTCAGGTTGCCGAGATCACCCAGTGGCTGGATGCCGCGCGCGGCGGAGATCGCGACGCGCTCGATCGCGTGCTCGCCACGCTCTACCAGGAACTGCACCAGATGGCCCGGCGCCAGCTCGCCGGCCAGCACGGGCACACGCTCGATGCGACCGCCCTGGTGCACGAGGCCTACCTCAAACTGATCGGCCGCCACGAAGCGCGTTTCGACGACCGTGCGCATTTCTTCGCCTACGCCGCGTCGGCGATGCGCAGTGTCGTCGTCGACTACGCGCGGCAGCGGCTGGCACAGAAGCGCGGCGGCGATCTGCATCGCGTCACCGAGCTGCCGGAGAACATCGAAAGCGGCCTGCGCCTCGACGAGGACACACTGGCGCTGGACATCGCACTGACCCGTCTGGCTGCGGTCGACAAGCGTCTCGCCCAGGTGGTGGAGCTGCGGTATTTCGCCGGGCTGTCGGAGCTGGAAATCGCCGCGCTGCTGGAACGGTCCGAACGCAGCATCCGCCGCGACTGGCAGAAGGCGCGGATGTACCTGCTGGCGTCGTTGCGGGAAGACTGAGCGCCGCGCATGGACAGCGCGCGCTGGCAGCGGCTGTCCCCGGCCCTCGATGCGTTGCTTGAACTCGATGACGACGCGCGCGCGTCTGCGCTGGCAACATTACGCCTGGACGATCCCGACTTCGCCGCCGAACTTGAAGCCCTGCTCACGCTGGACGCCGAACGCGAGGATTTCCTTGCCGAACCGATCGTCGCCGCGCTATCGGGCATGCTGCCCGGCCGACACATCGGCCCCTACGAACTCGAACGTCTGCTCGGCGAAGGCGGGATGGGTCAGGTGTGGCTCGCGCGGCGTGCCGACGGCCTGTACGAACGTCGCGTCGCGCTGAAACTGCTGCGACCGGGACTGGCCGATCCCGACCTGCGCCTGCGCTTCACCCGCGAGCGGCAGATCCTCGCGCGGCTGGAACATCCGCACATCGCGCGCCTGCTCGATGCCGGCATCAGCACCGACCAGCAACCGTATCTCGCGCTGGACTACATCGATGGCGAGCCGGTCACCGATTGGTGCAAGCGACACCAGCCGAGTGTCGCGGACCGCATCCGTCTGTTCCTGCAGGTCTGCGATGCAGTCAGCCACGCGCACACGAACCTGATCGTGCACCGCGACCTCAAACCTTCGAACATTCTCGTCACTGCGCTCGACGATGTGCGGCTGCTGGATTTCGGCATCGCCAAACTGCTCGACACGTCCGGTCAGGCGCCGGAACACACGCGCACCGGCATGCGCGCTTTCACGCTGCACTACGCCGCGCCCGAACAGATCCGTGGCGAGCCGGTGACGACGATGACCGATGTGTATTCGCTGGGCGTCGTGCTCTACGAACTGCTGTCGGGGCGCAAACCCTATCAACCCGTGCGCACCAGCGATGCGCAGTGGGAACAGGCGATTCTCGATGCCGATCCGCCCCGACCATCGCAGACGCTGCTGCGCGGCATCGACGATGGCGTGGAGCCGACGCAGCGCAAGCGCATGGCCCGCACGATCGCTGGCGACCTCGACACCATCGTGCTGCGCGCGCTCGAGAAAGAACCTGCCGATCGTTACGCGTCGGTCGAGGCCTTCGCGCTCGACCTGCGGCGCTGGAGCGACGGCAAGCCGATCCTCGCGCGCCCGCAACGGCTGTCGTATCGCGTGGGCAAGTATCTGCGCCGGCATCGCTGGGCAGTGTCGAGTGCGGCGCTGGTGGCGCTCTCGCTCGTCGCTTCGATGGTGGCGGTGACGTGGCAGGCCAACCAGGCGATCGAGGAATCGGCGCGCGCGCAGGCGATGCAGGATTTCGTCGTCGGCCTGTTCGAACAGGCGGGCGCCGCGGCCGGCGGCGCGCCACTCGACATCCGCCAGCTGCTCGAAGCGGGCGTACAACGCGGCGATGCGGAACTCGCGCACCAGCCGGTTGCGCGCGCCGAACTCTATGGCGTCATCGCACGGTTGCGGCTCGGGCTCGGCGATTACGATCAGGCGTTGGCACTGCTGGAACGCCAGTCGGCCGTGGTCGGCGGCATGGACGATGCGCCGCCGAGTCTGCGCCTGCAATCGGCCAGCGACCATGGCCGCACGCTACGGCTGCTCGGTCGGCCGCGCGACGCGATCGCATCGATGCAGCCGCTGCAGGCGCTGGCCCTGCAGCGCGAACAGCTGCTGCCGCGGCAGGCCGCCGAGCTGTACACGCAGCTGGGGCGCGGCCGGCGCGACATCGGCGAGCCCGACAGCGCGCGTCTGCTGTTCCGACGCGCGCTGGCACTGCGTCGCGACAGCGCGGTGCCGGATGAAGCCGGCACGATCGAAAGCCTCGCCGATCTCGCTTCGCTGCACAGCGCCGCCGGCGAGATCACCGAGGCGCTGGCCGGCACCGATGCGGCCCTCGCACGCCTGCGCCAACGTCTCGATCCGCGACACCCGCTCGCGGTCGAGCTGCTGCGCACGCGCTGTGCATTGCTGCGCGCGGATGGCCGTACGCGGCCGGCCGAAGAGAGCTGCCGCGAGGCGCTGTCGCTCGCGCTCGATCTGCACGGCGCGCGCCATCCGTCCACGCTCGATGCGCGTCGCCAGCTGGCGGCCCTGCACGTCGATCAGGGCCGCTTCGCCGAAGCCGAAGCGGAATTCCGCGATGCACTGGTCTGGACCGTCGCGCGGCTCGGCGCGCGCCATGCCGATGTCGCCCGCATCCACAACAGCCTCGGCATCGTGGCCTGGGAGCGCGGCGACGACGACGCGGCGCTGGCGTCGCTGGCGCGCACGGTCGACATCTGGCGCCAGACCAGCCCCAACGCGATGCTCGCCGACGGCCTGTTCAACCATGCGATGGTGCTGCACGCCGTCGGCCGGGATGCCGATGCGCAACCGCTGCTGCTTGAATCCCTCGCGCTGCGCCAGGCGCGTTTCGGCGCGCGGCACGGGCTGGTCGGCGACACGCTGCGGATGCTCGGGGAAGTGGAAGCGGCACTCGAACCGGGCGCCGGTACCCGTCATCTCGAAGACGCGGCCACGATCACCGCCGAAGCCTACGGCGCGCAGCATCCCAACGCATTGCGCGCGGCGCTGTCGCGCGATCGCGTCGCCGCGGACGCCGGCAATGTCGAGGCACTGGCCGGACTGGACCGCCTCGCACGCACGCCGCCCGATGACAGCGAACTGCGCAAGATCGCCTGGATCGCGCGTGCCCATGCCGCAGCCCTGCGCTGCGCTGCGCCGGGCGCCACGAGTGCCCGCAACGACCTCGCGGTGCTCGCCACCCAGGTCCGCGCCGCGCAGCCGGAAGGCGGCGCGATCAGTCGCGACATCGAGGCCGCCCGTAAACGCTGCGGCGCGTTGCTCGCGCGTCGCTGACGCGCGCCCGGATCAGACCAGCGGCAGCGGTGGCTGCACCGGCTCGATCCGCCCCTCGCCACGCACGATGCGCTTGAACTCCGCCCGGCTCACCGACACGTAGCGCTCGTTGCCGCCGATCTCGACCTGCGGGCCGTCCTGCACGGCATACCCCTGCTCGTCGACGCGCACGGTCATCGTCGCCTTCTTGCCGGTGTGGCAGATCGTCTTGATCTCGGTCAGCTCGTCGGCCCAGGCCAGCAGATGCTGGCTACCCTCGAACAGTTCGCCGCGGAAGTCGGTGCGCAGGCCGTAGCACAGCACCGGAATCCGCAGCGCGTCGACGACTTCCGACAGCTGCCAGACCTGCGCCTGCGACAGGAACTGGGCCTCGTCGATCAGCACGCAATGCAGGCTGCCATCGCCATCGACCAGCGCGCGGATGCGCTCGAGCAGATCATCGTTGCGATCGAAGGCAATCGCATCGGCCGACAGCCCGATCCGCGACGCCACCCGCCCTACGCCGGCGCGGTGGTCGAGCCGCGGCGTCAACAACGCGACCCGCATGCCGCGCTCGCGATAGTTGTGCGCGCTCTGCAGCAGCGTGGTGGTCTTTCCGGCGTTCATCGCCGAGTAGTAGAAGTACAGCTTGGCCATGGGCGGATTCTACGGCGGACGCACTTTGCGATCAGCCCCGCTGCGCAGGCAGCGTGCGCCGATCGTTGCTGGATCAACGTTCCTTGTCGTCGTTCCGGTCAGTCGGTGCGCGCACCGGCTCTACATCGCCCACGTCTACACGGCCTACCAGAGGCTTCTTCCAGACCGCGTCGTGCCAGGCCTGATAGGCCTCCGGCTCCCAGAATTTCTCCGCGTAATACTTGCTGCCATCGATGCTCTGCGAAATGCCGCCAGGTCCCGCAATCTCGATCCGCAGATTTCCGCTCATACCGACACGGCTGCCGGTCATCTGTCTGCGCGCGCGGCGGAGCACTGCAGCAATTCTCGGTTGTGCGACGGCGTCGCCGAATTCGGCATAGACCGCCTGCCCTTTCTCGATCGCCTCTTCGCGCTGGGCGGCGTCGAGCGCCTGCCAATAGCGTTCCCGGAGGATGGTGAATCCCTCGTAGCCCCGCTCCGCCGCGAGATCCATCCACGCGTAAGCGAGCGCGGGATCGCGAGGTGCACCTTCGCCCTTCCAGATCATCTCGGCCACCATGCCCTGGGACGGCTTGTCGGCGTAACGGGCGCCCCGGCGGAAATACGTCATCGCCTCCGCATGCTCGCCGCGGTTGTAGGCGGCCCAGCCGCGACCGCGATTTTCGAGGTCGGGATGCGCGGCGAGAAATCCTGCTGAATCCAGGATCTGTTGCTCGGCGGCATCCGGCACTTCCTGCGCCGAGGCACTGCCGGGCAGCGCCGCAACCGCGAGCGCAAGCGCCGTTAAAGCCGTAGTCGTCGTTTTGCGGATCCATCGCATGGTGTTGCTCCGTAAAGAGTGCATTTCTGCCACAGCCTACGTGCCGCGCGCCGCGCGGTCTCCCCAACCGATGGCACGGGCCGGCGTGGCGACGGGCGTACAGGGCGGCCCGCTACAATGCGCATCGCTGAATCCAGTGGTCCCGATGCACGGTCTCAACCCCCAACAAGCTGCGGCCCTCGGGCACATCGAAGGTCCGCTGCTGGTGCTCGCCGGTGCGGGCAGCGGCAAGACGCGCGTGATCGTCGAGAAGATCGCGCATCTGATCCAGTCGGGCCGTTACCCGGCGAAGCGGATCGCGGCGATCACGTTCACCAACAAGTCGGCCAAGGAGATGCGCGAGCGCATCGCCAAGCGGATACGCGGCGATGCGGCGGACGGGCTGACGATCTGCACCTTCCATGCGCTCGGCCTGAAGATGCTGCAGTTCGACCACGCGAAGCTCGGGCTGCGGCGCGGGTTCTCGATCTTCGACGCCGACGACAGCGCCTCGCAGATCAAGGATCTGCTGCCGGGCGTCAAGCCGGACATGATCCAGTTGCTGCAGGGCCTGGTGTCGAAAGCGAAGAATGCCGGCCTGTCGCCGGAGCAGGCGCACAACGTCGCGATCAGCGCGCGCGAGTTCGAGGCGGCCGCGCTGTATGCGCGCTACCAGGAGCGGTTGACCGCCTTCAACGCGGTCGACTTCGACGATCTGATCCGTCTGCCGGTGCAGTTGCTCGAATCCGACGATGACGCGCGCGACGCGTGGCGCGAGCGGATCGGCTATCTGCTCGTCGACGAGTGCCAGGACACCAACGACGCGCAGTACCGCCTGCTCAAGGCGATTGCCGGCCCGAAGGGCAACTTCACCTGCGTGGGTGACGACGACCAGAGCATTTACGCCTGGCGCGGTGCGAATCCGGAGAACCTGACGGCGCTGGGCGAGGACTATCCGGACTTGCGCATCGTCAAGCTCGAACAGAACTACCGCTGCAGCAATCGCGTGTTGCGCGCAGCGAACGCGCTCATCGCCAACAATCCGCACGAGCATCCCAAGACGCTGTGGAGCGCGCAGGCCGATGGCGAGCGCATCCGCATCTGGGAGTGCCGCGACAGCGCGCACGAGGCCGAGAAGGTGGCCGGCGAGATCCAGTTCCTGCAGTCCTCGCGCCAGGTGGAGTGGAGCGAGTTCTGCATCCTGTTCCGCAGCAACCATCTCTCGCGCCCGCTGGAAAAAGCGCTGCAGCTGCTGCGCGTGCCGTATCACCTCAGCGGCGGCACGGCGTTCCTCGATCGCGGCGAGGTCAAGGACGCGATGTCGTGGCTGCGCATGCTGGCCAATCCCGACGACGATTCGGCCTTCCTGCGCGCGGTGCAGTCACCGGCGCGCGGCGTCGGCCAGGCATCGCTGGCGCGGCTGTCGGAACTGGCGCGCGCGGCCGACATGCCGATGTCGCGGGCGATCGAATCGATGGGCCTACTCAAGCAGCTGCCGCCGCGCGCGGCCAACGCACTCAGTGAGTTCGGCGACATCCTGCGCGGGCTGCGCGAGGATGCGCGGCGCTTGCCGGCGGGCGAACTGGTGCGCGAACTCAACGAGCGCTCCGGGCTGATCGCGATGCTCAAGGCCCAGTGCAAGACCGACGACCTGTTCCGGATCCGCTCCGGCAACCTCAACGAACTGGCCGACTGGTTCGAAGGCGCGCGCGGCGCCGGCCCCGGCGAACTGGCGTCGCAACTCGCGCTGCTGAGCCACGCCGACAAGGGCGATCCGGGCAACCAGGTGCGGTTGATGAGCATGCACGCGGCCAAGGGACTGGAGTTCCGCTACGTCTTCATCATCGGCATGGACGACAACACGCTGCCGCACGAATCGAGCATCGACGAGGGTCGCATCGACGAAGAGCGGCGCCTGCTCTACGTGGGCATCACCCGCGCCAAGGAGCAGTTGTGGCTGAGCCATCCGCGCGAGACCCAGCGCTGGGGCCAGAAGCTGCGGCTCACGCCGAGCCGGTTCTTCGAAGAACTGCCCGCCGCTGAAGTGCAGCGCGACGGCGCCGATCCGGTGGCCGACGCCGCCCGCAAGCGCGAACGCGCCGACCACGGCTTCGCCGCGATCCGGGCGCTGCTCGACAGCTGAGCCCGCTCAGCCGGGCAGACGCGCCGTCAGCGCCTCGAGCGTGTCCCGCAGCGCAGCGACCTCGGCTTCAAGGGCTTCGACGCGGGCCGCCAGACCCGCATCGCCTGTCGCGTCGCGCGCGGGACCGGCTGCGGCGATGGCGGCCACGTCGACCGGGCCGCACAGCAGATGCGTGTAGCGGTCTTCGCGGCGGCCGGCCGACGGCGCAATGCGTACCGCCAGACCCTTGCCGGCCAAGCGCTCGAGATGGTGGCGCGCGTCGTCGGCATCGGCGAAGGGATGCATGCGCTCGCTGCGCGTCACCAGCTCGGCGAGAGTCTGGGCGCCGCGCAGCCTCAGCAGCGCGAGCAGCACGACCTGCGGCTGCGGGACATCCAGCGCCGTGCCCAGCACGTGCTCGTGCCGCTCGGCGCGCGAGGAGAACGACTGCCGCGCGAACCGGTGGCCTTCCAGTTGTCGCAGCGCGTGCTGCACGTCGCCGAACGAGGCCGACATCACCGGCTCGCGCGCGGTCTTCTGGTTGGCCGCCGACTGCGCGGCGTTGACGGTCAGCGGATAGACGTCCGGCGTGGTCGCCTGCTTCTCCACCAGACAGCCGAGCACGCGCGCCTCGATCGGGGTGAGTCGGGGCCAGCGATCCTGGTCCTGCGCCTGCTCGTCCATGGGAATTCCAGCCTCGAAGGGGGCGACAGGATGCGCCCCGCGTGCCGGCCTGTCATGTTCGCGATGATCGCGGCCGTTAAACTCGTGTGTTCACACGATGACGACGGACCCGCCCATGCGCCTGACCGCACCCGCCCTCACCCTGCTCGCCAGCGCGCTGCTGCTGGCCGCCTGCAAGCCGACGACGCCTGCGGCCGCACCTGCCGACGACGCTGCAGAAGCGGCGCCGACCACCTCGACCACCCAGGCGCCGGCCGCCACCGATCCCAGTGACAACCTCAATGCGGTGCTGTGGATCCAGCGCTCGGAGGAGTACCGCGCCAACAGCCTGTCGATCTTCCGCGCCGCCGCCGATCACCTCGACGACGCGCTGGCCGAAAAGAACTGGGATGCGCTGGTGCCCGAAGAACGCGAGCTGATCGGCGACGCGACCGCGCTGCCGCCGGCGGTGATCATGGACATCGACGAGACCGTGCTCGACAACTCGCCCTACCAGGCGCGCCTGATCCAGAACGGTCTGGAGTACGACGAAGTCACCTGGGCGCAGTGGGTCGCCGAGAAGAAGGCCAAGCCGGTCCCGGGCGTGCTCGAGTTCGCCAAGGCGGCCGAGGCCAAGGGCGTGACCATCCTGTATCTCTCCAACCGCGCCCAGCATCTGCAGGAGGCGACGCTTGCGAACCTGCGCGCCGAAGGGCTGCCGGTGAAGGACGAGAGCGTGTTCCTCGGGCTGGGCACGTTCGTCGAGAACTGCGAGCAGAACGGCACCGAGAAGACCTGCCGCCGCCGCCTGGCCGGTCGCGACTACCGTGTACTGATGCAGTTCGGCGACCAGCTGGGCGACTTCGTCGACATCCTCGCCAACACGTCCGAGGCCCGCGGCGAGCTGCTCGACACCTACGGCGACTGGTTCGGCGAGCGCTGGTGGATGCTGGCCAATCCGAGCTACGGCGGCTGGGAGCCGGCCCAGTTCAACAACGCCTGGGACCAGCCTGCGGGCGTCCGTCGCGAGTCGAAGCGCAACGCGTTGGAACTTTCGAACTAATCGAATCAATTACTTGCAATACACTATTTCAAGTGTTGCATCAGGTATCCGGACGCGGTAGCCTGCGTCCGCCACACCATAGTCCTCCGGCTCTGCCGGCTTGAAGGGAGACGAAAGTCTCCCTTTTTTTATGCTGCGACCGCCGTCCCAGAACGGCGCAATCTAGGGTCGACCCCAGGGTGTGGCGGCGCCTCGCGACGCCTACCCTCGGGCAAGCCGTCATCGAAGCGGACGCCTGCCCACTTTTTTCCGACTGCCATCCAGCCCCCGGAGGCAACGGTGTCATTCCTTCCCGATCCGCTCGGATTGTTCTCGTCTTCGTCCTCACGCGGACCCGGTCTGGTGCCCGGTTTGTTCCAGGCGCTTCGGTCGAACTTCGGCCAGCAGATGCAGACCATGCCGCAGCAGCAGGCGCAGAGCATGTTTCCCGGCGCCAACCTCGGCGCAGGTCAGCCGGCGGCCGGCAACGCCGCAGCAGGACAGACGCCTCCGGGGCTGCCCACACTCAATCTGCCGGGCGGTCTGTCGATCGCGCCCCCGCCTTTGCCGTTCTCCGGCAATGCGGGCAACGCGGGCAGCACCGCGCCCGCACCGCAGGCGAATGGTGGCGGACTGATCGGCACCGCCGGCAACGTCCTCAACAGCGTCACGACCTCGCTTCGCAACATCCTGAGTCCGCCAGGCCCCACGCCGGGCACCTTGCCACCCGCGTCGTCATCACCGGGCGCTGCGCCGGGCACCGCACCGGGCCTGGGCAATGCATCTGGCCTCGCGCAGGGCCTCGGCAACCTGCCGGGCAATGTCGCCAACACCGCCGCGAACGTGGTGCGCACGGTCGCCAGCGCGCTGCCTGGCGCACCGACCGCGGTACCCCAGGCGGCGAACCCGGTTGCGACCCAGGCCTTGTCCACCCAGCAACCCACGGGCCCGATGCAGCCCGCTCCTGCACAGACGCTGGTGCAATCGCAGGCCGTGCCCGCGCAGCAGCCCGCGACCTCGGCGCAGGCCATGACACAGGCACCGCAGTCACAGGCCGCCCAGACCCAACCGCAGAGCGCGAGCACGCTGTCGCAACAGACTTCGTCAGTGCCGGTTCCCCAGCAGGCACAGCCTGCACGGACGGACGCAGCGTTCGCGCCAGCCGGTAACCCGGCCGCGGATCGTGCGGGGGTTCCGCAACAGGCACAGCCGCCCGTGCAGCCCAACGTGCCCAGCGCACCGCAAGGCGCCGCCCTGCTCGCAGCTGTACCGTTGGCCACGACCGTGGCGCAGGCGCCGGTCGCACAACAGCTCGCCGGCAATCCGCAGGCGCAGGTGTCCGGCAGTCCCATTGCCGGCACAGCCTCGCTCGATGCCGGTGGCCCGGTCCGCGCCGAGTTGACCGGCGCCGGCACCTACACGCTGGATGGACCCGGCCTGCGTCGACGCGGACGTATGAAGGTGGGCGCACAGGAACTGGGCCAGTGGATGCTCGCGGCCGCGCAGGGCCGCCTGCACCTCATGCGTCCGTATGACGACGACACGCCGCGACAGGTCGCCAAGGTCTTCCAGCAGATGTTCTGGGTGCTGGCGATCGTGGCCTACGGATGCCTGGGGCTCGTCCTCGTCAGCTTCCTGTTGAGCCTCGGCGAACTCCCCGCCGCGCCTACGCTGCGTCGCTGGACGGGCGAGTTCGCATGGGCGGGCCTGTTGGCCGCCATCGGCGCATGGTGGCTCGGGCGCCAGCTCATGCGCGCGCAACGGCCGCCGCCTGATCCGATCCGTCGTTAGCGCATGCCTCAAAGAAAAAGGGCGCCGCATGCGGCGCCCTTTTTCTGTCTCGACCGGTCGATCTTCAGCGTGTGACCAGACCGCCATCACCGAGCGCAACACGCTGCAGATCCACACCGTTGCCCTGCAGGCTCTGGCGCACGCTCGCGGACAGTGCGGTCAATGCCTGCCGATTGCCTTGCTGCTTCATCGACTGATAGGTCAATGCGGACACCATCGTCAGATAGGCGGTCCGCTCGGCCTGCGCCTGTTTCGCCGCATCCGACATTTCCGCGATCTCCGGCACAGCCGCGAGCGGTCCGATCAACTGCCGTCGCACTGCCCGCTGACCGTCCGGCGACTGGCGCGAATCGCGGTCGTTGACCACCTCCCACGAGATCAACAAGTGCGCCGCCAGCACATCGCCGAGATTGGTCGGGTCATAGCCGTACCGGCGCAGGATCTTGTCGAACTCGCGCAGCATCTCGCCCGAGCCGATGACCTTTTCCAGATCCGCCACCTGTTGCGGATTGCGGCCGAAGGCGCGGATCGTTTCCTGCTGCACGCGCGCGCTGACTGCAGCGTCGCGGCGGAACGACAGCGTCTCCACAGCCTGCGCATCGACCTGCGCGGGTGCGGGTCGGGAAATGGCCTGCTGCAACGCGCGCTGCACGGCTGCGTCGCCGTCGGCTGCGTGAACCGATGTCGCCATTGCGCACGCGCACAGAAGCGCCGACGCCCAGACGATCCAACGGGAACGGGCGGTCGCACGATGCATCTCGGTCATGGCGGAACTCCTGTGATCTGAAATCTGCATGCGGGATTTCGCCCCCCGCATATCGAGTGGAACCTGTTGCGACGACCGCTCAACGTTCGACGAATCCGTCGCCGGTCAGGGTGTAGCGCGCGAGATCGTTGTTGGACTGGCGCAGGAAATCCTCGCGCACTGTTTCCCGGAACGCAGCGATGCCGCCTGCGTCGCCGGATTGCCTGACACGCGTGTTCTCGCGCATCAGAACCGCTGCCAACAACTCGTAGAGCCGGCGCTGTCGCTGACCTTCGGGGGAACGTTCGAAATCCGCGCCCTTGGTCCACAGCGACTGCATCTGCTGCTGCAACCCGCGCACCTGCTCGGGCGATGCGCGTGATCCGTCGTAGGCCTCCCAGGATGCGACGAACAACAACACGTTGGCCGGGATCAACTCGCCCCGGGTCAGCCCGCTCACCTGGTAGCGCGCCTGCAGCAACGCGTCCGCATCGCCCGATCCGACGAACGTCGCAACATCCTGCACGGGCAAGCTGGTCAGCTGTGAGTAACCGGCCACGAAGTCACTATCGATTCCCGAAACACCCGTTTCGCGCGTGCTGGAAACCTCGCGACGCGCCGCGGGCGCCGACTCTCCTCCGGAGAACCCATCGCGATAGGCCTTCATGAAATCCGCGTCGAGTCGCTCAGGATCAGCATCGGCGGTTTCGACCTCGGCGCCCGTCGCTGCGGACTCCGCGGAACTACCGGAACAGCCCGTCGTGAATCCGAATCCCAGCAGGAACAGCGCGAGGCCGCTGAAACGCATCGACCACCGCATTTAATCGCGCTCGGCGCGCGCATCGCGTCGCCCCATCTCGGAGGCCCACGCATTCGCGCTGGCGGCGCCATCGGCTGCAACGCGCCGCGCATACTCGCCGCGCAGTTCCGCCAGGTGTGCGTCACGCGACTTGCCGCTGCCGGCGTAATCGTCGTCTTTACGGCGTTCGGAATCGCGCAGATTCTCGGAGGTATTGCGCATCGCGGATTGCGACAGGGCGTTCTGCCCGTATCCCATGCCCAGATCGAGCGTGGCGCCCGGATCGTACTGGGCCATCGCCAATGACAGAGGCGCCGAGGCGCACAGCAACACCATTGCCAGACGGCCTGTCCGCCGCGGACCTAATGCCCGCTGCTGTGCAGGTACTCCGGATCTTGAACGTGTCATGGCGTTTCTCCTGGATGGACACCGGCCGGATGCTCGCGCGACATATGTCAGCACGATGTCGTGACACACACCGCCACACCGGAAACGAAGAAGGGCAGGTGCCAAGCACCTGCCCTCCGGTATCGCAACCGCCCGATTACTGCTTGCGGGCGTTCGCTGCCAGACCTTCACCGATCGACTTGATCGCGGTGGAGATGGTGTTCGACAGCATGTTGAACATCTGCGATTCGGCCTGGAACTCGGTCTGCGTGGCGCTGAATTCCTGCGCGTCATCCTTGCCGGTCAGGCCGTTCAGCTTCTCGCTGAGATCGTTGAGCTTCTGGGCCTTCTCGCCGAGGATGCTGCCCATCGCCTTGGCGATGGCCACCAGCCAGCTTTCACCCTTACCACCCTTGCCCTCGCCGCTGATGCTGTCGAGGCCGGCCTGGGCGATCTGCAGATTCACTTCGAAGTTGACGCTCATTGGACTATCTCCTGGGTTTCAAAGTTTTGGAAAACACATGAATCCGTTCGATGGGCCGATTCCGTTGCGCATTGCGTCTGCTGCAATCAGGACATTCGAGCCACATACCGCTGATGGATCAATCCTGCTCGTCGCGCTGGAGACCAGCAACTAGGGCGTACCCTAGAAACGCGCCGGTTCCTCTATTCAGTTCATGCCGCAGTGCGTTCGTTGCCGCCGTCCTGCGCGGCCAGCCACGCACGCGCCGCCTCTTCACCCTGTTCGCGGGAAATGCGCGCGAATTCCAGTGCCCGCTTGACGCCGGGATTGTCGAACACGCGATAGCTTTCGGCGAAAGCCAGCTCGACTTCCTCGCTGCCTGCCTGGTCCACCAGACCACTTGCATGCAGCACACCCAGCGTCTGCGCCAGACTCGCGCGAATCTGCGACGCATCGGTGGGGTCCTGCAACGACGACATGTTGTCGAGCGACTGTTCCATCTGGGCCAGCATGCTTTCGCGGCTTGCGGCATCGATATCGCGCTGCTCGCGCAGTTCCGTTTCGAAACGCTCGAGCAGCGACGCGCGCAGTGCCTTGAAATCGGTGGACGGATTGGATGCGGATGACGACATGCGCTCGAACTCCCTTCTTGAGTGCAATCCGACCGGGCATCGTCTGCTTCGGGTCGTATCGCGGATACGGTCGCGTCAGGCTGCAGCCTGGATGATGAAGCCTTCGTGGACGGCGCCCGCGGGCGACCCCCTTCGCTGATGATGCGGTCCCATCGCGTTCGCCGCATCTAGGTCAGGCCCTAGGGCCGCGCCTCGGCACAGGAACAATGAAAGAAGCCTGCAGGTTTGGCCTGCAGGCTTCTTCGATACCGCACCACGATGAAGTGGCGTTCGAGCGATGCTCAGGTGGCGGGGGCCTGGACCGAAGTCAGCGAATCCACCATCCGCCTTGCATCCGCACCCTCACGCTCGCCCATCTCGCGGGAGCGTTCGCCCAGCCAGGCATCCGCGGCGTCCCTGCCATCGCGTTCGCTGCGCTCTTCGTACTCGGGCACGAGTGCCTTGAGTTCGAGTTGCACCGCTTCCAGACGTTCGTCCATATGCCGGATGAGGGTGTTCTCGTCATCCGCATCGATCGCGCCCTGCTGCCGGAGCTGGGCAAGACCGTCGATCCACGCCTGTCGCTGGGCCTGCTGGTCGTGCATGGATTACTTGCCGCCGAAGTTGATGTTGAAGCCACCCTTGAAGCCTTCGGTGACGGCATCCTGTGCCGACTGCGGCAGGCCAAGACCGTCGAACAGGCCGCTGAGGGCCGAATCGAACAGCTGACCGACGAGGTCGCCGAGGAGGTTGCCGATGATGCTGCCGAGGGGGCCGCCGAAGGCGGTGCCGATCAGAGAGCCGATGCCGGAGAAGACGTCGCTGGACATGGTGAAACTCCTTTGAATTGAAAAGAAAACAACACTTGGATCTGTGCGCGCTGCCGTTACTGGATGAATGACTTGCGCGACTGCAGCCGCAGTGTCTTCCCAACGCATCGCCACGACAGCTAGGTCGTACCCCATCTAGGGTCCGCCCTAGCTCACGCTTTCTCCACGCGATCGCGGTCGAGCGCGCTATAACAGCGCCATGCCGACGACGCCGACCGCATCCGTTGATGCAGCAGATCCCACGCCGCCTGCGTTCTCCCGCGACGATCTGCCCGCGGAGGGGCGCGACTATCCGACCGAAGAACAGCTGCACTCGCGACGTCTACGGCTGCACGGATTCGCGTTCCGCCACGTGATCGATCTCATGCAGCTTGGCCGCGAAGAGCGCGTCACCCGGATGCTGCTCGACGATCCGATCGCCACGCTCGACGATGCGATGGGCCTGGTCGTCTGGGCCAACAAGCTCTATCGCGAGCGGCCGGGACTCGGCTTGTGGCACACGCGTGATCGTGCCGGTCGCTTCATCGGACTGTTCTCGTTGACGCCCAGTGGCGATGCCGGCGACATCGCGATCGGTGTGCGGCTGCTGCCGTCGGCCTGGGGCCGCGGCTATGCGATCGAAGGTGGCGCGGCCTTGTGCGCGCACGCGTTCGCGACGCTGCAACTGCCCGCGCTGATCGCGCAGTGCGCGCCGGAGAACCGATCGGTGCCGCCGTTGTTGCTGCGCCTGGGATTCGACGAGATCGCATCGGGCGAACAGTTCGGTAATCCGGCGCGCCGGTTCCGCCTGGCACGCGAAGACTGGCACGGGCTGCGGCCGCGCCGCGCCGGCTCGCGCGATGCGGGCACTGCGCCCGACTGAGACTTCGGCCCACCGCGGATCCGCCTCGATTGGAGGCGGCGCAGAGGTCGATGCGTCAGCCGTGGTAGTGCGGATCGATCGTCAGCGTGCCGAGATTCTGCTCGGCGAAACGCTTGGCCAGCTGCGGGCCGGCCTCGCGGATCGCATCGAAGCTCTCGCGCGAGCGACTGTCTGCGCGCAGCACCCAGCCATCGGCGCTCTTGCTCAGCAACAGATCGGTGCCGGGCAACGTGGCGTCGGACATCCGCAACAGCACCTGTCCATCGCCGCCCGGATCGCGGGCATCGTGCACCGCCATCTGTCGCACGTGCTTTTCCATCATGTCGAACAGCTGGCCGGCGTTGGAGGCCGCAGCGGCCGGTGCAGCCGCAGGCGCGCCATCGCGCAACGCCATCTGCGCCTGCAGAATCGCTGCTGATTCCATGCCTGGGGTATGCAGGCTGCCGAAGCCGTTGTCGTGCTGCTGGCGGAACGTGCGCGCATCGACAACGTCCGTCAGCGACTGACGTGATTTGGTGGCTTCCTGCTGGCTGGCCAGCTCCGCCATCTCGCCTTCCTGCAATTCGCCCTCGCCCTGCAGCAGACCGCCGCTCGAGAGTTCGGATTCACCCTGCAGACCCTGCATGTCGCCGCGGGCCTGCTGCATCATCGAGCGGAACTGGTCGACACGCTCGCGCGGCGGCGTGTCCTTGGTGTCGGCCTTTGCTTCGCGGTCGACCTGCCGGTTACGCGCGGCCTGGTCCGGCGGTCTGGATGCGGAATCGTTGCGCTGCACGCTCATCGTCGTCTCCTCGTGTCCGTGCCTACTGCTGCCGCGCCGCCATGTAGCGCGCCTGCATCAAATCCTCGTTGGTCGCCTCTTCCTGCCGCTCGAACAGCCCGCGCTGTTCGCGTTTCCACAGATCGCGGCGCTTCTCCAGTGCGTCCTGACGGCCCTTGGTCCGGAAGAACGCATCGCGCGCCTCCTGCAATACGGTCTCGGCCTGTCGCACGGCCTCCTGTGCTTTCGACAAGCGCTGTTGCGCGCCGACGATCTGCTCGCCGAGCAGATCGATATGCGCCTCGCGCTGCGTCAGCGCGGCGGGCCAGGGCACGCCGGACGGCGGCGGATCGAGCAGACGCGCACGATGACCGCTGCGGTCGCGCTCAAGGCCGGTCAGTTCGCCCTGCACACGCGTGCAGGCTTCGATGCACTGCTGCAGCGCACGCTGCTTCTCCAGCACCACCAGACGCGCCGCTTCGGTGCGGTGTTCGCGCAGTTGCAACAGCGTCTGGAGCGGATAGCGTTTCATCCGAACAGCTTCCGCAGTGCGCCGGACGACGTGTCGAACGGCACGAGTTCATGTTCGGACTGCTGCAGCAGGTTGCGGATCGGCCCGATCTTCTCGATCGCGATGTCGGCCTCGGGATCGGTGCCGCGCTTGTACTCGCCGAGCTGCAGCAACAGCTCGATGTCCTGGTGCTTGGCCAGATACTTGCGCAGCTGGCCGGCCGCGCGCAGATGCGGCTTGTCGACCACGCGCGGCATCGTACGGCTGAGGCTGGTCAGCACGTCGATCGCCGGGTAGTGGTAGGCCGCGGCGAGCTTGCGCGACAGCACAATGTGGCCGTCGAGGATCGAGCGCACTTCTTCGACGATCGGATCGCCGCCGTCCTCGTCTTCGGCCAGCACGGTGTAGAACGCAGTGATCGAGCCCTTGTCGTTGTTGCCCGCGCGTTCGAACAGCTTCGGCATTTCGCTGAAGACCGACGGCGGAAAACCACGCCGCGCCGGCGGCTCGCCGATCGCCAGACCCACGTCGCGCAGCGCACGTGCGAAACGCGTGACCGAGTCGACCAGCAGCAGTACGCGCTTGCCCTGATCGCGAAAATGTTCGGCGATCGCGGTGCCCACCCACGCCGCGCGGCTGCGCTCGAGCGCGGGCCGATCGGAGGTGGCGACGACGACGACCGACTTCGCCAGCCCTTCGGCGCCGAGATTGTCGCTGATGAATTCGTTGACCTCGCGGCCACGCTCGCCGACCAGCACGATGACGTTGACGTCGGCATCGCCGCCGCGGGCCAACATGCCCAAGAGCGTGCTCTTGCCGCCGCCGGCGACGGCGAAGATGCCGATGCGCTGTCCCTCGCCCGCTGTCATCACCGCGTCGATCGCGCGCACGCCCGTCGAGAACGGACGGTCGATCAGCTTGCGCGACAACGGATTGGGCGACGCGGCATAGATCGGCGCGTCGACAGTTGCGCCCAGCGAACCCTTGCCGTCGATCGGCGCGCCGTGTGCATCGAGCACGCGGCCGAGCAGTCCTTCGCCAACCGGCACGGATGCCTGCTTGCCGGTTGCGTAGACCTCGGTCGTCGAGGCGATGCCGTCGAGCGGGCCGAGCGGCGTCAGCAGTGTGTGCTGCCGCGCAACACCGACCACTTCGGCCGCCAGTTCGAAATCGCTGTCGCCCGGATTGCGCAGATAGCAGAGTTCGCCGATCGCCGCGCGCAGCCCGGTCGCCTTGATTAGCGTGCCGTAGGCCTCACTGACGCGGCCTACGCGCTCGATCGCCTGCACCTGCCCGAGCGCATGTAGCAGCGGATCACTGGCAACCGCGCCGGCGCCCAGATCGTCGAGCAGGGACAGGGTGGGTCCGGGATTCATGTGCTCGCCACCGCGCTCGCCTGCGCCAGCGCCGTGCGGATCGCCTCGATCTGCTGGCTGACACCGGCGCGCACTTCACCGGCTTCCGAAACCACCACACAGCTCAGCGGATCCAGACTCTCGTCGTCGACCAGTTCGATCACGCCGACGCCCGGGTGCGCCTGGCGCACCGCGCCAAGCCCCTGCTCCACACCTTCGCGCGCATCGGGATGCACGCGGATCATCAGGAACTGTTCGGCCTGCGCGGATTCGACCGCGCGCATGACCAAGGCCGGCACGACCTTCGCCGCATCGAAATCCGGCGCGATACGGGCGACGATCGCGCAGGCGAGATCGCCGATACGGCCGACCGCGTCACCCAGCACGCGCGCGCGGCGCTCGTTGAGTGAAGCGAGTTGTTCGGTCATTTGTTGCTTCACGCGTTCCAGGCCTTCCGCGAATCCTTCCGCATAGCCCTGTTCGCGCGCCTTCTGCACCTCGGCCTGTGCGTCGTCGTAGAGCGCATTGACCCGTGCGAGCAGCGTGTCGAGTTCAGCCAGTGACTGCCATTCCGCAGCGCGCACGATTGGCGCCGACACGCCGCGACGGAATTCGCGGCGTTCGAACACCACGGCGGCGGTGGGCGCGCGTCGGGTGGGCGTAGCGGATGCGGCGTCTGGGGTCGGCATGCGGGCTCCGGAACAGGGAATGGATCAGGCGGCGACGGCGCGGTTCTGATGATGCGTGTGGACGACGAGCAGCGGCTTCTCCGGCAGATGCGCCGACGGAAGATCGACCGGCGGATAGACCAGCTGCGCCCAGTCGGCGAGCGCCGGTTCTCGTTGGCGCGCCCAGACCTGCAACTCCGCACGGCCCTGCAGTTCGAGCGCCTCGAACAGACGCGGACCGAAGGCATCACCGGCCGCGAGTGCCTCAGCGAGCGTCGATGCGAGCCGACCCTGCAACGGTGCATCGACCTTCGCGTCCCAGACGCTGCGGTCGAGTGCCAACAGATAACTGCTGCCCAGGATCGTCTTGATGCGCTTGACCGCATCGCGTCCGACCTCGGCGCGGATCGCTGGCGCGTAGGCCAGCACGCCGAGATCGCGATGCAGGCCGCTCAGTCGCGCACGATTCCAGCGCGCCACCAGAACGGAAAACCCTTCCGGCGACGGCGCCAGCAGATGTGCAGCCGGCCCGTCGGACAGCGCACTGGCAAGCAGCCGACGCCCGAGACGGCTGGACCGGGCGCGCTGCAACAACGCGTCATCCAGAGCGTCCTCGCCGGCGCCGTGCCAACGAGGATCGACCTCGGCGAGCAGCGCATCCAGCGACATGGATCAGCCCTGCCAACGTGCCGGCGGGGCCTTCTCCGCAGCCACAGGCTTGCGCGCCTTCAGTCGTCCGGCGAATGCGAACGCAACAGCCAGCAACGCGACCACCAGCGCAGCGATGACGATTGCCATCGGACTCACGGCCGACAACGCCATCGCGGTACCGGTCGACGACGTGGCCTCCGGCGGCGCCGGCATCGAGACGAACTTCACCGAGACCTGGTTGATGTCGGTCAGGCCTTCGACGCCATCCTTGACCACGATCTTGATGTCGGCCTCGCGGTCGCGGACGTTCGCGCCGGGCTGCTCGAAAATCCACACCGCGGCCGAGGTCTTGCCGTTCGAGCCGCCGAGCGGATCACGCTCGGGCAAAGCCAGATGCACGCGCGCCTGCGCGACACCCGGCAGCATCGTCAGCGTCTGGGTGATCTCCTGCTGCAACGCGTGCAGATAACGGCCGCGCTCGTCAGTGGCCGACGAGGCGAAGCCCTCCTTCTTGAAAATGTCGCCGAGGTTCTGATAGTTCTGCCGCGGCAGACCGCGCGAGCCGAGCACGGCCATCGCCTGCGGAATGTCCCCCTCGGAGACGAACACGTCCCAGCCCACCTTGGTGGCGGACGGCTTCTTCTGCGCCTGGATGCCCGAGCCGATGAGCGCGCCCATCATCTCGTTGGCCTGACGCTCGTCGACTGCACTGTAGAGCGCGGTACCGCCGCAACCGGCAAGCAGCAGGCAGGCGAGCAGCATGCCCATCCACGCGGACCATCGTTTGGATACGCAGAGTTGTGAAACGCGCATGCCGGTCACCTCTCGATCAGGACTGCTGGCGGAACAGCTGCTGGATGCCGTCGGACGTCCGGTTCGCAACGTTCGAAGTCATTTCGCACTGGAACAGGAAGTGGTGCGATTTCATCGTCATCTCGATGACCTGACCCGGCGTGAGCTCGCCGGAGTTCTGGGTCATCGTTTTGGCGAGGTCCTGGATGCTCGATGCACCGCCGTTGAGGTTGTCCATCGCCGACATCACCATGCGCATGCCTTCGGAAGGCTCCGATGCACCGGTGCTGGCGACGCCCTGCGGCGCGTTGGCCGCAGCGGCGGAACTCGTGCCTGCGCGATCCATCGCCTGTGAGAACTGTCCGACCTCGTACGCGGCGGCGACAGGCGAGTTTGCGCCGGCACCCGATGCCCCCTGTGCCGCGGCTTCGAGCCCAACGGCCTGGATCGCGTCGACCATGATCTTCTCCTTGCTGCTGTTGTCTGCGGGAGTCGCTTACTGCTTACGGCCCAGCGTCTCGAGTGCCTGGCCGACGCTGTTCTGCGAGGTCGAGGCGTTATTGGACAGGAACTGCATGCGCAGGCTCTCGGCTGTCAGCTGGACCACGTTCGACGGCTGGTCGCCGCCCTGGCCGATGACATCTGAGAGATTGGTGATCTTGGTCGCCTGCTGGTCGAGGGTCTGGCCCCACGCGCGGGACATGGCTTCGTACCAGCTCGACGAGCTCGCACTGCCGCCGCCCTTGCGAACGCCGTTGTCACCCTGCATCGAAGCGCGGCCGATGAAGCTGCCGATCTGGTCATTGGAAATCGTGGTCATGGAAGTACTCCTTGAGACGGTCTGAAAGTGGATACAGCGTTGGATTCGATTCGAACTGCGTACGACTTCAGTGATTCGCCGATGCGGGCGCACGTCCCGGATCGACCACCGGCACCTGTGCGATCCGGTTGCCGTTGTTGACGTTGGCGACCACCGAGGCGAAACGGGGATCGCTGCTTTCCGCACCCTCGGTGCCTGCATTCGCGGTCGCCGTTTCAGCGGCTTCTTCAGGCGTCGGCGCGGGACCCGGAATGACCTTGGTCAGCTCGCCATCCGCGCCGAGCACGTGGGCGAATTCGCCGATCGAGATCAGCTTGCCCTTGCCGGGAATCATCTCGCCGGTGACGAAGCGCTGGCCGTCGGACGACAGCAGATGCGGATTCTCACCGCGCACGATCTGCACGATGTGCGCTTCCGGCGGCGCCTGCGGCTGTTCGGTCTCGCCCTGCGACAGCAGACCGGTCGGCGTGCGCGGCAGGATGCGCTGTACGCCCGGGATGTCGGCGATCGCACGCGACTGCGCAAGACGTTCGATCTCCGCGCCGTCCTTGAAGTCGCCGACCACCTCGACATCGCCGTTGCCGACATACCGCGCCTGCACCGGAATCGACTGGCCGCGGAACATCTCGGCGACATCGCCGGCGATGTGTTCGCCGGTGCGAATCTGCAAGGTCGCGTCGATGTTCTCGGCGCGCACCTGGTTGCGCAGACGCTCCAGCGTGGCGCTGTCGTCGACGGCGCCGGTCACCGTCGCGCCACCCTTGGCGCCATCGGTAATCTGCACATTGGCGACGCGATGCTCCTGCAGCAGCGTCGTCAGCCGCTCGCGCTGGTCAGGCCCTTGATCCGGTGCCGGCAATACGGCGGCGAAGATCGCCAGCGACGCGAGCGACAGCGCAGCAATACCGCCGATCCACGGCAGCTTGCGCACGAATCCACTACGCGGCGCCTGCTCTTCATCGTTCGGCGCGAACACGGTGACGAATTCGTCCCATGCCGGATCGTTCTCGCGGCCGAATGCGATCACGGCGTCGCCGATGCGCACCTGCTGCACCGCAGACAGTTCGACCGGATCGCCGGGATGGATATCCTGCGCGCCGACCTTCACCGGCGCATCGAGCGCACGGACGAGGAAGCGGCCGCCGACGAGACTGATCAGCGCGTGATGCGCGGCGACAGCGTCGTCGGCCAGCACGATGTCGCAGTCCTCGCCACTACCGACGAGGATCATCTCTTCGTCTGCGAGCACACGACTGGCGCCTGCATGCAGGCCATCGACGATGCGCAGCACGTTGTTCGACTGGTGTTCGGTATGTTCGGTCATGTCAGTCCTCTCATCGCCTGCACGGCATCTACCACCGGAACTCCGGCGAAGACGACGCGCACGCCCCGTAATGATGCGACTTGGTCATGCATTGATCTGGCCCGCCTGCACGATGCGCAGGTCCGGTGCGAGTTCCTGGTACGACAGCACAGGCAGATCGAAGAAATCGACCTCCATGAGCTTGCGCAGATGCCGGCGCACATCCAATGAGCACAGCAGCACCGGCTTGACGCCTGTCGCCTGACGGCCCAGGTGCGCACGCACCTCGTTGCCGAGACGACCAGCCAGTTCCGGCGAGATCGCAAGCTGGCTGGCACCGCCCGCCACGCGGACCGATTGCCGCAACTTGTCCTCGAGTTCCGGATGGATCAACAGTACGTGCAGCGTACGCTCGTCGTCTGAATAGCGATCCGCGATCTCGCGCTTGAGCGCGACACGCACGTACTCGGTCAACAACACCACGTCTTTTTCGCGACCGCCGACATCGGTGATGGCTTCGAACGCATCGCGCAGGTTGCGCACCGGCACGCCTTCCTCCGACAGGCGACGCAGCACATCGGCCACGCGCTGCGGTGCAACGACGCGCAGCATTTCCTTGACCAGATCCGGATAGTCGCGCTGCATCTTCGCGAACAGGTTCGAGGTTTCCTGGATGCCGAGGAAGCCACCCATGCGCCGGCGGATCGCCGCGGTCATGTGCGCGCCCAGCACCTCGAGCGGCGGCTGCGTGCCTTCACCGCTCTGCACCCACTCGCCCGCGATCACGGCGGGATAGAAGCCCGGCAGCTTGGTCGCATTCGCCGCGGTGGCGGGCTGCGGCTGCAGCACTGCGTCACTACGCAGACGTCCCGTCGCAATGCGGGCACCGAACGCGGTCAGCCGGTATTCGTCTTCACCGAAGGTCGAGACGATGCGCAACGACGGCACCGGCACCGGCACGCCGTATTCCTCGCGCAGGCGCTGGGCGATATCGACCGCGCGCGCTTCGAGATTGTGCGCCCCCATCGACTGCGCCAGCAGCGGCGAGACCTGCAGCTGCAACGGTGCGGGCGGCGCCAGATCGTCGTGATCGACGGAGGCGTGCACGTCGGCCAGCACTTCCTCGTCGGTCACGCGGAACAGGCGACGCAGCAGTTCGAACTGATAGCGATAGTGATAGGCGCTGAAGGTCAGCAGGCCCACGCCGAGGAACAGGAACACCGCCCACGGAAAGCCCGGCACCAGGGTCATCAGCAGGGCGAGGATGCCGGTGATCAGCACCACGCGCGGCTGGTTCGACACCTGCCGGGTGATCGCATCACCCAGATGGCGGTCGTCGATCTCGCCGGTGGTGCGCGTGACCACGAGACCCGCGGCGATCGTCGCCAGGATGGCCGGGATCTGCGACACCAGGCCGTCGCCGATTGTCAGGATGCTGTAGACGTGCGTCGCTTCGGCCAGCGGCATGCCGCGCTGGAGCACGCCGATTGCCAGACCGCCGAGCAGGTTGATCAGGATGATGACGATGCCCGCGATGGCATCGCCCTTGACGAACTTCATTGCGCCGTCGAGCGAGCCGTGCAGTTGGCTTTCGGTTTCCAGCAGGCGGCGCTTGCGACGCGCTTCGTCCTTGTCGATCAGGCCGGCGCGCAGGTCCGAGTCGATCGACAGCTGCTTGCCGGGCATCGCATCCAGCGTGAAGCGGGCGGCAACTTCGGCCACGCGCTCGGCGCCCTTGGCGATGACGATGAACTGGACGACAGTGATGATCAGGAACACCACCATGCCGACGACCAGATTGCCGCCCGCGACCAGCGTGCCGAAGGTCTCGACGATGTGGCCGCCTTCGGCGTGCAGGAGAATCGAGCGGGTGATCGCGATCGAGATCGCCAGCCGGAACAGCGTGGTCAGCAGCAGCACGCTGGGGAAGCTGGAGAAGGCGACCGGCGTCGGGATATAGATGCCCAGCAGCAGTAGGCCGAAGCCGATCGAGATGTTCACCGCCACCAGGGTGTCGATGATCACCAGCGGCAGCGGCAGGATCATCACGCTGATGATTGTGACCGCGGCGACGGCCAGGATAATGTCGCTGTAGCCGAACTTGGCCCGCGGGGCGGCGCCTGCCGGCGCGCCGGTCAGCGTGGCGAAGAAGCCCTTCATGGGACCACCGCCATGGACACACGGAATGGACTCACGGCATCACCGGTACGCGTACGAACGCGCAAGCCGGAAACGGCGGTTCCACACACCCTGGTATCCATTCGCCGCATAAGCCCCTGCCCTCGTGCGTCACATTGTGCCCCTGTACGATAGCTGCTCTATGTTATGTACAGGTCAATTCGATGTTGCAAGGAGGTTCCAGTCAAAGTGTCGAATCGGTGTGAAAACGGTTCCGTTTTGGCTGTCGCGAGAGAAAAACCCAAGCGTCACAGGGACTTAACGATCCCCGTCGATATTGGACAGTGAATGCGAAGTGGCCAGGGAGGCCGCTGGCACCGGGGCTTCCAGATCTTCGGAATCAAGATCTGTAATGAACGTCACAGATTGCGCCCCCACGCCAATCGCGAAGACCCGGCCGGCGCGAGACTTGACCAGCACCACGCGCTCCCGGGGTCCCACAGGCAGGATCTGCAGGACAGTCAACGGGGCATCGCTGCCCGACAATCCGTACCGCCGTCGTACCAGCCGGAGCAGGAACAGCAGGCCCACGATGATCAGAACGAGTGGAATCACGATGGCGAGCAACTCCCCGACGAACGAGTCACTCGGCGTGCGGGCGGGCGTTGCGGCCGCGTGCGCGGACGTGGCCACAAGCATGACGGGGACGATGAGGGCGGAGCGGAATCGGGCGACGCGGATCATGGGTTCTCGCGGAAGGGACACCCTGCTGGTGCGCCGTCACGTTATCAGTCAAACGATGTCGCGCATCGCATGACGCCGCCGACCGGAACCCGGCGCGCGAGCAAGGCGCGCGCCGTCGACACGGGCGTCGACGATGGCGCGAACGCGCTGACCGAAGTCCTCGAAGCGGTGCCTTTCGCCTGCGCCGCGTTCGACCGCGGCACTGGTGTGCGAGTGGCTGCCAACTGCCGCTTCGAAGGCGATCTCGGCACCCTGCCCGGCCACGCCCAGCGCGACGCGTTGCTGGCGACGCTGTATGGCGAAGTCACCGGAGAGGCCCGCGGCGAAGAAGTCCGCGCGCCCGGCAGCGGGCGCTGGTATGCGCTGCACTGGCGCGATCTCGACTGCGGCGGACGCGCGCTTTCATTGCTGACCGCGGTCGACATCAGCGAACGCATCGAGACCCTGGATTCGCACAAGACACAGCAGGAAAAACTGCTGTTCACCTCGCGGATGATGTCGGTCGGCGAAATGGCCGCCACGCTCGCGCACGAGCTCAACCAGCCGCTCGCGGCGATCGTGAACTACCTCAACGGCAGCCTGCGCCTGGTCGACCAGGCCGGTGGGCCGGTGCAGGTCGAACGTGCCCTGCAGGCCGCGCGCACCCAGGCCGAACACGCCAGTGCGGTGATCGCGCGCGTGCGCGAGTTCGTCCGCGCCCGCGAGCCACGGCGCGACGCCCAGGACCTGCCGCTGATCGTCGACACGGTGCTCGAACTGCTGCGCCTGGAGGCCGAACGCCTGCAGCTGCGTGTCGAACTGGCGTTGGCGCCGCAACTGCCGCAGGTCTACGCCGACCGGGTGATGGTCGAGCAGGTGCTGCTCAATCTGGTCAAGAACGCGATCGAGGCGATGCGCGAGGTGCCTGCCGCGCAGCGCGGCCTGCGCATCGAGGCCCGGGTGAACCTGGACGGCGACGTCGAGGTGCGCGTCTGCGACCGCGGCCCCGGCCTGAGCCAGGCCGAGAGCGAACAGCTGTTCTCGCCGTTCTACACCACCAAGTCGGACGGACTGGGCATCGGCCTGGCGATCTGCCGTTCGATCATCGAATACCACGAAGGCCGGCTGTTCTTCGAGGCCAGGGATGGCGGCGGTAGCGTGTTCGGGTTCACGCTACCGACCCCGGACAGGAGGATCTGACGCGTGACCGGCATCTGTGTCTATCTCGTCGACGACAACGACGGCTTCCGCGATTCCACCGCCTGGCTGCTCGAGACTGCGGGGTTCGAGGTGCGCGCATTCGCATCCGGCGCGGCGTTCCTCACCGTGTTCGACAGCACGCGCCACGGCGACGGCGAGTGTCTGGTCTCCGACATTCGCATGCCCGAGATGAGCGGCCTGCAGCTGCAGGACGAACTGCTGCGCCGTGGCTCCACATTGCCGCTGGTGTTCGTGACTGCGCACGGCGACGTGCCGCTGGCGGTCGAGGCGATGCGCAAGGGCGCATCGAACTTCCTCGAGAAACCTTTCAGCGACGATGCCATCGTCGACTCGATCCGCAACGCGCTCAGCCGCGAACGCGCGCAGGCGGGCTCGCCGCAGGGCGCCGCGCTCGCGAAGCTGAGTCCGCGCGAGCGGCAGGTGCTGGATCTCGTCGTCGCCAGCAAACCGAACAAGATCATTGCCGACATCCTCGGCATCAGTATCAAAACCGTCGAACTGCATCGGGCCAACATGATGAGCAAACTCGGAGTGCGATCCCTCCCCGAACTGATGAAGGTGGCGCTGGGCCATGGCTGACGCGAACGCTGTTTCTCTTTCGCACGCGTCCTCGCACGCGCCGTTGCGAGAGCGCTTGCCGCGGCTCTCGCCGACGCAGGCCGATGTGCTGCGCGGTCTGCATGCACGTGCCCGGCAATGGACCACGCCGACCGGCATCCTGCGGCTGCGCAGCGGTCGATCGCCCGCGGTCGCGACCCTCGATGGCGGCGTGTTCGAACTCGACGCTGACGGCACCCGGCTCGCGCTGCAACTCGCGTCGTCGCCGCGCGTCGACGACGACGGCCTGCACTGGCAGGACCGGCGCGGCCGCGCGCGCGTGCTGGCCTGGAGCCTGATGCACGAGACGACGCTGGTGCAGATCAGCGAAGCGCTCGGCACCTCGCTGCTGCCCCTGCCCGATGCTCCGCTCGCCGCGCCTGCGAGCGACGCGATCTGGCTGGAGCTCGATTTCACGCCTGCCGATGGCGGCGCCACGGTCAGTGGCGCGCTGCGTGCACCTGCCGCATGGCTGCAGGCCCTGCTCGCACGCACGGATGCCGACCCGCGCCCGCCGATCGATCCGGGGCACTGGCGCCAGTTGCCGACGGTCGCGACGATCGCGATCCCGGCGCCGCCGCTCACACGCGCCGACGTGCAAAGCCTGCGGCCCGGTGACGTGATCGTCGTCGGACACGTCAAGATGCCGCCACTCCACGCCAATGCCGTCGGTCTGCGCTGGCCGGTCCGATCCGGACCGGATGGATGGCGCATCGACGGTCCGCCCACTCAACGCCCCCGCCACCAGGAGACGCCCCGCATGAGCGAGACCGACGCAGCCGAAACACCGCAGACCGAAGACACCCCCGCCGTCGAGGATCCGTCCGGCCGCCTGCCGGTCGAGGTCGAGTTCGAAGTGGGCAAGGTCGAACTGCGCCTGTCGGACATCGCCGGCCTGCAACCGGGCTACGTGTTCGCGCTGCCTGCGCACCTCGAAGGCGCCAACGTCACCATCCGCGCCAACGGCCGCGTCGCCGGACAGGGCGAACTGGTCGCGGTTGGCGATACGCTGGGCGTCCGCCTGCTGTCCTGGAGCTGATGCATGGATTTCAGCACGTTCTCGCCCGCCCTCGTCCTGGTGACGGTGGTCAGCCTTGCGCTGGCCCCGTTTGTGGCGGTCATGGTCACCTCGTTCACCAAGATCGTCGTGGTGCTGAGTCTGTTGCGCAACGCGCTCGGCCTGCAGCAGGTGCCGCCGAACGTGGTCATCAACGGCCTGGCGATCGTGCTGTCGATCTATGTGATGTATCCGGTGATCCTGGACGTCAACGAAGCGGTGCAGGCGCGCCTGGAAGGGCGTCCGCCACCGGCCTCGGTGATGCGCCAGATCGAAGCCCGCGCCGAGCAGCAGGCGATTCGCGAAGGGCGTCCGATCAACGTGCGTCCTGCGTCGACGCCGGCCCCCGCCGAAGCTGACGCGCCTGCGCCGACCAGCCCGGCTGCGGCCGACGCGCTCGCCGCGGAAGCGCAGGCGCAGGGCACGCCGGAAGGCGTCGATCCGATGTTCTCCACGGTGCGGGGCGGTTCGAGCAATGACCCGCGCGAAGAAGAAACCGCAGAGCAGCCGCGTGGCCTCGCCGAAGTGATCACCGGCGGCAGCACCGGCGCGGGCGGCGGCGCACCTGCCGCGGCAGGCGGCAGCTTCGACACCAACCGCATGCTGACGATGATCGATGCCGGCAAGGAACCGCTGCGCACGTTCCTGATCCAGCACTCCAGCGATTCCGAACGCGCGTTCTTCCTGCGCAGCGTGCAGCGCATGCTGCCCCCCGAGCGCCGCGGTGGCCTGACGCCCGACGACTTCATCGTCATCGTGCCGGCCTTCACCGTCAGCGAGCTTACCGCCGCGTTCCAGATCGGCTTCCTGATCTTCCTGCCGTTTTTGATCATCGATCTGGTGGTCGCCAACATCCTGCTCGCGCTCGGCATGATGATGCTGTCGCCGACGACGGTCTCGCTGCCGTTCAAGCTGCTGCTGTTCGTGCTGATCGACGGCTGGGCGAAGCTCGTGCACGGCCTCGTGCTCACCTATGGAGTGACCACATGAGTGACGTGCTGGAGTTCACCAAGGAAGCGCTGTGGCTGGTGCTGCTGCTGTCCGGCCCACCGGTCGCCGCGGCTGCGCTGATCGGCCTCGTCGTCGCGTTCCTGCAGGCGGCGACCCAGCTGCAGGAACAGACGTTTCCCTACGCGCTGAAATTCCTGGCCGTCGTGATCACCCTGTTCGTCACGGCCTCGCTGATGGGCGGCACGCTGTACGTGTTCGCCGACCGCATCTTCATCGATTTCCCCGGCCTCGTCCGACGCTGATGGACTTCGGCACGAACCCGATGCTGGCCCTTGCGCTGACGCTGCCGCGCATCGCCGGCGCCTTCATGATGCTGCCGCTGCTGACCACCGAAACGGTGCCGGCGATGGTGCGCAACAGCTTCATGGTGAGCCTGGCGATCGTCGCGATTCCGATCGCGCTCGCCGGCGCGCCGCTGATCGAAGCGGCCGGCACTTCGCACTGGTCATTGATCGTGCTCAAGGAAACCTTCATCGGCATCTCGATCGGGTTCTGCTACGGCATCGTCTTCTGGGCGATCAGTTCTGCCGGCGTGATCATCGACACCCAGGTCGGCATGTCGATGGCGCAGATCTTCGACCCGATCCAGGGCCACCAGACCTCGTTGCACGGCGAGTTCCTGTCGCAGTTCTCGACCTGGTTGTTCATGGCCAGCGGCGCGTTCCTCGTGTTCCTCGATCTGCTGATGACGAGTTACACGGTCTGGCCCGTGATGAGTTTCTTTCCCGATCTTCGAATGAGCGGGATGGCGTTGTTCGTCGGGCAATTCGGCTATCTGATGACCGCGATGCTGCTGATCGCCGCGCCCGCCATGGTGATCCTGCTCGTCATCGACCTGTCCTTCGGCCTGGTCAACCGCTACGCCCCGCAGCTCAACGTGTTCGCGCTGACGATGCCCATCAAGGCGTGGCTGGCGACGGCGATCATCCTGTTGATGATCGGGGTGTTCGTGGAAATCGTGATGACCCGCTTGGTCGACAACAGTGGGTTGATCGAGGCGCTCAAGCACGCGTTCAGTGCGACGTAGCGCTGCAGCGCTTCAGCGCGCTCCCGCATCGGGCGCCGGCTCCGACGTTTAGCTTTGGCCCTGGGCTTTGGCTCTGGGCTTTAGCTTCGCCTTGGCTTTGCTTCTGCTTCTGCTTCTGCTTCTGCTTCTGCTTCTGCTTCTGCTTTCAGCTTTTGACTTGAATCGAGCCGTAAAGCGAGCCGAGCACCGGAGGCTGGCGCGGCCGAAGAGCAGCCCGTGTCTGAGCGCAGCGAGTTTGGGCTGCGTGCCGCGTCAGGCGAGGAGCGGAGGGCACCGACGCGGCTTCATCGCGTCGGCTCGCGTCCGGCGAAGGGACCTTTTGGTTCCTTTTGGGTCCATCCAAAAGGGACTCGCACGCGTAGCGGGCGAAAGCCCTGCACTTGAGTGTGTCTTCGCTCGTCGCTTTGCGACGTTGATATTCGAAGCAAAGAATCAATCGCAGGAGCGAAGATCAAAAACAGGGCTTCCGCGCTGTCGCGCGGCTTACTTTTGTCTTGGCAAAAGTAAGCAAAACCGTCTTCGCCGGACGTGATCCGCCGCGATGGAGCCGCGCCGGTCCCCTGCGCTTCTCGGGCAACGGGGCACGCAGCCCAAACTCGCTGCGCTCAGACATGGGCTGCTCTTCGACCCCGTCGCCCTGCGATGCTCGGCTCGCTTTACGGCTCGATTGAAGTCAAAAGCACGAGCAGAAGCAGAGGCAAAAGCGAAGCAAGGCAAGGCAAAAGCGAGCGCGCTTGGCGCGCTCAAAATAACCAGCAAAAAGAAGCGGCGCCTCGGCGCCGCAACCCATCCCTATCGCATTGGATCCCGCGGATCCTCGAACCGCTCCACCACCGCCAGATCCTCCGCCAGCGGCGGCGGCAATGCCTCGGGTTCGCCGAGCCCGATCTCCTCGCGCATGTCCGGCGGCGGATTGAACTCCGGCGGCTCGGGGCGATGCTCGCCCATGCGTACGCCTTCGGCCCAGTACAGCACCTGCGCGACGGCTTCGAAGAAATCGTCGCTGATGTAGTCGTCGATCTCGACGCGCGCATTGAGGCCGCGGGCCAGCGGCACGTTCTCGAGGATCGGCACGCCCGCTTCCTCGGCGACGCGCTTGATCTCTTCGGCGACGTGGCCTTCGCCCTTGGCGACGACCAGCGGCAGATCGTCGCCCTGTTCGTACTGCAGTGCGACTGCAATGTGTGTGGGATTGGTCACGATGACATTCGATCCTCGGACGGCATTGAGCATGTTCTGTTGCGACCATTCCTGGTGCAACTGCTTGCGACGCTGCTTCACATAGGGGTCGCCTTCGTTTTCCTTGACCTCCTGCTTGATATCGCGGCGGCTCATGCGCAGCTTCTTCATGTAGGAGTACTTCTGGTACGAGGCGTCGACCGCGGACACGAAGAAGAAGACGAAGATCGTCCAGATGCCGATCCACTTGAGCGCGTGCCAGATGGCGCTGCCGATCGCCGCGGGCTGCGCGAACGGCAGCTGCAGCAGGCTCGGCAACATGCCCCACAACACGAAGCCGCCGATGGTGAGCAACGCGGCGCTCTTGAGAACGCTTTTGATGAGTTCGACGAGGTTGTCCATCGAGAACATCTTCTTGACGCCGCTGACCGGATTCATCTTCGACAGGTCCGGCGTCACCTTCTTCATCGACAGGACCGGGCCGACCTGCAGGAACTCGACGAGCAGCGCCAGCAGGACCGCGAGCAGCAGCAACGGCAGCGTCACCGCGAGGAAGGTCTGCGCCGCCAGCGGGATGATCGTGTGCAGCGCGACGTCGAACGGCTGGTTCATGACGTTCAGGCTCTGATCGAACAGCCCGCTGATCCGCCGGAACATGTAGCCCATCAGCATCCAGCCACCGGCCAGCCAGCCCATGATGAGCACAGTGCTGGTCAGCTCCCGGCTCTTGGCGACGTTGGCGTCCTTGCGCGCGTCCTTGAGCTTCTTGCTGGTCGGTTTTTCGGTTTTGTCGGCGCCCTCGTTCTCTTCGGCCATCCGCACTCCGATCGATCGAATGCACGCGGGTTCGCGCGGTTCGATCGGAGGCTAGCATGCACGGGTGACGCGTCCGTTCGAGCTGGAAACCGGGACGCGCGGGTGAAGACGACGTGGCCGCGAACGGCGCCGTCGAACCGGGATTCAGCCGCGAAGCCCAGCCCGGGCGGGTTCGCCGACACCCTAGGGACAGCCCGAGATAGCCGTTCCATGGCACCAGCGTTACAGTCCCGCCATCGCCGCAGAAGCGGTCCAGTCCCCCAAGGGTTTCCAGGCCTTCGTTCCGATGAGCAGCATTCCTTCCGACGTCAGCTTCAATGCCGCCAGCCTCGACAGGCTGGGTGGGCATGTCGCGTTTGACGATCTGCGCCAGCAGCCGGATTCCGGCCTCGCGCTGGCGGATGGTGGCTATGCCGATGCCCCGCGCGGCCCGCAGGCCGATCCGGGTGAGGATGTGCTCAACGTCGCAGCCTGGGATGGCGTCGCTGCCGGCAACCGTCAGCTGCCAGGCGATCTGGCGTTCGAAGCGCGCCTGTCCGCGATCGATCTGTCGCAGGCGGCCGATCAGGGCGCCGACGCGATTCTCGACGCACTCGTCTGAGTTCCCTGCGTAGGCGCGGACAGCGGCTGGGTTAAAGTCCGGGCGCCTCGACCTCCGTGCCTGACGCTGGTGCTCCGTCCATGAATGCCGTTCCCTCCGCGCAGTCGCTACGCGTCGCCGCCGATCGCATGGTGTCGGCGCTGGCGGCGCATGCCGATCCCGAGTACCGCCTGACCGTGCTCAAGCGGCTGGTGCGTCGGCTCGGCGAGGACCGCTATCCGGTGTTCCTGCGCCTGCTGGGCGTGGTGGCCGAGAGTGACGACACCCGCGCGCAGCGCCTGTTGGCCGACACGATCGGCACCGCGCTGCGGCGCATGGACCTGCCCGGCGGTGCGTTGAGTTCCTGGGGCGCGACCCGACTGCCGGACAGCGCCGCGCCGGTCTCGGCCAGCGATTTTTCCGGCCAGTTCTTCGGCGGCACCCCGCGCCGCATGCTCGGTCCGGTCGAGTACCTCACCGTCTGGCACCTGCAACGCACCCAGCGCACCACGCTGTCGGCCGAGACGTTCCACACCAGCCTGTCGCGGATGATCGCGCTGCTGAACCAGTCCGAAGACGCACGCACGCTGTATCCGCAGAAGCTGGCCGTCGACGCGCAGAACGAACTCGAAGGCGCCTACACCCGCGCGACCCGCGAGCGCCTGGCGGCGATCGCGACCGCTTGGAAGGCCGGCCGCAGCCCGGACGAGATCGCCCAGGCCGCGCTCGATGCCCGCGCCACCGACACGCCGCACGGCTGGGTGCTGCGCGACCTGTGACAGCGCTTGTCCGGTCATCGACCGGCTTGCAAGATGGGATGTCCGGCTTCACAGGAATCCATCGCATGTCCTTCCCCGCCCGCTCGCCCGACGCAAGCCGTCGACGACGCAACGTCCACGCCGTCACGCTGCTGCTGCCGTTGATGCTGTGGCTGGCGGCCTGCCAGCGCGACGAGACGGCTGAGCCCGCGCCGGCCGTCGGTGCGGCGACGCCGGTGGAAGCGGTGACCCTGCTCACGTCGCACCTGCGTGCAGGCGATCTGGCGGCATTCGCGCGGGACGCAGCCACGCCCGAGCTGCTGCCCGAACTCGACGCCGCCTGGCGCGCCGGCCGCACCCGCTGGCCGCTCGACGAGTTGCCGCTGTCCGCGCAGATGCCGTCGGTGCTCGCAGCGCTGAGCGCACCGCAAGCCGAACGCGTGCTGCTGCAGACCTTCAACCGGCAGTTCGCCGGGGCCGAGCGCGAGATGCGCTCGGCAGCGGCCGGGCTGGGCGGGTTCGCCATCCAGTACTTGGAACAGGGTGGCGACTTCAGCGAGGACGAACGCGCGCACTACACCCAGCTGATCGCCGCCGCCAGCGCGTGGGCCGGCGCCGCGCCCCTGGCCGACCGCGCGCGCGCGCAGGAGACCATTTCAGCGCTGGTGGCTGCCGCGCGGGCAGGTGGCATCGCCAGCGATGCCGCACTCGGCGCCGCGGGCATGCAGGCCGGGCTGACCGGGCTGTCGCCGCTGTTCACCGCCGGCAAGCTGCGGCTGGCCGCCTACGGACTGGATCTGGACCAGGCCTTCGACAGTGTGGCGGCCACGCTCGAGAGCCAGACCGGCGACGCCGCGCGCGTGCGCATGCGGTATCTGCTGGCCGACCGGCCGGTCGATGCGGTGATCGCCGTCGAACGCCATGACGGACGCTGGTACGTCAGCGACTTCCTGGCCCATGCCCGCGAGGCCGCGGTGTCGCCCGCGGCTGCCGCGCCCGCAGCTGCGCCGGCGGAACCCTGAGTGGTGATCCGCGGGTGCGGTCCGGACGGGCCGCTTGGGCATAATGCCGACGATGCCTGATCAACCGACCCTCGAGTTCCCGGACGGCGACAACGCCGGGCGCGCTGACAACCGCCCGGGCGACGCCGCGTCCCCGCCTGCACCGTCCGCGCCAGCGAGTGACGTGCCGTCTGTGGACGATGTCGCGGCGCCCGCACGCGCCGCAACGCCTGACGACGACGCATCGGCAGCAGCTCCCATCGCGCCGAATGCATTGCCGGTGCCGCTGGCCGCGCCGCGTCGCGCGGTGCGCCGTCCTTGGTGGGCCGGCCTGCTGGGCTGGCTGATGCGTCCGTGGATCGGCCTGAAGGTGGAGCCGCAGACGCCCGAGACGCTCGTCGACTATCGCCCGGTCTGCTACGTGCTCGAAGACTATGGCCTGTCGAATGCGCTGATCCTCGAGCGCGCGTGTCGCGAGGCCGGTCTGCCGTCACCGCTGCAGCCGTTGCCCGGCGATCCGCTCGGCCGCAAGCGCGCGTACGTCGCGTTGTCGCGGCGCAATGCCGGCGGCGCCCTGGCGATGGCCACCGGCCAGCCGCAATCCAAGGCGACGCATTCCGAATCCCTGGCGCGGCTGCTCGAAGCGCATCGCCGCGACCCGGCGCTCGACGTGCAGGTGGTGCCGGTCTCGATCTTCGTCGGCCGCTCACCGGACAAGAACAACGGCTGGTTCGCGGTGCTGTTCTCCGAGAACTGGACCATCGTCGGCCGATTCCGGCGCCTGCTGGCGATCCTGCTCAACGGCCGCGACACCCTGGTGCGCTTCGCCGAGCCGGTGAATGTACGTCCGTTGCTCGCTGAAGGTCTCGACGCCGAGCGCACGGTGCGCAAGCTCTCGCGCGTACTCCGCACCCATTTCAATCGCGTGCGCGAAGCGATCATCGGCCCCGATCTTTCGACCCGCCGCCTGCTGGTCGACAAGGTGCTGGCGTCGCCTGCGGTCAAGGACGCGATCGCCGACCAGGCGCGCCGCGACAACAGCAAGCCCGAGGACGCGTGGAAGAAGGCGCACGCCTACGCCTACGAGATCGCCGCCGACTATTCGCATCCGGTGGTGCGTTCGGCGAGCTATCTGCTGACCACGGTGTGGAACCGCATCTTCCGCGGCGTGCTGGTGCACCACATCGACACGCTGAAGGCCGCCGCGCCCGGACACGAAATCGTCTACGTGCCCAGCCACCGCAGCCACATGGATTACCTGTTGTTGAGCTATCTGCTCTACAACCGCGGCATCGTGCCGCCGCACATCGTCGCCGGTATCAACCTCAACCTGCCGGTCATCGGCACGATCCTGCGCAAGGGCGGTGCGTTCTTCATCCGCCGATCGATCCGCGGCAACGCGCTGTACTCGACCGTACTGGCCGAGTACGTCGCCCAGCTCGTCGCCGGCGGGTATTCGATCGAATACTTCGTCGAAGGCGGTCGCTCGCGCACCGGACGTCTGCTCTCGCCCAAGGGCGGCATGGTGTCGATGACGCTGCGCGCGTTCCTGCGCCAGCCCAGCCGCCCCGTGCTGTTCCAGCCGATCTACGTCGGCTACGAAAAGCTGATGGAAGGCAACAGCTACCTCGACGAGCTGTCGGGCAAGAGCAAGAAGAAGGAATCGATCTGGCAGCTGCTGTGGAGCATTCCGCAGGTGCTGCGCTCCAACTACGGCCAGGTGGTGGTGAACTTCGGCGAGCCGATCGCGCTGGCTGACGTGCTCGCCGAACACGCGACCGGCTGGGACGGCAACGCCGTCGCCGACAGCGAACGTCCCGAGTGGTTGTCGCGCACGGTCGACGTCATCGCGCAGAAGATCAACGTCAACATCAACCGCGCCGCCGACGTCAATCCGATCAACTTGCTGGCGCTCGCGCTGCTGTCGACGCCGAAGCACGCGATGGGCGAGGCCGACCTGCTCGCGCAGATCACGCTGTCCAAGCAGCTGCTGGTCGACGTGCCGTATTCGGACCGCGTCACTGTCACCCCGCACACGCCGCAGGAAATCGTCGCGCACGGCGAAGAGATCAACGTCCTCGAACGCGTCGCGCATCCCTTGGGCGACGTGTTCCGCGTCGACGACGAGAAGTCGGTGCTGCTGACCTACTTCCGCAACAACGTGCTGCACCTGTTCACCGCCTCGGCGTGGATCGCGTGCTGCTTCCTGCACAACCGGCGCATGAGCCGGCACACGCTGCTGCGCCTGGGCCGGACGATGTATCCGTTCCTGCAGGCCGAGCTGTACCTGCCGTGGGACGAGGACACCTTCGCCGAGCGCATCGCACTGACGCTGGAAACCTTCGAGCGCGAAGCGCTTCTCGAGCGCGTCAGCGACGAGGACGACGGCATCTACGCTCGCAACGCCGGCCAGACCGACGAGGTCTTCCGCCTGCGCGCACTGAGCCATCCGTTGCAGCAGGCGTTCGAGCGTTACTACATCGCGATTTCGGTGCTCGCCAAGAACGGCCCCGGCACGCTCGGCGCCGGCGAACTCGAAAGCCTGTGCCAGCTCGCCGCCCAGCGCCTGTCGCTGCTCTACGCCCCGGCCGCGCCCGAGTTCTTCGACAAGTCCCTGTTCCGCGGCTTCATCCAGAAACTCCGCGAACTCGGCCTTGTCAAACTCGACGGCAACAGCAAACTCGTCTTCGACGACCGCCTCGCGAACTGGGCCAAGGACGCCAAGGTCATCCTCGGCCGCGAACTGCGGCACTCGATCGAGAAAGTGAGTCCGGAGGCGGTGAAGCCTGCGGAGCCGACGGTCGTCGTCGCCGAGTGATGTGGCCGCTTCGTCAGCGCGGCCGGGCCGACGGCGCGACCGATGTTCCGTAACCTCATTCCAGCGGCCGGGCTGGCGGGTCATCCTGTTCTTCGCGATGTGCCGGGTCGTCGTTGCGGACGCAGGCTGTATGACCGGCAATATCGTCGAGATCGTCGGCATGTCCTGGGCAATGCTGACGCAGGCAATGATCTTTGCCTCCCGTGCGGCCAGCTTCATCGCTGCCCGTGATGCACATCAGGGGCCGATGCGCTTCACAATCACGCTGCCCGTCAGTCGCAAGGGCCAAGCAAGCTGAAACCGGTCAAGTACAGTCGAATCCCGGTTCGATCTGATCCGGGGGACTGGCATTCGAGGCGCACGTCGTGAACTGGAAACGCATCGCCACATATGCAGCGTTGTTGTTTGTCGCCCAGTTCCTGCTCGGGCTCTGCGAGGGGTACTACCTGCCAGCCGATTGGAACACCGCTCTGGCCAGCAGTCTTGCCTCCCTGGTTGTGTGCAGCAGAATTTTTGCCCACCTGTCCGCGAAGCAGACATCCAGGCCTTTTGTCCACGCCTGGGCCGCGCTGATGCTTCAGGTGGTTGCCGCCGTCGTGGTGTCGCAGGTGTTTCGCGTCATCCTCGAGCCTGTCGAGCACCCCTTCGCTGTGTTGGAGTGGCTGGTCCTCATTTGCGCATTGCTGATCGGCACTGCAGCAGGCACCCTCTTCGGACGCAGTGCCGGTACGCAGGACGATCTCTGACTGGGCGTCTCCGACCCACTTCGCACGCTCGGCCCGAAGGTGCATCGAACAGACCACATGTCACGCCCGATCTCCCATCAAGAAGCGAGACTCGTCGCGCGCGTTCTGGCCGTCGGCGCCAAAGTGCCGCCCGGCCCCGCGCTGATCGCGTCCATTCCTGCGCTGCGCGTGACCGCTACCTGCAGATGTGGCTGCGCCACCATCTGGTTTGGTCCGGATGGTGACGCCACCGCCGGCCACTTGCTTGCCGAGGCGCTTGCCTCCATCGGTGGCGCCTCCGTTGCCGTGATCGTCTGGTCACAAGGCGATGCGATTGCGGGCCTGGAAATCATCGGCTACGAAGCGTCCGGACTTCCCGATCCGCTCTCGGTCACCTGCTACGGTGATCCCTGAAACCCGCGCGAACCGACGCCGACCCATGGCTGGATCAACTCGATCGCAATCCCGGAAGCGAACCCCATGAAACTGGACACGATTGAGATCAAGGCGTTTGTGCCGGCGCGCGAACTCGCCGAGTCCATGGCGTTCTACGAGGCCCTAGGCTTCGAGGTGACATTGGAGTCGGACGACCTCGCGTACGTCCGTTTCGGCGCGACATCATTCCTGCTGTCGCAGTTCTACAACCCGGAACATGCGAACAACTTCGTCATGCACATGCTCGTCTCGAATGCAGACGACTGGCACCGCAATGTCGAGGCGTCAGGCGTGGTCACGAAGTTCTCGGTTCGTCTCAGCCCGCCAGATGATCGGCCTTGGGGAATCCGGGACTTCACACTGATCGATCCAACCGGCGTGCTCTGGCGTATCGGACATGTCATTTCCGGCTGAGGGTCAAAACTCCGGCCACCCCACATGCTTCGGAATTCTCCGACGCTGTTGAAGCGATGGCCGAAGAGCGCGTCAAACCCTCTCTCCTGTATCAGCCGCAAAATTCCGTTGGGACGACTCGATCAGAGGTCACACACAACATGATTGTGTTTCGCAATTTTTTGATCCTGCTACTCGCATGCGCCCCGGCTGCCAATGCTGTGGCATGCGCAGATCCGCCCAAGGCGGTCTTCCGGGAGATCGTGGCGACCGCGCCGACGGTCTTCGTGTTCCAGCTGACAAGTGCATTCGAAGTCCAGAAGCCTTTGGGAAGAACCACCCACTCCCATCACGCAGTCGGCCATATCAGGGTGATCGAGTCTCTCAAGGGCAATGCGGAATCTTTCAAGATGATTACGTATGGATTTCGCAGTTGCGGCTCTACCCGTATGAGCGTTGGCCAGATCTACCTGGCAGCGACGTCGCAGAAGGGGCCGCTTCTCGGGCTGTGGGGGATGGACCAGGCGATTCTGGATCTCTCACTCGATTTCTACGATGAGAAAAGCAAGCGTTCTCCTGCGGTCGACACCGTCAAAAGCATCATCAGCGGCAGTCCCGTGCCAGTCGATTTTCCGCGTGAAGCATTGCTCCGCCCATTGGATGTCTATCCGGCCCCAGAGCTTCCAGGCATGCGGAACTGAGCGCGCAATCCATATGTTTCGAGGAAGGAACTGTTGCGCCTTAAGCATTCGTGCGACGCAACTGGAAGCTCGTTTCAGGGCGCGTGGGTAGCGGACGTTCCGAATTGTCTTATCCAATCGGTCCAACAATGACGCGCAGATCGAGATTTACTGTTGGATTTCTGATGACAGGCATCGTTGCTGCCCTTGCCAATGCGATTCCATATCTGGTGACGCGGGGCGCGTACCAGCACGATGGCCAGGAAGTCGCGGGCGTTCCGTTCGCGTTTCGCAGGGTAGGCGGTGACTGCTGGCGCGCCGCTTGCGACACCTACGCGTTTCACATGGGCTACTTCGTGGCGGATCTTGCACTCGCAGTAGCGTTCGCGCTGTTGATGGGTGCACTCGCGACGCGGGCGGGACGTACGCGGCGGCGCGCGCTCTAGACTGTGTCGATTGTGTTCTCCGCAAGTCACCTCACGCTGATCGCTCGAGGCAATCCATGCATATATCCGATGTGACCGGCACGCCCTCTGATTACGCCGACACGCTGTATCGCGTGTACGTCGAGATCGCCGATCACGAGGACTTCGGCAAGCGTGTCATCGAGCGGTTTCTGAGCACGCGCGGCCGGGACATTCCGGGGCTGCAGTTCGAAGCCGATGGACTGCAGCGCATTGCGGACGGGTACGAGCTGCACCTGCCGATCCAGCTCGTGCTCGAGCTGGTGCGAGAACTGGGACGCGAGAACGTGGCGGTCCATCAGATCGTCAGGCTGGGACCGGTCGCTGTCGGCTGAGGCCCAAGCGGGATGCGCTTCGCGAGGCGCTGCGTGCGCGGGTCGCCGGACATGAGGTGTTCTCTTCTCACGGTGGTATTGGCGAGCGCAGCCTTGCTGTCGGGCTGCAGTCGCGACAGCGGGCAGACGCCACCCACGCTGGTCGCGACCGAGCCGGCTACCGAGAACGGTATCTGGCCGCTCGGCATGACGCGCGGGACCGTCGTGATCGACGGAGATTGCGTCGCGCTGCGGATCCCGGGACAGCCGACACGCGTGACCACACTCGTGTTTCCGCGCAGCTACACGCTGCAGAAGCGGTGGCGTGGCTGGGCGATTCTCACGTCGCAAGGGGATCGCTGGGGCGTCACGGGTGAGACCCGACAGGTCGGCGGCGGCGCGCTCGATGACGGCGCGGCCTCACGTTTCGTCGGCGAGGCCCTGCTGCGTCAGTGTCCCGGCCCCTACTGGCTGGTGACGCCAGATGATCCTGCCGAAATGCGGTGATCGAACTGAAGCCGCAGGGGCCGGAACAGGCAGACATCCCGCCATCCATCCGCTCACGCTGGCGTCTCGCCTCAAGCCGGCTCGTCCGGAATCATGTCCGACTCCAGCCGGGCAATGCAGTCCTTGAGCTGCAGCTTGCGTTTCTTCATGCGCTGCATCGCCAGTGCTTCGGGCGCCGGCGTGGCCTGCAGTTCGGCGATGGTGTGGTCGAGATCGCGATGTTCGGTACGCAGCCGCATCAGCAGCGCGCTTCGACTCTGATCGATGTCGGGGGTGTCGGTCGACATGCGGTGCAGCTTATCGCAACAGCGTGGCGGTTCGGAGTCTTGGCGGCGTGCGGTGCCGCTGCAACAATGCGGTGCGCCGTGCAGGGGGCCGGCGCGACGTCGGCACGTGCCGCGTGGTGCCCACCTGCGGCAGCCCCGGCCGCTTCGCCAAGGAACCAGGATGTCCCTCCGATCGAACCGTCGCGCGTCCGCGCGTCTCGCTGCGCCCCTGCTCGCCCTCGCCGCGCTCGCGGCCACCGCCCAGCTCTCCGCACAGGAGAAGTACGACGGTTATCTGTGCTGCAACCTGCGCAGCGACGGCAGCTGGATCAGCGACAGCAACTACGCCGAGAACGGCAAGCGCGTGATCCCGGTCGGCACGCCGACCAGCGTGACCGGCTACGGCCGCCACCGCGTCAACGTGCGCATCGACGGCGCGCGCCAGTCGATCGGCAACGACTACAGCCGTGACATCGCCCTGCCCGACTTCGCGAAGCGCTACGTGGTGACCGAGGATCCGGCGGCGAAGATCGCCACGTATCCGGCCAAGATCCAGGACGCGATCAAGCGCGCGAAGATCACGCCCGGCATGACCCGCGAGCAGGTGCTGATGTCGCTGGGCTATCCGATCAGCAGCGAGAACCCGGATCTGGACGCGGAGCTGTGGCGCTACTGGATGAGCAGCTTCGCCGAGTTCCAGGTGCAATTCGACGGCAGCGGCCGCGTGCGCGAGATCACTACCGATCCCAATACGCGCAATCTGGTGTGGGTGCCTTGAGGCCAACAGCATCGGGTTGAGTGTGGAACGAGACAGGCGCCGGAAGGCGTCTGTTCTTGTTGGGGGGCGACGCGACTTCACCCATCTGCGGCCGGGCGAGCTGATGGGTTTCGCTGCGCTCTACACATCGTGTAGGCGCAGTGCGTCGCTCAGGGATCGATGGTTTCCAGATGGAGGCGCTCGATGTCGAGCTGCAGGCGGTGGGTCAGCGCCAGCGCATCGAGTACTGCAGGGTCGTGGCTGACGACGACGAGTGCGCCGGGCCAGCCACGCAGCAACGCGACCAGCGCGTCGACGCTGTCGAGATCGAGGTGGCTGGCGGGTTCGTCGAGCAGCAGCAAGGGCGCTGCGGGCTGCGCCCACGCGGCGGCCGCGATGGCAACACGCATGCGTTCCCCGCCTGACAGCAGGCCCAGCGGCTGGCGCGCCCGGGCACCGGCCAGGCCGAGCAGCGCCAGCCGCGTCGCGGGCACGTCCATCGCATCCGCCTGCATGCGCAAGGCCAGCCAGTCGAGCGCCGGCATCGCGTCGGGCAGGGTGGCGAGCATCTGGTCGAGCGACTGCACCGGCACGCAGGCCTCGACGGTGCCGCTGGCGAGCGTCGCCTCGCCGCGCAGCGCGCGCAGCAGCGTGGTCTTGCCGCTGCCGTTGCGCCCCTCCAGTCCGATCCGCACCGGGCCGAACGCGTCCCATGTCAGGGCGTCGACGGGCGCATAGGCGATCGGATGCGCGCCTTCGAAACGCAGCACTCGCCGAGAGGCGGGCAACGCAACGTCGGCATCCACGAACTCGGGCGCGGGCGTGGGATCGGTCGCGGCGAACGCGTCGCGCACCGCGGTGTCACCATCGGCGAGGCGCTGTGCCAGTGCGCCGCGCGCGCGTCCAGCATGGCGTTCGGCATTGCCCTTGGCGTGGTCCAACAGCAGCGGCGACTGGTTGCTGGTCTCGCGCATCCGTTGCCCACGCGCCTGACGCTGGTCGAGCCGCTGACGTTCACGTCCCACCGCACGTTGTGCACGCGCGCGATCGGTCCGCGCCTGCGCCAGTGCATCGTCGGTCTGACGGCGCGAGGCATCGCGTGCGGCGCGCCATGCATCGAGTCCACCATCGATCCACTGCAGCCCGTCGGCGCGCAGCTCGACCAGCCGCGGCATCGCACGCAGCCACACGTGATCGTGGGTCACGACCAGTATGGCCCCTGCGCGTTGCAGGAATTGCCAGCACCAGTACGCGGACGCGTCGCTGTCGAGAAAGGTGCTGGGTTCGTCGAGCAGCAGCACGCGGGCATCGCACCATGACGCGGCGAGCAGACGCAGCTGCTGGCACTGTCCACCCGACAGCTGCGACGGATCGGAGGTTGGCGCGAGATCGGTGAAGCCCAGCGCTGCGAACGCCTCCGCCAATCGCGTTTCGAGTGCCCAGTCGTCGTCGACGCACGCCGCATCGTCCGCGTCGCCATGACCTGCCAGCAGCCGATGCAGCGCATCGAAGCGCGCGCCCAGACCCAGCAGGTCGACGACACGCGGCGGCAATGGACCCGGGTGCTGCGACAGCAGCTGCAGACCGCCGGCCACCTCGACCGTGCCGGCGCGGGCGCCGTCAGCGAGTTGCCGGAGCAGCGTGGATTTGCCGACGCCATTGGCGCCGACCAGCCCACTGGGGCCGTCGTGCAGCACCAGCGACAGATCGTCGTAGAGCACGCTGCCGTCGTCGCGCGCGGCGGACAGGCCACGGGCGCGCAGCGCAGGCACGACGGAAGAAGACGTAGACAGCGACGCGAAAGGCGCCAGGGAGACGGGCACGGACATGGAAGAACCTCGCGAACATGGGGACGCGACCCGGAGGGGTCGTCGGACTCGATGTCGGCTCAGTACTTCACGTCATTGCGCTCCTGGAAGAGGATTGCGAACGCGCTTGCTGCAATAGGCAGTCGCGCGATCGGCGTGCAGTCTACGACCGCGCGCCGAACCGTGGCATTAACGCGGGGAACCGCTCGGCGCTGTCGTCAGCGGCGCAGGTGAACTCATCCATGCGTCCGCGCGCGATCAGTCGCCGCCGACGAAGGTCTCGATCGGCACGTCTCCATCGACGAAATCCAGCGTCCGGCCCACGGTGCCCGCTGCATCCAGCACTGCGGCTGCGACCGCCGCCACATTTGCGCGCGATACCGGCGTGCCGCTGTCGGCATTCGCGCCATCGGCGATACGGCCACTGCCGGCGTCGTCGGTCAGCCGGCCCGGACCGAGGATCGTCCAGTCCAGCGCGCTGTCGCGCAGGTGCGCGTCGGCCGCGGCCTTCGCTTGCGCATAGGCGAAAAAGCCGTCGTCCGGCGCGATGCCGTGATCGAAGCCGGCGCCAATGTAGGACACCATCACGTAGCGCCGCACGCCGGCGATGGCCGCGGCATCGATCGAGCGGCTCGCCGCATCGCGGTCGACCGCATACGTGCGCGCGGCGTCGCCACCGCCTGCACCGGCCGACCAGACCACCGCGTCGTGGCCGGCGAGCTGCGCCGCGATGGCATCGGTCTGCGCGTGCTCGATATCGAAGACGACCGGCGTAGCGCCGGTGCCGGCGACGGCGTCGCGGTGGGCCGCGTTGCGGAACAGCGCGGTCACGGCGTGTCCGCTTCCGGTGAGGCGCTGGGCCAGCTGCAGGGCGACGCGGCCATGGCCGCCGATGATGACGATGCGCGACATGGCGCTCTCCGTTCAACAGGAATGGCGTCGCAGCCTTGCACGGCGCATGTTGGCGCGCGGTCGCGGAGACGTTGCCGTACGGCCGCCTGGAGCGCCCGGTAAACTGGTGCGATGAGTACCGTCCTGCCCCTGCACGAACCGCTGCCGCGCGCGCATGATCCGCGCCGCGACGCGCCGGCGGTGCACAGGCTGGGCAAGCGGCTGCGCCATCAGATGGGTCGCGCGATCGCCGACTTCGGCATGATCGAGGACGGCGACCGGGTGATGGTGTGCCTGTCGGGCGGCAAGGACAGCTACACCCTGCTCGACATCCTGCTGCAGCTGCAATCGAAGGCGCCGGTGGCGTTCTCGATCACCGCGGTCAACCTCGACCAGAAGCAGCCCGGATTTCCCGCACATGTTCTGCCGGACTACCTGAAATCGCGTGGCGTCGATTTCCACCTCATCGAGCAGGACACCTACTCGGTCGTCAGCCGGGTGATCCCGGAAGGCAAGACGATGTGTTCGCTGTGCTCACGCCTGCGTCGCGGCGCGCTGTACCACCACGCGGCGCAGCACGGCTTCACGAAGATCGCGCTCGGCCACCATCGCGATGATCTGGTCGCGACGTTTTTTCTGAACATGTTCTTCCACGCGAAGCTCGGCGGCATGCCGCCGAAACTGCGCAGCGATGACGGCCAGCATGTCGTGATCCGTCCGCTGGCCTACGCGGCCGAAGACGACATCGCCGCGTATGCGCAGGCCAGGGCGTTCCCGATCATCCCCTGCAATCTGTGCGGCTCGCAGGAGAACCTGCAGCGCAAACAGGTCCGGAAGATGCTGGATGCCTGGGAGCGGGAGACGCCCGGCCGCATCGAGACGATCGCGCGCTCGCTGGGCAATGTCAGTCCGTCGCAGCTCAGCGATCCGGCGCTGTTCGATTTCCGCATGCCCGGTGCGGGCGCAGCACCTGCCGCGCTCAAGGATTGGTTGCCCGACGCGCAGGTCGCGCCGATCGATATCGCGATGCGGGAGGCATGAACACCGCCCTCCGTGCCGCGTCGACGCAGGGTCGGCCGTCCACGTCTGCCCACGCCCGAACCAGGCACGTATCACGCCCTTTCTGACGCCCACCGCTTCCGTGCGGCGTCCTTCCCCACTTCCAATGGACTCATTAGCCCCATGTTCTTTCGCAATCTGACCCTGTTCCGCTTCCCCACCAACCTCGACCTGTCCGAACTCGACGCGCGTCTGGCGGAATTCCCGCTCAAGCCGGTCGGTCCGCTGGAGATGTCCTCGCACGGTTTCGTCTCGCCGATCAGCCGCGACGCCGACGTCATGGCGCATCGCATCGAGGACACCATCTGGGTCACCGTCGGCGGCGAAGAGAAGATCCTGCCCGGCCCGGTGGTCAATGAGCTGCTGTCGCGGCGCATCGAGGAATTCGAGGAGAAGCAGGGCCGCAAGCCCGGCGGCAAGATGCGCAAGCAGATGAAGGACGACCTGCTGCAGGAACTGATGCCGCGCGCGTTCGTGAAGCCGGTGCGCAGCGACGCACTGATCGACCTCGAACACGGCGTGGTCGCGGTGAATTCCTCCAGCCGCAAGAGCGCGGAAAACCTGGTGTCGCAGATCCGCACTGCGCTGGGCAGCTTTCCCGCGCTGCCGCTCAACGCCGAAGTCTCGCCGCGCGGGGTGATGACCGGCTGGATCGCCGGCGAACCGCTGCCCGACGGTCTGACGCTGGGCGAGGAATGCGAGCTCAAGGACCCGTCCGATCAGGGCGCGATCGTGCGCTGCCAGCGTCAGGATCTGCAGTGCGAAGAGATCACCCGCCATCTCGATGCCGGCAAGCAGGTCACCAAGCTCGCGCTCAATCTCGACGACCACGTCTCGTTCGTGCTCGGCGACGATCTGATCGTGCGCAAGTTCAAGCTGCTCGACGGCGCGCTCGATACGCTCGAGAACACCGACAACGACGACATGCGCGCCGAGCTCGACGCCCGCTTCGCGCTGATGCGCGGCGAGTTCAAGCGCCTGTTCAAGGTGCTCGAAGGCGCGCTGAAGCTGTCGAAGGCGGAGTGATCGCAGGCGCACGTGCGACGTCGACCCCAGTCGCGTCGCACGCAGCGCATACAATCCGCGCATGCCGTCCCTGTCGCGCCTGTTGTCGCGTTCCGCGAAGCCCGCTTCGATCCAGCGCGACTCGCTCCGTCTGACGCTCGAGGACGGGCGCGAGATCGAGGTGCTGCGCGTGCGCGATCCGCGCGCGCGTCGCATCCGGCTCAGCGTCAGCGAACGCGGCGCGCGCCTGACCCTGCCGCTGCGCGCGAGCCTCGTCTCCGGCGATGCCTTCCTGCAGCAGCACCGCGCCTGGCTGGCCGCGCAGATCGCAGCGCATGGCGAAGCGCTGCCCCTGCAGCGTGGCGTGACCACGCAGCTGCCGCTGCGCGGTGCACTGCATCCGCTGCGGTGGGAGAGCGGGCGGTTCAGCCATGTACGCATGGACGACGACGGCGCGCTGACGTTCGCGTCGCCCGAGCACGCCGGTCCCGCCGCGCTGCAACGCGCATTGCGCGAGTTCTACGAAGCGCAGGCCCGCGCCGACATCGGCCGCTGGCTGCCGGCCTATCTGCCGGGCCTGCCGCGCACCCCCCGACGCATCTGCCTGAAAGTGATGTCTTCGCAGTGGGGCTCACTGGCGCCGGACGGCACGCTCAATCTGGACCTGTCGCTGGTGCTCGGGGCGCCCTCGGCGTTCGAGTACGTGCTGGTGCACGAGCTCTGTCATCTGATCCATGCCGACCACTCGCGCCGGTTCTGGGCCGAGGTCGAAGCGCGCTGCCCGGCATGGCGCGACACGCGCGACTACTTCCGCGACAGCGGACGCCGCCTCAAGGCCGACCTGCACGCGCTGCTGGCCTGAGCGGAGGCCGGGCGAGCGGCCCGATGGCCGCTTCCCCGCCGCGCTCGCGTTGACCGGGATGAGCGGCCAGTGCCGCCGGAGAACCCGATGGTCCGCCTGTGCCTGGCCTTGCTGCTCGTCGTCGTGCTGCCCGGCTGCCGCCCACCCGGCGATGCGCTGGGCACCACGATCCGCTTCGATGCGCGCGGCGACCGCGTTGCGGCGACGCCGGCGCCGCCCGTCGCGCAGCGGACGACTTCGCTGGCTCTGCCCGCGGACTTCCCGAGTGACGTGCATCTGCCCGCGCGCTACGCGATCGACACGCTGACCGAGATGCCGGGCACCCAGATCATCAGCCTGCTCGCCGAAGGCGAGGTGGTGGCGCTGTCGCAGGACACCCGCCGCGCGATGGAACACGACGGCTGGCAGCGTCGGCTCGCCACGCATCACGGCGGCGACAGTGCGGTGCTCGCGTTCGAAAAGGATGGCCGCAGTGCACTGTTCGCGTTCGACCGCAACCAGCCGGCGCAACCGTCGGAAGATGCGGGGGTGATCGTCAATCTGCAGCTGCAGGATGGCGCGGCGCGACTCCAGAGGTGACGCGGCGCAGGCCGCCACCGCTCAACGCCGCAGGAAATCCCCGATCGCGGCGGCGACTTCCGCAGGCTGTTCCATGTGCAGATGATGGCCGCCCGCGATGACGGTGAGCTCGCCGTCGGGCAGCAGACGCGCGCGACGGGAGCGGTCAGGTTCGGGCAGATAGGGCTGCGGCGGATCGGCGTAGATCACACGCGTGGGGCATTCGATGCCGGCGATCAGCGCGTCGACCTGGCCCGGCGTCATGCGCACGGCGGTGGGAATCGTCAGACGCGGATCACTGCACCAGACGTGGCCGCCTTCGACGGGCTGCACACCCCGTTCGACCAGCAGGCGCGCGACGGGTTCGCTGAGCGCATTGACCCGCATGCGCGCGCGGATCGGCGCTTCGAGATCGGGGAATACGCGCAACGGACGCGTGCCCAGGCTGCGCGAGGAGATCACCGCTTCGCGCAGGCGCGGCACGGTTTCCGGTTCGATCTCCGGTAGCGCGCCCAGCGCTTCGATCGCGACCAGACGTTCGATGCGTTCGGGGACCGCGGCGGCAACGAGACTGGCGATGCCTGCGCCCATCGAGTGCCCGAGCAGTGCGAAACGCTCCCAGCCCAACGCGTCGGCGATGTCGAGCACCTGGTGCACGGCGCCGACGAAGGTGTAGTCGGTGCCGACCGGCATGTGCGCGCTGCGGCCGTGTCCGGGCAGATCCGGCGCGACGACATCCAGACCGTCGAAATACGCGGACAGCGGTACGAAGCTCGCGGCGTTGTCGAGCCAGCCGTGCAGCGCGAGCACGCGACGCGCGCCCACGGTGCCGAAGCGCAGGCCGCGCACGGTGCCGATCCCGATGTCGACCTCGAACGGCTGCGCCTGTGCGACGTCGCTCATGCGCGCAGCTCCAGATCGCGACGCGTCAGCGTGGCCAGCGCGCGCGCATGCACCGGTGCGTCGTTGAGGCAGGGGATGTAACGCAGGTCCTTGCCCCCGTGCGAGTGGAAGATTTCCGCGTTCTGCAGTGCGATCTCCTCCAGCGTTTCCAGGCAGTCCACCGCGAAGCCCGGGCACACGACATCGATCACGCGGATGCCGTCGCCGCCCAGCGCCTTGAGCGTTTCGTCGGTATAAGGCTGCAGCCATGGCTCGCGGCCGAAGCGCGACTGGAACGTCAGCATCGCTTCATCCGGCGCGAGGTCCAGCGCCTGCACGATCGCATCGACACTCGCGCGGCACTGCATCGGATACGGATCACCGGCATCGGCCAGCCGCTGTGGAATGCCGTGGAAGGAGAACAGCAGACGCTCGCCGCGGCCATGCGTGTCCCAGTGCGCACGGATCGATCCGGCCACGGCGTCGACCCAGTCCGGATCGAGGTGGTAGTCGTCGCGCATCTGCGCGATGCCGGTGGCGCCGAAGATTTCGTCGACCACGTCACGCACCGATGCCGTCGTCGTCGTCGAGTACTGCGGATACAGCGGCAGCACCTGCACCCGCGCGTGGCCCGCGTCACGCAGCCGCGTCAGCACGCTGCGCAGCGACGGGTTGCCGTAGCGCATGGCGTAGACCACCTCGGCATCGGGCATTTCCGTCTGCACCGCCTTCGTGAGACGCGCGGTGTGGACCGCGAGCGGCGAACCATCCTCCATCCACACACCGGCATAGAGCTTCGCCACGCGCGGGGAGCGGAACGGCAGGATCACGAAATGCAGGATCGGGCACCACAGCCAACGGGTCAGCGCGACCACACGATGGTCGTGCAGGAACTCGGCGAGATAGCGGCGCACCGCTTTCGGCGTCGGCGCGTCGGGCGTGCCGAGATTGACGAGCACGACGGCGTCGCGCGCGGCGTGCGGAGAGGGGGATTCGGACATCCCCATAGAATGGCAGGCGCACCGGCGCAATGGCAGCGTCCGGGTGCCACGGAAAAACTCATGTGCGATTCATTGCACCGTCACTAGCCTGAATCCGTTCTGCGTGCGCTTCCCGGCGCGCGTCCGATTCGCGCCCTTGCCCCGGAGCCACCATGACCCGTCCGTTCCGCCACACCGTGCTGGTTGCCGCCCTCGCCACCGCGTTCGTCGCAGGTCCCGCCGTCGCCGGTCCGACCGAAGACGCCCGTGCGCAGAACGCGGTGCGCGTGCTCAACGAGATCCAGGCGATTCCCGAATCGGGCATCCCCGACAAGCTGCTCGACGAAGCGCGGGCGATCGTCGTCATTCCCGACACCATCAAAGCGGGCCTGATCATCGGCGGCCGTCGTGGCCACGGCCTGATGTCGGTCAAGACGCCGGAAGGCACGTGGTCGAGCCCGTCCTTCGTCAAGATCACCGGCGGCAGCATCGGTTTCCAGGCCGGCGTGCAGTCCTCCGACGTGGTGCTGGTGTTCCGCAACGAGCGCAGCCTGGAATCGATCGTCAACGGCAAGTTCACCCTCGGCGCCGATGCCGGTGTGGCCGCCGGGCCGGTGGGCCGCAACGCCGCCGCGCTGACCGACGGCCAGCTCAAGGCCGAGATCTGGTCGTGGTCGCGCGCACGTGGTCTGTTCGCCGGTGTCGCGCTCGATGGTGCGGTGCTGCAAATCGACGACGACGCCAACATCGCCGTCTACGGCCGCAACACCACACCACGCGCGATTCTCGAGAACCGTCCGGGCACCGCGCCTTCGAGCGCGGTCGTCGATTTCCGTGACCGCCTGGAAGAAGCCAGTGCCACGGCACGCGTCTCGCGTGGCGGCACCGCGGTGCCGGTCGCGCGCAGCGCGCAGCAGCCCGCGTACACGCCGGCGATCCAGGACGTGCCGGAAGCCACCACCGCGCCGGTGCAGCCGCAGCAAGGCCAGCCGTCGACGCAGGGCTTCCAGAACGTCGACGATCAGCCGGCGACCGTCGAACCGCTGCCCGAATACTGAAGTGCAGCGCGCACCCGCACGCTGCGTGCGGGTGCGGTGCGTTATCCTTCGAGACCACCCGCAGCTCCCGGAATCCCGCCATGGGCAGTTTCAGCATCTGGCATTGGGCCATCGTTCTCGTTGTCGTCCTGCTGGTCTTCGGCACCAAGAAGCTGCGCGGCGCCGGCCGTGATCTCGGCGAAGCGGTGAAGGGCTTCAAGAAAGGCATGCACGACGACGAGACCCCCGAGCGTCTCGACGACCGTTCGCAGCAGGACGCCGCGGCCCGCGAGGCCGACAGGACGCGCCACGACGACCTGCCGCCGCGCTGACGCGGGTTAGCGGTCGATGTTTGGAATCGGTACCGGCGAACTGATGATCATCGCGCTGGTCGCGCTGATCATTCTCGGTCCCGAGCGGCTGCCCAAGGCGGCGCGTTTCGCGGGCTTGTGGGTGCGCCGTGCGCGCGCGCAGTGGTATTCGGTGAAGTCGGAACTCGAACGCGAACTCGCGGCCGAGGATCTCAAGCGCAGCGTGCGCGATGCGCAGCGGTCCATCGCAGACGTCGGCACTCAAGTGCGCGACGCCGAGCAGCACGCGCGAAGCAGTCTGGACGAAGTCCGCAAGGAAGCCGGCGATCTCGTCGCCCAGGCGCGTCGCATGTCCAGCGAGCCGCCGGCGACGCATCGCAGCCTCGACGCCCTGCCCGATCCCGCGCCGCCTGCGGATCCGCCGTTGCCGCCGGACGCGATCGCCGGCGATCCCACGCGTCCGCCGGTTCCGGTGACAGCCATCGCCGACGAGGAGACCGATCGTGGCGCTGCACGCTGACGAAGACGGCGGCGAAGGCAGCCTGATCGACCATCTGATCGAACTGCGCATGCGCCTGATGCGCGGTCTGGCCGGCACCGGCATCGTGCTGCTGTGCCTGCTGCCGTTCGCGAACAAACTCTACGGCCTGCTCGCCCAGCCGCTGCTCGACAAGCTGCCCGAAGGCGCGCACCTGATCGCGATCGAAGTCGCGTCGCCGTTCTTCGCGCCGCTGAAGCTCGCGTTCTTCACCGCGCTGGTCGTGACCATGCCGTGGCTGCTCTACCAGGCCTGGGCCTTCGTCGCGCCGGGCTTGTACAAGCGCGAGAAGCGGCTCGCGATGCCGCTGCTGGCGTCCGCGGTCGCGCTGTTCTACATCGGCTGCGCGTTCGCGTTCTTCCTCGTGCTGCCGTCGGTGTTCAAGTTCCTGACACTGGTGACGCCCGATGGCGTGTCGATGATGACCGACATCAACGCCTATCTGAATTTCGTGCTGGTGATCTTCCTCGCGTTCGGTCTGAGCTTCGAGCTGCCGGTCGCGCTGGTGATCCTGGTGCTGCTGGGCTGGGTGACCACCGACCAGCTGCGCGAGGCGCGCGGGTATGCGGTCGTCGGCGTGTTCGTGCTGGCCGCGATCATCACCCCGCCCGATGTCGTGTCGCAGCTGATGCTGGCGATTCCGATGTGCCTGCTTTACGAGGCCGGCATCATCGCCGCGCGCCTGCTCGCGCCCAAACCCGGCGCGGTGCGCGACGAGGCATGAGCCCGCCGGTCGCCGCGCCCACACCGTTGCTGCGCCGCTACACGGCGTGGTCGCTGGATGCGGCGGCGATCGGTGTGCTGGTCGTTGCGCTGATGCACCGGCGCCTGTGCGAAGCACTCGAGACCTGCGGACGCGCGATCGATGCACTGGCGCAGGCGATGGCCGCACTGATGCAGCAGACACTCGACCTCGCCGCGTCGCCGGCCGCGCTGTTACAGGCATGGATGGCGGATCCTGCGCTGCAGGTCGCGACCACCGCACTGGCGCTGGCGATCACCTCGCTGACCCTGCCGACGATGGCGGTGTTCGCACTGCTCGCGCTGGTGTGGTTCACCGCCTTCGAGGGCTCGCGCTGGCAGGCCACGCCGGGCAAGCGCCTGCTCGGTCTGCAGGTGGTCGACGACGACGGACTACCGCCGGGCTACGTGCGCGCCGGCCTGCGCACCGCGGCCGGCCTGCTGTCGTGGGTGAGCCTCAACATCGGCCATCTGATGGCCGCACGCGCGCCGCGCTACCAGGCCCTGCATGACCGCATCGCCGGCACCCACGTGGTGCGGCTGACGGATGCGCCGATGCCGATGCCGGCACGCCTGTGGCTGGTGCTGCAGCCGCCGGTGTTCTTCCTGCTGCTGGCGCTGCTGATGCACCAGATCGACCAGAGCGTCGCCGCCGCGCTGGACGCGACGCTCGGGTACTAGGCGGGCGTCGTCAGAGCTCGATGCGGCTGTTGTCGGGGCTGCCGGTGCCCGGCGTCGGGCCACCGGTCGAGGCGTCGTCCTGCGGGCCGCAGACATCGCGCCACATCGCATACATCGCACCGAACATCACGATGTAGAGGATCAGCAGCAGGATCAGATACAGCGGCAGCACGAGCAGCGCGGCGAGGCCCGGATGCACGAGGCTGGCGACGACGCTGATGATGGTCACGACCATCGCGAACGCGAGCATCAGTGCGAACCCACCGGCCATCGCGATCGCGGCGGCCACGACCACCGGCAGCACATTGCGCAGTGCACCGCCGAGACCGTCGGTGAACGCCTGCAGCACCGGCCGCCCGCCGAGCGCGACCTGGCCCAGGCCGATCGCGTAGACCGTCGCGTAATAGACGCCGAAGAAGATCGCCAGCGCCATCAGCGGGCCGATCCCCGCCGGCGGCAGCGGCAGATCCGGCGGCGTGGAGGGCCCGGTCTGCGCGCTCATTTCCTGGCTGATCGTCAGTACCTGCATGTACCAGTCCACGACACCGTCGCCGAACGCACTGACCAGCGCGTAGAACGTCGCGATGTAGAGCGCGCCCATCAGCACGCCGAACCCGATCAGGCGCCCGGCATTGCCGCCGGTGAACACTGCGAACAGATCGGTCGGCTGCGCGGGACGCCCGTGCTCGGCCGCGTCGATGACATGCAGCACGCCGGCGATCAGCAGCGGATAGACGATGATCGACACCAGCGATGTGGCGCCGATCAGCATGACCTGGGTACTGGCATCGAGCCCGAACGCGACCTGCGCGATCGCCTGCAACACGTTCGGGATCAGCGCGAGCAGCGCCACGATCGCCGTCGCGCCGTACACCGCGCGCGGATTGGACCGACCCACATTGACGCCCTGCACGATCCACTTCCAGCCGTGGCCGGCCCCTACCGTCCGAGTCGTCATTTCCGCCGTATTCCAGGTGTCTGTCGCGTGGGCGCGCCACGAAGGGCGTCATCGTATCGCATGCATCGGAGACGCCGCTGGGATGCGCTGTGTGTTCAGCCGCGAGGGCGGCGGTTTGCTTCGGCATACCCCGCCCTCTTCTAACAACAGCTTTCACTGCGCAGCGGGCAGCGGGCAGCGGGCAGCGAGGCTCGCAGCTTCCGCTTCCACGCCGTCATTCCCGCGAAGGCAGGGCTTTCAACGGACGCATATCCGGTAATCCGTCTTGATCTGGCTCTGGCTCTAGCCCTTGGCTTTGGCTTTGGCTTTGGCTTTGGCTCTGGCTCTGGCTTCGGCTTCGGCTTCGGCTTCGGCTTCGGCTTCGGCTTTCAGCCTTTGACTTCAATCGAGCCGTAGAGCGAGCCGAGCACCGGAGCCTGGCGTGGCCGAAGAGCAGCCCATGTCTGAGCGCAGCGAGTTTGGGCTGCGTGCCGCGTCAGGCGAGGAGCGGAGGGGACCGACGCGGCTTCATCGCGTCGGCTCGCGTCCGGCGAAGACGGTTTTGCTTACTTTTGCCAAGACAAAAGTAAGCCGCGCGACAGCGCGGAAGCCCTGTCTTTGATCTTCGCTCCTGCGATTGGTTTTTTGCTTTGAACATCAAAGTCGCGATGCGACAAACGAAGAGGCACGAGCAAGTGCAGTGCTTTCGCTCGCTGCGCGTGCGAGTCCCTTTTGGATGGACCCAAAAGGAACCAAAAGGTCCCTTCGCCGGACGCGATCCGCCGCGATGGAGCCGCGGCGGTCCCCTGCGCTTCTCGGTCGACGGGGCACGCAGCCCAAACTCGCTGCGCTCAGACATGGGCTGCTCTCCGACCCCGCCGCCCTGCGATGCTCGGCTCGCTTTACGGCTCGATTGAAGTCAACGGCGGAAGCAAGAGCGGAGCAACGGCAACGGCAACTGCCACAGCCACGGCAACCGCGGCCGCACCTCGGAGCCGAAGCAAAGCAACTTCCCTGGATTACCGGACATGCGTCCGTTGAAAGCCCCGCCCGCGCGGGCATGACGGCGAAAAAAGTCAGTCGCGCGGCAGCGCGCTTGCAAAGCGGACGAATCGCTGCAACACCGCCCGCGCCTCGGGCGCTGCCCGCACGCCTGCAACCAGTGCGACCGGGTCGAGACCTTCCTGGTACAGCGGCCCCGAGCGCGCGCGGATGTAGCCGCGCATGTGAGTGGCGCTGAACTCCGGATGGAACTGCACGCCCCAGACGCGCTCGCCCCAGCGGAAGGCGTGGTGCGGTTCGAGTGCGGAATGGGCGAGCAGGGTCGCGCCTTCGGGCAGGCGCAGGACGCTCTGCAGATGTGTGGTCTGGGCGAGGAACCGCGGGCGGGCGGCGGCGAACAGCGGATCGTCGGATGCCGCGTCGTTCGTTTCGATGTCGAACGTGCCCATCTCACGGCCGCGCGGGTTGGGGCCGACTTCGCCGCCGAGCGCGTGGGCGATCAGCTGGTGGCCGTAGCAGATGCCGAAGACCGGCACGCCTGCGTGTGCCGCGTCGCGCAGCCAGGCGGCGCTGCGTTCGCTCCAGTCGGCGCGGTCGGTGACCATCGCGCCGGAGCCGGTGACGATGACGCCGGCGAAATCATCGGCGTTCGGCAGGTCCGCGCCGTGTTCGACATCGACCACCACCGCGTCACGCTCCGACAGCCCGGCCGCGACGCGGATCCAGTGCGGAAATCCGCCATAGCGGCGCATCGAGGGCACGGGCTGTCCGGTTTCGATGATCAGGAACGGGCGGTCGGACGACATCGAGAGGCAGCCGGGACAGGAAGACGGCGCAGCGTAGCGGATCGGGACTGTTGGGCGTTGGTCTGGGATCGCGCCTCGACGACCCTGCCCTCACCCGACGCGCTTTGCGCGTCGACCTCTCCCGGTGGGAGAGGTGCACGTACCGCGCTGACGCCGAAGCACGCGCCACGAGGCACGCGCCGCCTACTCCCGCGGCGGCAGCACCGTCATCACTTCTTCCACCGTGGTCACGCCCTGCGCGACCTTTTCGGCGCCGGCCATGCGCAGCGTTCGCAGACCTTCGCCGACGGCGGTCCGGCTGAAGCCCGACAGCGCCATGTCCGGCTGGATCTTCGCGCGCAGCGCGGGCGTGATCGGCATCAGTTCGTAGATGCCCACGCGGCCGAAGTAACCGGTGTTGCGGCATTCCAGACAGCCGACTGGTCCACACGCGGTCTCCGGCGGCGGCACGTCGCTGTCGGGACCGAGCAGCGCGCGCCAGCCTTCGGGATCGACCGGCTGCGGCGCCTTGCAGTGCCGGCACAGGGTGCGCACCAGGCGCTGGGCGAGCACGCCGTTGAGCGTGGAGGCGATCAGGTAATGCGGCAGGCCGAGATCGAGCAGGCGGGTGATCGCCGACGGCGCATCGTTGGTGTGCAACGTCGACAGCACCAGATGGCCGGTCAGCGAGGCCTGCACCGCCATCTGCGCGGTGTCGAGGTCGCGGATCTCGCCGATCATGATGATGTCGGGGTCCTGGCGCAGCAGCGTGCGCACGCCCTGCGCGAAGGTCAGGTCGATCGCGTTGTGGACCTGCATCTGGTTGAGTTCGACCGAGACCATTTCGATCGGGTCTTCCACAGTGCAGACATTGACGTCGTCGGACGCCAGCTTTTTCAGCGTCGAATACAGCGTCGTCGTCTTACCCGAACCGGTCGGGCCGGTGACCAGCACGATGCCGTGCGGACGCGCCACCAGATCGTTCCACGCCGCCGCTTCGCCGGCATCGAAGCCGAGGTGCTCGATCGGCTTGAACGCAGTATCGGGGTCGAAGATGCGCATCACGACCTTCTCGCCGAAAGCGGTCGGCATCGTCGACAGACGCATTTCGACCTCGCGCCCGCCAGGCGAACGCGTCTTGATGCGGCCATCCTGCGGACGCCGGCGCTCGGCGAGATCCATGCGGCCCAGCACCTTGATGCGGCTGACGGCGGCGGTCATCACCGGCGGCGGCATTTCGAAGACCTTGTGCAGCACGCCGTCGATGCGGAACCGCACGCGGCCCACGTCGCGGCGTGGTTCGAGATGGATGTCGGAGGCGCGCTGCTCGTAGGCGTACTGCAGCAGCCAGTCGACGATATGGACGATGTGATGGTCGTCGGCGTTGACGTCGCCCGAGCGGCCCAGCTCGACCAGCTGCTCGAACGTCGGCGCATTGCTGCTGGTCTCGCGCCCGTCCTTGGCGCCGCGGATCGAGCGCGTGACGCCGAAGAACTCCATCGTGTAGCGGTGCAGATCCAGCGGATTGGCGATGACCAGATCGATCTCGCGCCGCAGCAGACGCTGGATGTCGGTCAGCCAGTCGAGCGCCAACGGTTCGCTGGTGGCGATGCGGGCGCGATCGGGTGTGACCTCGACCGGCAGGATGCGGTGGCGCTTGGCGTAGGCGTGCGAGAACAGATCGGTGACGTCGCCGACCGCGATCTTGGTCGGGTCGATACGCAGATAGATGTGGCCGGTGGCCTGCGCCAGCCATTCGGTCAGCGCTTCGAGCCCGAGTTCGGTGCCGGGCCGGCGGGCCGACGGCAGCTTGAGATTGGCCAGCAGTACCAGCGGGTGCACGGTGTCGAGACCGCGCGTGTTGCGACCGCCTACGCGTGCGCGGTCGGCATCGGCCGGCGTCAGCAGGCCATCGGCCAGCAGTGCGTCGATCACGGGTTCGAGGGTGAGGCGGCCCGGCGGCAGACGGCCACCGAAGACGGCGGGCGCACGGGTGCCGGTCGAATGCTGCGGAGCGCGCGGATCGTTCAAGCCGGGTCCTCCATGGCGCACGGTGCGTCGGGCGCTTTGATGCGGCCCGCTATACTAGCGCGCCGCCGCAGACGCGATTTTCTTGATGACCGGACCGACGTTCCAGGAGCTGATCCTCACGCTCAACGCCTACTGGGCCAAACAGGGTTGCGTGCTGATCCAGCCGCTGGACCTCGAGGTGGGCGCGGGCACCTTCCATCCGGCAACGTTCCTGCGCGCGCTCGGCCCCGAGCCGTGGAATGCCGCGTACGTGCAGCCGAGCCGCCGCCCGACCGACGGCCGTTATGGTGACAACCCGAACCGCCTGCAGCGCTACTACCAGTACCAGGTGGCGATGAAGCCGAATCCGGACAACATCGTCGCGCTGTATTTCGACTCGTTGAAGGCACTGGGCATCGATCCGCAGGTGCACGACCTGCGCCTGGTCGAGGACAACTGGGAATCGCCGACGCTCGGCGCCTGGGGTCTGGGCTGGGAAGTCTGGCTCAACGGCATGGAAGTCACGCAGTTCACGTATTTCCAGCAGGCCGGCGGCATCGAGTGCAAGCCGGTGCTCGGCGAGATCACCTACGGTCTCGAGCGCCTGTGCATGTATCTGCAGAACTGCGACAACGTCTATGACCTGGTGTGGACGTACGGCCCCGACGGCACGCCGGTGACCTACGGCGACGTCTACCACCAGAACGAAGTCGAGCAGAGCGCCTACAACTTCGAGCACGCGAATGTCGAAGTCCTGTTCCGCCGCTTCGACGAGTGCGAGGCCGAGGCGCTGAAGCTGGTGGAACTGGGCCTGCCGTTGCCGGCCTACGAGCAGGTCACCAAGGCCAGCCACAGTTTCAATCTGCTCGATGCGCGCCGCGCGATCAGCGTGACCGAACGCCAGCGCTACATCCTGCGCGTGCGCACGCTGGCGCAGGGCGTCGCCAAGGCCTATTACGCGCAGCGCGAGGCGATGGGATTTCCGGGGCTGAAGCGCGCGCAGGACGCTGTCTGAGCCTCGCGCGTCATACCACTCGATTCTCCGGATGAGGCTGCGCGAAAGCGCCCTCACGCCAACCCCTCTCCCGGTGGGAGAGGGGCTACAGCACTGGAACAGGTTGTCGCCATGACTGACATGCATCCCCTCCTCATCGAACTAGGCACCGAAGAACTGCCGGTCAAGGCGCTGCCCGGCTTGGCGCAGGCGTTCTTCGACGGTGTGATCGCAGCGCTGGACAAGCGCGGCGTCGCGGTCGACCGCGGCGATGCGAAGCCGCTGTACACGCCGCGCCGTCTCGCCGTGCTGCTGCCCGGTGTCGCGAGCGAGCAGCCCGAGCAGCGTTCGGAAGTGCTGGGTCCGTATCTCAGCATCGCGCTCGATGCCGACGGCAATCCGACCAAGGCGTTGCAGGGCTTCGCGGCGAAGGCCGGTATCGACTGGACGGCGCTGGAGAAGACCAGCGACGCCAAGGGCGAGCGTTTTGTGCATCGCGCGGTGACGCCGGGCGCCGCGACGGCGGCGCTGCTGCCGGACGTGCTGCGCGAAGCGATCGCGGCGATGCCGATTCCCAAGCCGATGCGCTGGGGCGCCCACACCTACGCGTTCGCGCGGCCGGTGCACTGGCTGGTGCTGCTGCATGGCGGAACGATCGTCGATGCCGAACTGTTCGGCGTGCGCAGCGGTCGCACGAGTCGTGGTCATCGCTTCATGCACGACGCCGCGATCGAGATCGGCGCGCCGGGTGATTACGTCGACGTCATGCGCAACGCGAAGGTGCTGGTGGACGCCGATGCGCGCCGCGCCCGGATCGTCCAGGAAGTGGAGGGCGTCGCCCGCGCGCTCGGTGGCGATGCGCGTATCGAGCAGGACAACCTCGAGCAGGTGAACTGCCTGGTCGAATGGCCGAAGGCCGTGGCGTGCACGTTCGAGCACGAGTTCCTCGCGGTGCCGCAGGAAGCCTTGATCGCGACGATGGAAGCGAACCAGAAGTTCTTCCCCGTGCTGCAGGACGGACGCCTGACCGAGCACTTCATCGGCATCGCGAACATCGAGTCGCGGGATCCGATCGAGGTGGCCAAGGGCTACGAGCGCGTGATCCGTCCGCGCTTCGCCGATGCCAAGTTCTTCTTCGACGAGGACCTCAAGCAGGGACTGTCGGCGATGAACGACGGCCTGAAAACCGTGACCTACCAGGCCAAGCTGGGCAGCGTCGCCGACAAGACCGTGCGCGTGGCCGCGCTGGCAGAAGTCATCGCGCCGCAGGTCGGTGTGGATGCCGCGCTCGCGAAGCAGGCCGCATTGCTGTCGAAAGCCGATCTGCAGTCGCGCATGGTCAACGAGTTCCCGGAACTGCAGGGCATCGCGGGCCGCTATTACGCCAAGCAGGATTCGGCACTCGCCGGCCTGTCCGACGACGATCGCGCGTCGCTGGCGAACGCTCTAGACGAAGCCTGGCAGCCGCGGTTTGCTGGCGATGACATCGCGCTGTCTCCGCTTGGCAAGGTGCTGGCGATCGCCGAGCGTCTCGACACCCTGGCCGGTGGTTTCGCGGCCGGTCTCAAGCCGACCGGCAACAAGGATGCGTTCGCGCTGCGGCGCAATGCGCTGGGTCTGGCGCGGACGCTGATCGAGAGCGGGTTCGATCTTGATCTGAAGTCGCTTCTTATCGATGCGCATACGCTGGCGATCGAAGCCGTATCGAATACAGCCCTAACGGCGAAGGTTGCAGCAGCGAAAGAGGCAATCGCCAAAGGCGCCGATGTCAGCACCTCACAGTCCAATCAGCGTGCCCTTTCCATTGGAGAAGTCGACGAGCTCTACGACTTCATCCTCGACCGCCTGAAGGGCTACTACGCCGACAAGGGCGTGACCGTGCAGCAGTTCAACGCGGTCGCCGCGCTGCGCCCGGAGTCGCTCTACGACCTCGACCGTCGCATCGATGCCATCGGCACTTTCGCCGTCTTGCCCGAAGCCGACGCGCTGGCTGCGGCCGACAAGCGCATCCGCAACATCCTGCGCAAGGCGGACATCGCGATTCCGGGCGACGTCGATCCCGCGCTGCTGCGCGAGCCGGCCGAGGCCGCGCTGGCGGAGGCGGTGGAAGCAGTGCGCGGTGAGACCGGTCATGCGCTGGCGCATGGCGACTACGTCTCGGTGCTGACGCATCTGGCACGGCTGCGGCCGCAGGTCGATGCGTTCTTCGACAGCGTGATGGTCAATGCCGACGATGCCGCGCTGCGCGCCAACCGTCTCGCCCTGCTTAAGCGCCTGTCCGAGCGTCTGGGCAGCGTCGCCGCGATCGAGCATCTGTCGAGCTGAACGAATTGGACGGGTGTGCGGCGGTGGCGATGCACTCAGCGACCGTCAGCCCCGCGCAGGCGGGAGTCCATGGACTTCGTATCCATTGAAGCAACGTCTTGGGATGATCAGCCATTCGGCTGTTGAGAGCCCCGCCTGCGCGGGAATGACGGTCGTGGAGATTCGCAGACACGGCGTTTCGCGCGTACCCCGTTAATCGTCTCTTGACGCGCCTCCGGTATCCTCGCGCGATGCCTCGTGTTCATGTGTGTCTCGCCGCCGCCCTCCTCTTGTGTTCGTCGGCCGCGGCGCACGCTGCGCGTGTCGAACGTGTCGATATCATCGGCCTCGACGAGGAGATGACCGAAAACGTCCGCGTCTCGCTCGGTCTGCAGGACGCGGTGGGCCGCGACATCTCCGGCCGGCGCATGGGTTATCTGCTGCGCGAGGCCGAGCGCGAGACCCGCAAGGCGCTCGAACCGTTCGGGTATTACTCGCCCACCATCGACGTGCAGCGCGACCGCGAAGGCGACGTGCTCTCGGTGCGCGTGGTCGTCGATCCGGGCCAGCCTGTGCGCGTGCGCAACAGCGACATCGCGATCATCGGCGAGGGTGGTCAGGACCGGTATCTGGCACGCGACATCGCCCGCTTCGTGCCGAGCGAAGGCGCGGTGTTCAGCCATCCCGAATACGACGCGAGCCGCAACCAGCTGAGCCGCCGCCTCACCGAGCGTGGGTACTTCGATGCCGAGTTCGCCTCGCGCCGCGTCGAAGTGACGCGCGCGGATTTCGCCGCCGACATCGACGTAGTCTGGAACAGCGGCGACCGCTACAACATGGGCGCGACCACGTTCGAGCAGACGCCCGAACAGATCATCAACGACGATCTGCTCGAGAACCTCGTCTACTGGGAAGAAGGCAGCTACTACCACCAGGGCCGTATCGACCGCCTGCGTTCGTCGCTCGGCCGGCTGGACTACTTCTCCAACATCGACATCGAGCCGCAGGTCGACCAAGCCAACGAACGCCGCGAAGTGCCGGTCAAGGTCACGCTTACGCCGGCCAAACGCAGCATCTACACCTCGGGCGTGAGCTACGGCACCGACAGCGGCGCCGGTATCCGTCTCGGCGTGGAGCGCCGCTACGTCAACATGCGCGGCCACAAGGCGCTCGCGCAGCTCGACTACGCGCAACGCCGCAAGACGCTCACGTTGCAGTACCGCGTGCCCGCCTTCGCGTGGCTCGACGGCTGGTACACCGCCAGCCTGCAGATGGCCGACGAACAGACCGACTACATCGATTCGCGACGGGTCGAGCTGGTGGGCAGCCGCAACGGCCAGTACAACGAATTCCTCAACCTCATCGCGTCGATACACGTGCTGCGCGAGCGCTGGGCCTACGCGCCTGAAGAGGATCCGGACAATCCGGTCGTCGATGACGACGAGTTCGCCGGCGCGCTGTACCGCTATGCCACGTTCGCCTATCCCTCGCTGCGCGCCGAATACATCGACGTCGACGATCGCCTGTTCCCGACCAGCGGCATCGGTGGTTCGGTGATGCTGCGCGGCGGTCTCGAAGGCGTGGGGTCGGATGCGTCGTTCGGACAGATCCATCTGCGGGCCAGCTGGTTCAAGGGCATCGGCGAGCGCAATCGCCTGATGGTGCGCGGCGAACTCGGCCACACCTTCACCGATGTGCTGGTCGGCATTCCGCCCAGCCTGCGTTTCTACGCCGGCGGCGACCGCAGCATCCGCGGTTACGACTGGCGCGAAGTGGGCCCGCGGATTCCCGCCCGCGATGGCCGCCGCGCATTCGCGATCGGCGCCAAGAACGTGGTCACCGCGAGCGTCGAGTTCGAGCGCTACTTCACCGACACGATCGGCGCGGCGGTGTTCGTCGACAGCGGCGACGCCTTCGACGGCACCTCGCCGGAATGGCGCACCGGCGTCGGCATCGGCGCACGCTACAAATCGCCGGTGGGACCGCTGAAACTCGATATCGCGCGCGGTCTCGACAACCCCGATTCGTCGTTCACGATCGGCCTGTCGATCGGCGCGGAGTTCTGACATGGCTTTTGGTCGTCACCGCCTGCCCAACGATCTGACCCCCGAAGAGCGCGAGGCGCGTATCGCCGAACTGCGCGCGCGCCGCCGTGCACGGGCGCGCAAACTCGCGATCCGCAGCGCAATCGGTATCGCCGCGCTGATCGTGCTCCTGATCATCGTCGTGTGGTGGCTGCTGACCACGTTCGGCGGCCGCGATTTCCTGCTCAACCAGGTCGCCTCGCGCCTGCCCGCCGGCACCGAACTGACCTGGCGCGCGGCCGAAGGCCCGGCCTCCGGCCCGCTGACGATGTACGACGTGCGCTACGTGCAGCGCAGCTGCCCGGATGTCGAAGAACAGCCGGTCCCCTACGGCGAATGCGACGAACCGCGCGTGCTGGTGTTCGAGGCCGAGCGCGTGACGGTGGATCCGGCGGTGATGCCGCTGGTCGGCCGTCGCCTGCGCCTCGACGTGCTCGATATCGACAACGCCGTGCTGTCGATGCCGCCGCCGGTCGATACGCCATTCGAACTGCCGCGCTGGCCCGATTCGCTGCCGCGCATCGATCTGCCGCTGTCGCTGCAGGCCGACACGATCCGCATCGACGGATTCCGCGTCGAGCAGGCGGGCGAGTCGCTGATCGACATCCGCAGCGTGCGCGGTGGCCTCGACGCGCAGCAGGGCGAGCTCAATCTCGCCAACGTCGTCGTCGACAGCGACCGCGGTCTGTTCACCGCCAACGGTGTCTACGCGCCCGATGACGACTACCGCATGGACATCACCGCCAGCGCGCTGATGCCCGCGCCGCCGGCGCGCACGCGTCCGCGCATCGGGCTGGTCGCACGCGGCGATCTGTCGCGCCTGGATATCGCCGTGGTCGGCCATGTGCCGGAACCGCTGAAAGCTGTGGTGACCATGCGTGGCCGCGAGAATCCCGGCTGGGCGCTGCGCGCCGACAGCACGCGCCTCGATCCCGCATTGCTGATGGGCAGCGGCGAACCCGGCACACCGCTGGCGTTCGACATTCGCGCCGATGGCCAAGGCGGCGCCGCCGAACTGCAGGGCAATGCCACGTACGGCGAAGCCGACGCGAATCCGATCCGCGTCGTGCTGCAGCCGTCCAAGGTGAAGCTGGAAGACCAGCGCCTGGATCTCGACCCGCTGGTCGTCGACATCTTCGACGGTCGGGTCACGCTGCGCGGTTTCGCCGACGTGACCGAGCCGGGCGATGTGCGCTTCCGCTTCGCGACCAATGCGCGCGGCCTGCAGTTCGGTGCCGACCCCGACGCGGCCGAACCCGCGCCGCCGATCACCGCCGACGCCGATCTCGGCATTGCCGGCAGCACCGCGGCCTGGGCGGCGATCGGCAAGGCCACCGTCGAACGTGACGGCCTGCGCGCGAACGTGGACTTCGACGGCCGCGGTGACGCCGAGCGCATGCGCCTGCAGACCGCGCGCGTGACCATGCCGACCGGCACGCTCGATGCCAGCGGCGACGTCGCCTGGGCGCCGGCGCTCCAATGGGATCTCGACGCGACGCTGGCCGGCTTCGATCCCGGCTACTTCGCGCGCGACTGGAAGGGCGCGGTCAACGGCACATTCGCGACGACCGGCAACACCCGCGACGACGGCGGCCTGGAAGTCGCAGTGGACGCCAGCGATCTGGGCGGCACGCTGCGTGGTCGCCGGCTCGACGGCCGCGCGACGTTCGCGATGCATGGCCCGGCGACCGATGCCGGCGACGCTGGCCGCACCGATTTCGAAGGCGAAGTCGCGCTGTCGCTCGGCGACAGCCGCGTCGATGCGACTGCGACCGTGACCGATCGTCTCGACATCGACGCGACGCTGGCACCGCTGCAGCTCGCCGATTTCCTGCCCGACACCGGCGGCGTGCTGCGCGGCATCGTGCGCGTGACCGGCGCGCGCACCGCGCCCGACATCGCCGCCGACCTCACCGGCAGCGCGCTGCGTTACGGCGAATACGCGGCCGCCAGCTCGCGCATCCAGGGCAACCTGCCGTGGCGCGGCGATACCGGTTCGCTGGATGTCGTCGCGACCGGCGTGAATGCCGGCATCGCCCTCGACGAAGTGCGGCTCGCGGCGCGCGGTGCGATCGAGAAGCTCCAGCTCGAGGCCAGTGCGCGCGGCGAAATCGGCACGGTGGATCTGTCGGGCAACGCCGAAAGCCGCAACGGCAACTGGCAGGGCACGCTCGCCAATCTGCGCCTCGCACCGGCGACCGGCGCAAGCTGGGCGCTGCAGTCGCCGGCGCAGTTCCAGCAGATCGGCACGCGCTACACCTTGACCGAGAGCTGCTTCGCATCAAGCGGCGGCGGCTCGCTGTGCGCGAGCGCGGACTGGCCGCGACAGGGCGTGTCGATCACCGGCACGGGCCTGCCGCTGGCCCTGGCGACGCCGTATCTGTCCGAGCAGGACGGCGGCCGTCCGTTCGTGCTGCGCGGCGAGATCGCACTTGAAGGCAGCGCGCGTCCGGTCGGCAACGGCTTCGTCGGCAGTGCGAGTATCCGCTCGGCTAGTGGCGGCGTGCGCACATCCGAGCGCGCGCGCAACGATGTGGTGACCTACGACAATTTCGTCCTCGACGCAGAGTTCGACGCCAACCGGCTCAGCGCCACGTTGTCGACGACGCTCAACGAAGTCGGCCGCGTGCAGGCGCAGGTGACCAACGGCTGGGATGCGTATGCGCCGCTGTCGGGCTCGCTGGTCGCCAACGTCGAGGACCTGACCTTCGTCGAACTGTTCTCGCCCGATATCGTCGAACCCACCGGCCGTCTCACCGCCGACGTGACCATCGGCGGCACGCGTTCGCAGCCGACGATCGGCGGCCAGGCGCGCCTGGCGGATTTCTCGACCGAGATCCCGTCGCTGGCGATCGCGCTCGAGGACGGCAACATCAATCTCGACGCACTGCCCGACGGCACCGCGCGCATCGCCGGCAGCGTGCGTTCGGGCACCGGCACACTGAACATCGGCGGCGGCATCGGCTGGCAGGGTGAAGGCACGCCGGTCGTGCTGACCGTCAGCGGCACCGACGTGCTGGTGGCCGACACCAGCGACATGCACATCATCGCGTCCCCGGACATCACCGTGCGCTACACCGCGCTGCAGCCGCTCAACGTCACCGGCAAGGTGTTCGTCGATGTCGCGCTGCTCGATCTGGAACGCCTGAGCGAAGGCGTGTCGGTGTCGCCCGACGTGGTCGTGCTCGATCCGGTCGACCCGGAAGAGAACAGCACCGCGTCGGCGCTGGAACTCGATCTGACGCTCACCGTCGGCGACAACGTCGGCCTGCGCGGCTTCGGCTTCGACGGCCGCATGAAGGGCGAGCTGCGCGTGCGCGCGGTGCCGGGTCGCGAGATGACCGGCAACGGCCGCCTCGCGGTCGACGGCCGCTACAAGGCCTACGGCCAGGAGCTGCGTGTCACGCGCGGCAATCTGGTCTTCAACAACGGCCCGGTGTCGGATCCGATGCTCGACGTGCGCGCCGAGCGCCGGATCGATGCGGAGGACATCACCGCCGGCATCGACGTCAGCGGCCGTGCGTCGGCGCCGCAGGTCAACGTATGGACGAATCCGTCGACCGACGATTCGCAGGCGCTGTCGTATCTCGCGCTGGGCCGCTCGGCGTCCAGCCTGACCAGCGACGAAGGCCAGCAGATCGACGCCGCCGCAGCCGCGCTCAATGCAGGCGGCAACCTCGTCGCCGGCCAGCTCGGCAGCAAGATCGGCCTCGACAACGCCGGCATCAGCCAGTCGCGCGCACTCGGCGGCAGCGTGCTCGGCTTCGGCAAGCAGCTTTCACCGAAACTCTACGTCGGCTTCGGCGTGTCGCTGCTCGGCACCGGCCAGGTGCTGACGTTGAAGTACCTGCTGCGCGCGGGCTTCGACGTGGAGATCGAGTCGAGCACGCTGGAGAACCGCGGTTCGGTGAACTGGCGGCACGAGCGGTAAGAGTCTCGCGAACGATTCCGCTTGGCGCGTCGTCCCCGCTGAAGCCGGGGCGATGGTCGAAAGTCGTGCGACATCGATTCTTCGAGCACCCCAGACGCCGCAGGCTGCGCCAACTTCTCTACCCCGTCATTCTGGCGAAGGCCGGAATCCAGTGACTTGGGGCTTCGACGAACAGCTGAAGACGCTGGATTCCGGCTTTTGCCGGAATGACGGGGACTTTCTGGGGTTTCCGTCAAGACGACCCCAACGGATCCTTGCAACTCGAAGAATCAACGCCCATCCGGCAACGCGATCGTGTCCTCGCGGAACACCGCCACATGCGGCACGCCGTCAGCACCGATCCAGCCGCGATACATGCCCGGCGTATTGAACGGGAATGCGACACGGCCGTCGGCGTCGAGGGCGATTGCGCCGCCGTCGCCGCCGGCGCCCGGAATCAGCTGGTCGATGACCGCGTCGGACGCCACGCGGATGTCGTCACCGCGCAGGCGCACGCGCGCGCAGATCTCGTGCGCGGCGGCGGTGCGGATGTAGTACTCGCCCCAGCCGGTGCCCGACACCGCGCAGCGCGCGTCGGCCCAGGTGCCGGCGCCGATGATCGGCGCATCGCCGACACGGCCGTAGCGCTTGTTGGTCATGCCGCCGGTCGAGGTGCCCGCGGCCAGCCGGCCGTCGGCATCGAGCGCAACCGCGCCGACGGTGCCGAAGTACGGACGCGCATCGCCGGTCAGCACGGATGCCTGCGGGTCCGCACTGCGTTCCGCGTCGAGCACGCGTTGGAGCCGCTGCCGGCGCCGCTCGGTCGCGCTGCGCTCCTCGTCGAGCGCGCGCTGCAGCTGCTGCCAGCGACGCTCGGTGCGGAAGTACGCCGGGTCGACCAGCGCGATGTCCTGTGTCTTCGCGAACGCCTCGGCGCCCTCGCCCACCATCATCACGTGCGGCGACGACGTCATCACCGCATCGGCGAGCAGGATCGGATTGCGCACGCGCGACACGCCGGCGATCGCGCCGGCCTGACCGCTGGCGCCGTCCATCACCGCGGCGTCGAGTTCGTTGCGGCCGTCGTGGGTGAACACCGCGCCCTTGCCCGCGTTGAACATCGGCGCGTCTTCGAGCACGGTGATCGCCGCCTTGACCGCGTCCATCGCCGGCGCGCGCGCCTGCAGTTTCGCGTGACCCGCCCGCAGTGCGGTTTCCAGCGCAGCGCGCGCTTCGGCCAGACCGGCTGCATCGAGATCGCCACGCTCGACGCCCGCGCCGCCGTGGATCGCCAGCACCGGTGCATGCGCAGATGCCGGTGGCGATGTGCCGACCTCATTCGGCGTTGCAGCCTGTGTCGTCGCGAGCGCGGTCATCAGGAGCACTGCGAGCCCATATCGTTGCATCCGCACACATCCCGTCATCGTCATCCTCTCGCCGCATTTGTGGCGCGCTCACGCTAGCGCAGAGTTGCGCGTCTGTCGCGGCTGCGATGTCCGCCATGCGCGCGGGTGATGCCCGACGGGTGGGTTGCGTTGCGCTCTATCCACCCGGGGACGATGTCGGATCGCTGCCACAGGGATGCATCGATCAGGCGCGGCCGAGCGCCTGTGCCAGAAACGGCGCGGTCCGGCTCTTCTTCGACTTGGCCACCTCCGCCGGCACACCCGCAGCCACGACGTGCCCACCGGCATCGCCCGCGCCCGGGCCCATGTCGATCAGCCAGTCGCTGGCCGCGGCCACGCGCATGTCGTGTTCGACGACGACTACCGTGCTGCCCGCATCCACCAGCCCACTCAACTGCCGCATCAGCGTGTCGACATCCTTGGGATGCAGACCCGTCGTCGGTTCGTCGAGCACGTAGACCGTGCCGCGGCGCTGCGCGCGTTGCAGTTCGCTGGCGAGCTTGATGCGTTGCGCTTCGCCGCCCGACAGTTCGGTCGCCGGCTGGCCGAGCCGCAGATAGCCGAGTCCGACTTCCAGCAGCACCTGCAGCGGACGCACGATCGCGGCGTCGTCGGCGAAGAACTCGGCGGCCTCGGCCACGGTCATCGCCAGCACGTCGGCGATGTGCTTGCCGCGCAAGGTGACTTCGAGCGTCTTCGCGTCGTAGCGGCTGCCATGACAGGTCGGGCACGGCGCATAGACGCTGGGCATGAACAGCAGTTCCACGCTGACGAAGCCTTCGCCATCGCAGGTCGCGCAGCGGCCCTTGGCGACGTTGAACGAGAACCGCCCGGCATCGTAGCGCCGGCGTTTCGCGGCCGGCGTATCGGCGAAGCGTTTTCGCACGTGATCGAAGAGGCCGGTGTAGGTCGCGAGATTCGAACGCGGCGTGCGGCCGATCGGCTTCTGGTCCACGCGCACCAGACGTTTGATCGCCTCCGCGCCGCCTGCGATGCGTCCGTCCAGCGGCACTTCGACACCGCGCTCAAGCGGATCCAGTGGCGCGTCTTCGTCGCCGCTTCCCTGGCCCAGATGCGCGCCCAGCAGTTCGACCAGCGCCTGGCTGACCAGTGAGGACTTGCCCGAGCCGCTGACGCCGGTGACGGTCGTGAACACACCGAGTGGAATGTCGACGTCGAGATCGCGCACGTTGTGGCGACGGATGCCGCGCAGCTGCAGCCAGCCCTCAGGCGTGCGCGTGGTGTGTGCGATCGATGCAGCGTCATCGTCGAGATAGCGCCGCGTCGACGAGGCCTCGATCTTCGACAGCCCGGCGAGCGGGCCGCTGTAGAGCACCTGCCCGCCGTGCTGGCCGGCCGCCGGACCGACATCGACGATCCAGTCCGCGTGGCGGATCACTTCGATCTCGTGTTCGACGACGAACAGCGAGTTGCCGGCAGCGCGCAGCTGGTCCAGCGCGCGCAGCAGCGCCTGGGTGTCGGCCGGATGCAGGCCGGCGGATGGTTCGTCCATGACGTAGACCACGCCGAACAGCTGCGAACGGATCTGAGTGCCCAGGCGCAGGCGTTGCAGTTCGCCGGGTGACAGCGTCGGCGTCGCGCGGGCAAGGGTCAGATAGCCGAGGCCAAGATCCTGCAGCACCTTGAGTCGCGCGAGCAGATCCTGCGCGATGCGCTGCGCGGCCAGTGCCTGCTCGGGGTGCGCTTTCGCATGCGTTTTCCCAGCCGCAGCCGGCGCCAGCAAATCGGCGAGTTCGTCGAGCGGACGCTGCGAGAACGCAGCGATGTCGAGCCCGGCGAAGGTCACCGACAGCGCCTCGCGCCGCAACCGCTTGCCGTCGCATTCCGGGCATGCGGCGCTGACCAGGTACTGCGCCGCGCGCTTCTTCTGCTGCGGGCTCTGGGTGTTGGCGAAGGTGTGCAGCACATGCCGGCGCGCACTGGTGAACGTGCCCATGTAGGCGGGTTCGGTCTTGCGCTTCAGCGCGTCCTTGACCTCGTCGAGATCGAAACCGGGATACACCGGCTCCACCGGCTGCTCGTCGGTGAACAGGATCCAGTCGCGGGTCTTCTTCGGGAGTTTCGACCATGGCACGTCGACGTCGATGCCGCGCGTGGTCAGGATGTCGCGCTGGTTCTGTCCGTGCCACGCGCCCGGCCACGCGGCGACGGCGCGCTCGCGGATGGTCAGCGAGCGGTCGGGCACCATCGAGGCTTCGGTCGCGTCGTAGATACGCCCCAGGCCATGACAGGTGGGACAGGCGCCCGCCGGCGTGTTCGGCGAGAAGCCGTCGGCATAAATGATGGTCTGCCCGCGCGGATAGTCGCCGGCGCGCGAGTACAGCATACGCAGCGAGTTCGAGATCGTCGTCAGGCTGCCGACCGACGAGCGCGCGGTCGGCGTGCCGCGCGCCTGCTGCAGCGCGACAGCCGGCGGCAGGCCTTCGATCGAATCGACCTGCGGCACGCCGGCCTGGTCGATCAGCCGACGCGCATACGGCGAGATCGAATCGAGATAGCGCCGCTGCGCCTCGGCGAACAGCGTGCCGAAGGCCAGCGAGGACTTGCCCGAGCCGGACACGCCGGTGAACACCACCAGCGCATCGCGCGGGATGTCGACGTCGACGTCCTTGAGATTGTGTTCGCGCGCGCCGCGCACGCGCACGCAATCGGCGATGGCGTGCGCGACGGGATCTGGAGTCTTGGCAGTCATGGCGACGATTATCCGCGGCGCGCGTTGCGTGCCCGTCGTCGATTCCGAATGGGCGCAATGCACGGTGCGCTCACGACGGCGCGCCCACGCTCGCCCTTCATCCCCCGGAGCCCACCTCATGGCCAGCAAGACGCCAGCCCCCACCTCGTCCCGCAATCCGCCCGCCAGCGGCAAAGTGCCTGCGCGCGAGGCCACCGATTTGCGCGGCGAAGGCGACGAACTGCAGCAGCAGGCCGGCGGCACGCATCCGCAACTGACGACGAACCAGGGCATCCCGGTCGCCGACAACCAGAATTCGCTCAAGTCGGGCGGCCCGCGTGGCCCGACGCTGCTGGAGGATTTCATCCTCCGCGAGAAGATCACCCACTTCGATCACGAGCGCATTCCCGAGCGCATCGTGCACGCCCGCGGCACCGCGGCGCACGGCACGTTCGAGCTCACGAAGTCGCTGTCGCAGTACACCACCGCGCAGATCCTCACCGAGGTCGGCACGAAGACGCCGGTGTTCACGCGCTTCTCCACCGTCGCCGGCGGCGCCGGCTCGGTCGATACGCCGCGCGACGTGCGCGGCTTCTCGGTGAAGTTCTATACCCAGGAAGGCAACTGGGATCTGGTCGGCAACAACATACCGGTGTTCTTCATCCAGGATGCGATGAAGTTTCCGGACGTGGTGCACTCGGTGAAGATGGAACCCGACCGCGGTTTCCCGCAGGCGGCCAGCGCGCACGACACCTTCTGGGATTTCATCTCGCTCACCCCGGAATCGATGCACATGATCATGTGGGCGATGAGCGACCGCACGATTCCGCGTTCGTTGCGCACGATCGAGGGCTTCGGTGTGCATTCCTTCCGTCTGCTCGACGCGGACGGCAACAGCACCTTCGTGAAGTTCCACTGGCGCCCGACGCTCGGCATCCAGTCGACGGTGTGGGACGAGGCGCTCAAACTGCAGGCAGCCGACAACGATTTCCACCGCCGCGATCTGTTCGAGGCGATCCAGGCCGGTGATTTCCCCGCCTGGGATCTCGCGGTACAGCTGTTTACCGAGGAAGAGGCCGACGCCTTCCCGTTCGACCACCTCGACGCAACCAAGCTGATTCCCGAGGAACTGGTGCCGCTGCAGGTCATCGGCCGCATGACGCTAGACCGCTGGCCGGACAACTTCTTCGCCGAGACCGAACAGGTGGCGTACTGCCCGGCGAACATCGTGCCCGGCATCGACTTCAGCAACGATCCGCTGCTGCAGGGCCGGCTGTTCTCGTATCTCGACACGCAACTCTCGCGTCTGGGCGGACCGAATTTCCACCAGATTCCGGTCAACGCGCCGAAGTGTCCGTTCGCCAACAACCAGCGCGACGGCCATATGCAGATGCAGGTGCCCAAGGGCCGGGTGAACTACGAGCCCAGCTCGCTGCAGCCCGACAGCCCGCGCGCGTCGCGCGAGGCCGGCTACCGCCATCACGCTACCGTCGACGACGGCGTCAAGGGCCGCGTGCGGCCGGACAGCTTCGCCGACCACTACAGCCAGGCGCGTCTGTTCTTCCGCAGCCAGAGCGCGATCGAGCAGGCGCACATGGCGAGCGCGCTGGTGTTCGAACTGTCGAAGGTCGAGACCGCGCACGTGCGCGAGGCCATCGTCGGCCATCTGCAGCATGTCGATCCGACGCTGGCCCAGCGCGTGGCCGACGGTCTCGGCATGGATGCGCTGCCGCCGGCACCCGAGGCGCGGGTGCAGCCGCAGGACATGGCCGTCTCTCCCGCGCTGCGGATCATTGATCGCATGCGCGACACGCTGCAGGGCCGCTGCGTCGGCATCCTGGTCCATGACGGCTCAGATGCCGCCACGGTCAAGGCGCTTCGCAAGGCCGCGGAAGGTGCAGGCGCGATGGTCAAGATCGTCGCGCCCAAGCTGGGCGGCGCCAAGCTCTCCGACGGCAAGCGTATGCCGGCCGATGGTCAGCTCGCCGGCACGCCGTCGACGGTGTTCGACGCCATCGCCATCGTGCTGTCGGCCGAAGCCGGCAAGCTGCTGTCGCGCGAAGCGGCCGCGGTCGACTGGGCACGCGATGCGTTCGGACATCTGAAGGCGATCGCCGCCGATGCCGGTGCGCAGGCCGTGCTCAAGGCCGGTGGTATCGCCAAGGACGCGGGCGTGCTCGACGCGGCGGACACCAAGGGATTCATCACCCAAGCGAAGACGCGTCAGTGGGATCGCGAGAAGAAGGTGCGCATGCTGGCCTGAGCCGGCGTGTCGGGCGGGGCGTCGCCGAGCGGCGCGCCCCGGCCTCTGGAAATGTGAGACAGGAAAAAAGGGTGCCTCGCGGCACCCTTATTCTTTTGCGTCCTGTGTATGCGCGATCAGGCCGCAGCAGCGCCTGTCGACAGTGCAGGCACGTTCGCCGCAGCGACCGCCTCGGGCGCCGGTGCTACCGGCGGATCGACAGGCTCGTAACTGCCATCCGCATTGCGCACCCGCAGGATGCAGCCGCGTTCGATCACACCCCGCACCACCTCGTCGCGCAGCGCGGTCGTCCGGCTCAGATACGTCGCCAGCGTCTGGCCCTGCGTGTCGGTGAGCACCCAGAAGCGCAGACCCATGTCGTATTGCAGCGTGTAGGTACTCATCCCTGTCTCCTCGGTCATCAGCGTCGATCTTCGGATGCGCAGGATCGATCACGCGTGAATCCGACGGGGTCATCTGCGATCGAATACGCATGCAGCGCCCGATCACGCAGCTCGTTCATCGAAAGTCCGGTCGCCGCGCGATGCGCCTGATGCGTCAGTGTTCGGGCGCAGCGCGCCTGCGCCGGGATGTCAGGACCTGGCCGACGATCGCGGTCACCAGAATGCAGGCATTGGTGACGATGAAGACCCAGTCGCCGACCAGTGCGCTGTAGGTCACGAAGCCCACGGATGCGGTGATCTGGCCGACGAACAGCCAATGCGATACACCCTGCGCGCTGCCGTCGCGGACCTGCGTCGCGATCTGCCGGACCAGCGTCGCCAGCAGCACGGCGGAGGCGGCCCAGCCGATGATTTCAGGCGGCATGGGCGTCGGAACCTGGACCGAAATCGGACACTGTGGTTTCGAGCAACGGCGCCGCGAGCAGGCGCGTGCGCGCCTCCAGTGCGAGCAGGTAATCGGCGAACCCGCCCTGCGCACGCGCGACACGCCGCGCGCTGGTGATCACGACGGGTGTCGCGCGTCGTGCGATGTGCGCGCCGGCGCGATGCAGCGCATCGACCATCGCCACATCCTCGTGCGCGGACAGCGGCGGAAATCCGCCGCAGCGGAGATACATCGCCGCGCTGAAGCCCATGTTCGCGCCGTGCACGTGCGGATGGCCGTCGCGCTGTTCTTCGGCAGTGCCGAAATGCATGCGCACGGTGTCGTCGTAGTCGAGCCAGTCGTCGACGGTGACGATGCCGCAGAACGCATCGGCGGCGCAGGCGAGCTGGCAGGCCAGCCAGTCGCGCGGCACGCGAGAATCGGCATCGGTACACGCCACCCAGCGCGCGCCCAGCCCGATCACGAACGCCGCGCCGGCCGCGCGGGCGAGGCCGACATTGCCGTCGTGCACGATGACACTGCGCACGCCGCACGCGGCGACGATCGCGGCAGTGCCGTCGCTGCAGCGGTCCAACGCGACGACGATGACCACCTCTTCGCCGCCGAGCGCGTCGCTGTGCGCTGCGATCTGCACCGACGCCAGGCACGCGGCGATGCAGGCTTCCTCGTTGTGCGCCGGAATGACGACGCCGATCATCGCAGGCCTGCCCGTTGTGCGACCGAGGCGGCGTTCAACGCCCAGCCGTCGAGTCGCACATCGGCGTCGCCATAGCCGAACACGCGTTGCATGCCGAGTTCGCGACGCAGCAGGCGATGTACGTCGCGGCCCGACTGCGGCGCCTGCGCGAATGGCGCCAGCCAGTGGCAGGCGACCAGCACGCCATCGCCGCGCAGGCTGGACTTCAGCCGATGCGCCATGCGCGTCAGCGTGTCGGCATCGAGGTAGTAGCCCACCTCGCTGAAGACGATCAGATCGAACAGGCCATCGGGCCAGGTGTCAGGATGCCGCGCCTGGCGCACGTCGACGTGGGCGTGCGCCTGCGTGCGTTCGGTCGCCAGCGCGACGGCGCGTGCGCTGAGGTCGGTGGCGATCAGGCTGTCGCAGCGCGTTGCGAGGTCGGCCGTCAGTTCGCCGTTCGAGCAGCCGATTTCCCAGACGCGACCGAAGCTCTGCGCCGGCAGACTCGCGAGCAGCAGCGCGCGCTTGCGCGCCTCGTACCAGCGCTCGCGATAACCGAAGGGATCGTCCTGCGCGTAGATCGCATCGAAGTATTCGCTGGGCGTCGCGGCGCTCATGGCAACACGACTTCGAAATCACGATCGAACCGTTCGAGCACATGTGGCGGCAGGATCGGCGCCGGCATGCCGGGCGCGTCGTCCTGCAGTTGCGACGCGAAACACGCGAGCGCGGACGCTTTGGCACGGCACGCTGCCTGCGTCAGCACGAGGCGCTGCGCACCCGGCAGCGGCGATGCCGGCGCATCCGGCGACAGCCAGTGCCAGGCCCAGACCGGAAACTGCGCGACCTGCGCACCGCATTGCGCGGCAGCACGTTCGACCGCGCGCGCTGTCGCCTCGTGATCGGGATGCGCGTCGCCGCGCCAGGTCGTCAGCACGCGGTCGCCTGTCTGCAGCAGCGGCGCGAGCGCAGCGACGAGCGCGTCTTCGCGCTCGGCCACGCGTCCGTCGCCGATGTCGAGCGTGTCGATCGCGTCGGCGTCGACGCCGAGAAACGCCAGGGCGCGTTCGAGTTCCTGCCGACGCACCGCACGCAGATGCGCCGGCGGCCACGCGGGTGCGTCGGGATAGCAGGCTTCGCCATCGGTGACCGACACCACGCGCACCGGCAAACCGATCGCGCGCGCGGTGGCGATCAATCCGCCGCAGCCAAGCGCCTCATCATCGGGATGCGGCGACACGACGACCAGTCGTGCGATGCCGTCGAGCCAGTCCTGCGCGGGGATGGACGGCAATGCCGCCAACCAGCGCGAGCGCCGCCATGCGGATTCCGGGATGCCCTCGCCCGAGATCCGCGGCCTGTCCTGCACCGCGTCCATGCTCACAGCTGCCATGTGATGTCCCGCGCCTGCGCAGCGGCGCCGAGTTCCGCCCAGTCGCGCTCGGCATGACTCTGGCGCAGGAAGGTCGTCAGATCGGCACACCGCAGCGCATGCGCGCCGTCTTCGCACAGCGGACCGGGGCCAAGCGCGCGCCCGACACGATCGATGACTTCGGTGGCGGCCCGTTCCACCACGCTGCGCACGCGGGTGATCGCGGTCGCGTGGGGCGCATCGGGATCGTGATCGATCGCGGCTGCGGTCTCGCGCAGCAGACTCGCGGCCGCGGACAGCGCCATGTCGATCGCGCCGAGGTGGGCCATCGCGTGCGGATTGTGCGCGGCACGCGGATGGCGACGCAGGGTCTCGGCGATCGCAGTCGCTGCGCCGAACCAGCACGCGGCGATGCCGCCACCGCCATGCCAGAAACCGGGTCGCGCGAGATAGTCGCCGGCCGCGCCGACCTGCACCGCGGCGACATCACGGAACTGCAGGCGTCCGCTTTCGACACGCGACATGCCGACCGCCTGCCAGTGACCCGAAAGCACTTCGATTCCCGGCGCGGCGCGCATCACCTGCACCAGCACGCGCGACTCGCCGATGTGCGCGGTGACCAGCGCCGCATCGACGAGATCCGCGCCCGAACACCAGGCCTTGATGCCGTTCAAGCTGCCGATCCCGTCCAAGCCCGGCGTAAATTCCAGACGCGCATACGGCGGCTCGGCAGCCCAGACCGCATGCAGCAGCGCGCCATCGAGCGCGCGTTCCGGCGCGCCGAGTTCGCTCAAGATCGCCAGCGCGTCGTAATGCGCTTCCAGCACCTTGATGCCGCAAACGTCTTCGGCGGCGATGTCCGACAGCTGGCGCCAGCGCGTCAGTGTGTCGCCGTGGCCGGGCAGCGGCAGCGAGGCGTGGCGCGACATCGCGTCGCGGACGAAGGCGGGCAGCGCAGGCGCGCACGCGATTGACGCCGCGGTCGGCGGCGTTGAAGGGAGAGGGGGCACGGAAGATCCAGAAGAGGTCTTGCGGCCACGATGCGCCTGCGGAAGTGACAGGCGCGCGAGTCGGGCGCGTTCATGGCGTCAGCACGACGCCATGAACGTCCAATTCCCAGGCAATGCGCACTCTATGTGCGCTGGCGAACACACCGGGGCGATGCGCGGCGCCCGCACGCGCAGCGCCGCCGCAGATCGTCCGTCAGCGCACCACGCGCACGCCGCGCAATGTCGGCGCGCCGTCGACGACATCAGTCCAGACGACATAGACGTGTCCAGCGACCGCCTGCAGCTGCGGGAACCCGGTGCCGCGGCCGCGGCCCTGCGGACGCGCGACTTCGATGCGTTCGTACTCGGTCGCCAGATCCGGGCTGCGGCGCGACAGCCACAACGACTGCGCGCCGGCGGCGTCTTCGCGCAGCCACAGCGCCCACGCCTGCTGACCATCGAGTGCGACGGCGACGCGGCCCTGCACGGCCGCATCGCTGTCGAGCACGACCGGCGCCGCGAACGTCGTGCCCGCATCGTCGCTGCGTGCGATCTGCACCTGCGGCGTGCCGGTCTGCGCGCTGTACCACGCCACGACCACGCCGCTGTCCACGGCCGCCACATCGGGACCGTTGACCGGACAGGCCGGCATCACCCAGTTGTCGGCGTGCACGGCCGTCGGCGTCGTCCAGGTATCGCCTTCGCGGCGCGTGACCATGATGTCGCGCACTTCGCCGTCGCTACGTCCGCGATAGACGAGGACAGGCCCCTGCGCGGTGACCGCGGCGGCGGTCTGGCAGCAGTCGCAGACGCTGGCGTCGATTTCCACCTCGCCGGTCTTGCGCAGCGTCGCGTCGAAGTTCGCGGCGCGCAGCGTCATCGGCCGACCCTCTCCGGGCGACGCATGCCCTTCCGGCGAATCGTGGCCTTCGTGGCTCGCGCCGACGGTGTTGCGACCATCGAGCCAGGCGATGCCGATGCCGTCGCCCTGCGGCCACATCGACACGAAGCCGTGTTCGGTCTGCGTGCCGTCGTCATGCGGCACGGTGTAGGCGCCCCAGTCCGCGCCGCCGTCGCGCGAACGCACCAGCGCGACGTCGTAGGCATACGGCGCCTCGCCGTTCTTCTGCAGCCAGTGCGCCCACAGCGCGCCGTCGGCGGTCGCCTGCACGTGCGGCGTGTCGGCCCAGTTGACGAACATGCGGTTGCCGATCGCGATCGTCGTTGGCGCATTGCGCCAGCGTTGCTGCGCGGGATCGAAGCGCGAGAACTGGAACACGTGGCGACGGCCTTCGCGCGAGTTCACCCAGCTCAGCATCAGCACGCCGTCGGGTCCGGCGACGAGATCGGGCGACGCCGAACCGGCGCCGGACTCCGGCAATGCCCAGTCGATGACTTCGCTGGGCGCTGTCACGTCGGTGGTCGCAGCGCGCGTGGCCGTCTGCTCGGGCGCATCGCTGCCGCAGGCCGCGAGCAGCAGTGCAGCGGTCGACACCGCGAGGACGTTGCGCAGGCGCGAGAGGCGTGCGGGACGATCGAAAGCAGACATGCGCCAGGCTCCACGTGAGCGTCGGATTCAGTGCGCAAGGTTACCCTCCCACGCATGTACGCGCGTCCACACAGCCGCCCATGAGCGTCATCGTCGCCCGCTACGCGGACCCGATCGAAGCGCAGATCGCCTGCGGCCTGCTGCAGGCCGAGGGCATCGACGTGCATCTTGGCGACGCCAACATGGCGCTGGCGAACTGGGAGTGGCGGCTGGCGATCGGCGGCGTGAAGCTGCACGTGCGCGATGACCAGGTCGAACAGGCGCAGGACCTCATCCGGCGCCTCGATGCCGGCGAATTCCAGCTCGGCGCCGAAGACGATCCCGACGCGGACGCGCCGCTGCCGGACACGCGCGAAAGCGGCTCCAGTCGCCTGGCGTGGATCGCGCTGATGCTGTTCCAGATTCCGCTGCCGTGGCGCCGGCGCCGCGACTGAGTCGCACGCTGACTGGACCCGCTTGTCAACGGGTACCGCCGACAGGACCGGGTTGCCACAATCGCCGCGCGGCGCTGCTGCCGCGACCCGATGTGGAACCGATGTCCAAGCCTGATGCCGCCCTCGCCCGTCGAATCGCCGACACCATCGCCGCCGAGATCGGCGCCCAGCCCGCGCAGGCGATCGCCGCGATCGCGCTGCTCGACGAAGGCGCGACCGTGCCGTTCATCGCGCGCTACCGCAAGGAAGTCACGGGCGGACTGGACGACACCCAGCTGCGCGATCTCGAAGTGCGCCTGTCCTACTTGCGTGAACTCGAGGACCGCCGCGCGGCGATCCTCTCCAGCATCGACGAACAGGGAAAATTGACGCCGGAACTGCGCGCCGACATCGAAGCCGCCGACAGCAAGGCGCGCCTCGAAGATCTGTATCTCCCCTACAAGCAGAAGCGCCGCACGCGCGCACAGATCGCCCGCGAGGCCGGACTGGAACCGCTGGCCGACGGCCTGCTGGCCGATCCCACATTGGTGCCCGAAACTTTCGCTGCCGGGTTCGTCGATGCCGACAAGGGTGTCGCCGATGCCAAGGCCGCGCTGGAAGGCGCACGCGCGATCCTGATGGAACGCTGGGGCGAGGACGCGACGCTGCTCGGCGAACTGCGCAACTGGCTCGAAGCCAACGGCGTGATCCGCGCCAAGGTCAGCCCCGGCAAAGAAACCGCGGGCGAGAAATTCCGCGACTACTTCGACCACGCCGAACCGCTGGCTAAAATTCCCTCGCACCGCCTGCTCGCGCTGTTCCGCGGCCGGCGCGAAGAGTTCCTCACCCTCGAACTCGAACCAGGCAACGATCCCGAGCAGGGCAACGCCTACGCCGAAGGCCGCATTGCGCTGCACGCCGGCATCGCCGCGCAGTCGCGCGCCGCCGATACCTGGCTGCTCAACGCCTGCCGCCTGGCGTGGCGCGCGAAGATCCATCTGCATCTGATGATCGATCTGTTCGGCAAGGCGCGCGAGAAGGCCGAAGCCGAAGCGATCAACGTCTTCGGCGACAACCTGAAAGATCTGCTGCTTGCGGCGCCTGCGGGCCCGAAGACCGTGCTCGGTCTCGATCCGGGCATCCGCACCGGCTGCAAGATCGCGGTGGTCGATGCGACCGGCAAGCTGGTTGCGACCGACACGATCTATCCGCACGAACCGCGCAAGCAGTGGGACCAGTCAGTGCACACACTGCGCAAGCTGTGCGCCGAACACGGCGTGCAGCTGATCGCGATCGGCAACGGCACGGCCTCGCGCGAGACCGACCGCCTCGCCGCCGATGTCATCAAGCTCGCCCCGGAGCTCAAGCTTCAGAAGATCGTGGTCAGCGAAGCGGGCGCGTCGGTGTATTCGGCATCGGAAACCGCGGCGAAGGAATTCCCGAACCTCGACGTGTCGATCCGCGGCGCGGTGTCGATCGCGCGGCGCCTGCAGGATCCGCTGGCGGAACTGGTCAAGATCGAACCGAAAGCGATCGGCGTCGGCCAGTACCAGCACGATGTGGACCAGTACCGTCTCGCGCGGGCGCTGGATGCGCGGGTCGAGGACTGCGTCAACGCGGTCGGCGTGCACGTCAATACCGCGTCCGGCGCCCTGCTCGCGCGCGTCGCCGGCCTGTCGAGCGGCGTCGCCGAGAACATCGTCCTGCATCGCGATGCGAATGGACCGTTCAAGCGCCGCAAGGATCTGTTGAAGGTGCCGCGCCTGGGCGAGAAGACCTTCGAGCAGTGCGCGGGCTTCCTGCGCATCGCCGACGGCGACGAACCGCTGGATGCGTCGTCCGTGCATCCGGAAGCCTATCCGGTGGTCGAGCGCATTGCCGGCAGCAGCGGCCGCGACGTGAAGCAGATCATCGGTGATGGCGTATTCGTGCGCGGGCTCAAGGCGGAACAGTTCACCGACGAGAAGTTCGGCGTGCCGACGGTGCGCGACATCCTCAAAGAACTCGAGAAGCCGGGCCGCGATCCGCGCCCGGAGTTCAAGGCCGCGGTCTTCGCCGACGGTGTCGAAGACATCAAGGACCTGCAGGTCGGCATGATTCTCGAAGGCGTGGTCAGCAACGTGGCGGCATTCGGTGCGTTCGTCGACATCGGCGTGCACCAGGACGGCCTCGTGCACATCTCGGCGCTGTCGGATACCTACGTCAAGGATCCACGCGACGTGGTCAAGGCCGGCGACATCGTCAAGGTGAAGGTGCTGGAGGTCGATGTGCTGCGCAAGCGCATCGCGCTGACGCGCCGTCTCGATGATGTGCCGGGCGAGAAGCCGGCCCGTGAGTCGCGCGAAGATCGCACTGCATCGCGTGGTTCCGGCGGTCCGCGTGGCGGACGTCCTGCCGGCAAGCCGCAGACCGCGGCCGCGCCGAGCAACAACGCACTGGCCGACGCGTTCGCCCGCGCACGCGGGCGCTGATCGAACACGCGGCGTCCGGGCATGTGACACGCCCGGACGCTGCGATCAGGTCATTCGACGTTCCGATCCGTGCAGACGTCTGCGCCGCAGACACCCCGCAGCGCAACGCGGTGGGTCATCCGGCTTCGGCGGCCATCTGGTTGCCGCCCGCTTCCGCGAGCAGGGTCAGCTTCTCGTCGGTCGCCTTCTCTTCATCGAGCGTGGCCTTGAGCAACTTGACCGCATCCGTGTGGCCGAGCTGCTTCGCCAGTGCGCACAGCGTGCCGTAGGACGCGATCTCGTAATGCTCGACCTTCTGCGCGCCGCCGATCAATGCGGCATCGCGCAGCGGCCCCTTGTCCATCGATTCGATGACGTCCTTGCTCTCTTCGACGAGGCCCTCCATCGCCGCGCATTTGATGCGCTTCAGGCGTGCGCCCAGCAGTTCGACCACCTGGTCGAGCCGTTCGATCTGGACGTTGGTCTGCTCGAGATGCAGCTCGAACGCAGCCGCGAGATCAGGGTTGTGCGTCGCGCGTGCGAGCTTCGGCAGCGCCTTGGCCATCTGCCGTTCCGCGGAATGCGTGTCCGACAGTTCGTGGATGAAAAGATCTTCGAGCGTTTTGATCGCCATGAGGAGTGTTCCAGTGTGGAGGGATACGATTGGACGCCGCGCGTGGCATTCCACGTGCGGCCCGGGTGTGCGCGATAAGGGAGTTGCGCGGCGCCGCGATGTCAGCGCGACAGCGGCTCGTTGGGTCGTGGCGCGCGGAACCGGAATCCGGTGCCGGGCATCGTCACGATCAGGTGCTCGTCGAAGCCATCATTGAGCGTGCGGCGCAGCTGGTACATGTGGCTGCGGAGCGAGTCGGAGCGCGGCAGTCGCGAGCCCCAGATCGCGGACTGCAGTTCCGCGCGCGTCACCACCCGCGGGTGATGCCGCATCAGGGTCGCGAGAATCTTCAGGCCGACCGGCAGCACCGGCAGTTCACGGCCTGCACGGGTCACGCGCCCGGTGCCGGGATCGACCCGCAGGTCGTCGAGCGCAATGATTTCCTTCGCGACTTCGGCACGGCTGCGACGCAGCAACGCATCGATGCGTGCACCGAGTTCGGCGGGAGCGAACGGTTTGATGAGGTAGTCGTCTGCGCCTGCACCGAGACCCGCCAGCTTGGCGTCCAATGTGTTCAACGCCGACAGCATCAGGATCGGTGCAACCGGATGCGCCGCCGCGCGCAATTGCCTGCATACCTCGACACCGTTCATCCGCGGCAGCGTGACGTCCAGCAGGATCGCGTCGTAGCGTTGTGCGCCGACGAGATTGAGCGCTTCGATGCCGTCGCGGGCGTAGTCGACGGCGAAGCCGCGACGGACCAGCCACTCGCCGGTCAACGAGGCGAGGTTGGCGTCATCCTCGACGATGAGGATGACGCCGTTGTCGTTCCTGGACGTGTGCATGTTCCCTGAGACTCTGGATGTGCCGGAGATGGCGACATTCCAGTGATACGCGCCGCCGCCCGCTGGGCCGTGACGCGTGCGCATACACGAAGCACGCCGTTCATCGGAATCACGTCCGCCTCACTGGCGCGCGCCGTCCGTGCGGCGTCGTGCGCGATGCGCGAGCGCGGCGGCAGGGATCAGACGCGCAGTTCGACCCATGTCGGCGCGTGGTCACTGGCGCGTGGTTCCAGTCGCACCCAGCGGTCCACACCCACCGATTCCAGACGTCCGGCCAGCAACGGATTGAGCAGCAGGTGGTCGATGCGCAGGCCGCGGTCGCGTTCTGCGTGCTGACGGAAGTGGTCCCAGAAGGTGAAGACCTGTTCGTCGCCGAAGACCTCCGCCAGCGCGTCGGTCCATCCCTGCTTCAACAGATCGAAGTACGCCGCGCGGACCTCGGGCTGGATCAAGGCATCCTTCTTCCAGGCCTTCGCGTCGTAGACGTCGTTGTCGGTCGGAATGACATTGAAGTCGCCGACCAGAGCAGCCGGATGTGCCAGATCGACCAGCGACTTCGCGTGCCTGTGCAGGCGCTGCATCCACGCGAGCTTGTAGTCGAACTTCGGCCCCGGCTGCGGATTGCCGTTGGGCAGGTACAGCGCGCCGACGATGATGCCGTGCACCGCGGCCTCGATGTAGCGACTTTGCGCGTCGTCCGGATCGCCCGGCAGGCCGCGCCGGCTTTCCACCGGTTCCACGCCGCGCCCGAGCAGCGCGACGCCGTTCCAGGCGCGCTGGCCGTGCCAGATCGCGCCGTAGCCGGCGGCTTCGAGTTCGGCGGCCGGAAAGGCCTCGTCGGTCGCCTTGAGTTCCTGCAGCGCGACGATGTCGGGCGTCTCGTGCGCCAGCCAGGCGAGCAGGTTCGGCAGGCGCGTGCCGATGCCGTTGACGTTGAACGTCGCCAGCTTGAGGGTCTTCTTCCTGGCCATGCGGGGATCCGGTCGACAGCGTTGCTGCCGTTCTACCGCGTGCCAGGTGACGGGTGCTGCTACCGGGACGATGCCGACCTGCACCACAATTGCCGCATGCCACCCCGTCACCCCTGCACATCGTCGCGCCACATCGCCCTGCCCGGGCCGGGCCGCGCGCCCTGATGGTGACGACGCGTTCCCTGTGGCGCCGGGCCCTGCGCGTGCTGCTGTGCATCGCCACCGTTGTGTGCGTGCTGTGGGGCATCGGCGCGCTGTGGTACCAGGCGCCGCAGCGCTGGCTGTGGCTGGTGCCGTGGAGCGCGCTCGGTGTCGCGACGCTGCTGGCAATGGCAGGCCGCATGACGCGCTTGCGACGCCGTCGCGTGCTCGGCGCCGGACTGGTCGCCGCGCTGGCGCTGCTGGGCTGGTGGCAGACCGTGCTGCCGATGCACGACCGCGACTGGGCCGACGACGTCGCGCGCCTGCTCCATGCCGACGTCGACGGCAGCCGCGTGACCCTGCACAACGTCCGCAACTTCGACTGGACCCGCGACGGCGATCCGGCGCCGCGCTGGGAGACGCGCACCTACGATCTCGACGGACTGGCCTCCGCCGATCTGGTGATGTCGTACTGGATGGGCCCGGCGATTGCGCACACGCTGGTGTCGTTCGGCTTCGACGACGGCAGCCGTGTGGTGTTCTCGCTGGAGATCCGCAAGGAACGCCACGAGTCGTTCTCCGCGATCGGCGGCTTCTTCAAGCAGTTCGAGGCGGTGCTGATCGCGGCCGACGAGCGCGATATCGTGCGGGTGCGCAGCAATGTGCGCGACGAGGACGTCTATCTGTACCGGCTGGCGATTCCGCGCGAACAGTTGCGCACGCTGTTCCTCGCCTACGTCGACGAGGCCGGCACGCTGCAGCAGGCGCCGCGCTTCTACAACACGGTGACCAGCAACTGCACGACGATCGTCTTCGATGTCGCCCGCCACATCGCGCCGGGCCTGCCGCTCGACATCCGCCTGCTGCTGTCGGGTTACTTCGGGCAGTACGCGCATGCGCACGGCGGACTCGCCGGCCAGGGCTCGTTCGACCAGCTGGAAGCGGCGGGACGCATCACCGACCGGGCGCGCGCCGCGGATCGCGACCCCGACTTCTCCCGCGCGATCCGGCGCGGCGTGCCCGGCATTCCGGAGGCCGAGACCCGATGACTTCGCACCAAGCACCGCGATGGATCCGCAGCGCGATGAGCCTGCTGCTCGTGCTGTCGCTGGCCGGGTGCTCGCTTGCGATGGTCGACGTGAAGTCGATCCCGCCGGGCGAGTACATCGCGATCAAGCGCGGCGACATTCTGACCACCGGCGAGCTCAGTGCCGCGACGCGCGAGATGCTGCGCGTGGCCGGCCTCGACGATCGCGCCTGCGCGCGACCGCAACACGATTGCCTGCAGGCGCTGACCGACGTGCACGACGTCAACGACGAGCGGCGCATGGCCGCGCTGACCGAGCTGTGGATGCAGCGGGCACTGTCACTCGCGCCCAAGGGGGACGCAGCGCCGTCGGATGCGCAACTCGATGCGTGGTTCGAAGTCGCGCGCCACGCCTACGCCTATCTGTTCTTCAGCGCGCGCACGCCCGGCGAGCGCGCCTTCGAAGACCGGCAGACGCAGGTGCGCGACTACTACAACCTCGCCACGCAGGAAGCGGCGACCGCGCTGTTCGCACGTTACGCCGGCGCACCCGGCGCCGAGGGCGAAGCGCTGCAGCAGGCCGGCTGGACGATCCGCACCACGCTCGAGGGCGTGCGCCTGCCCGATGGTGTGGACCTGCCGGAAGAACTCATTCCGGCCTCGTCGCTGCAGTTCGCCGGCTTGCGCAGCGTGTACCGGCGCGACGGGTTCGGCGCCGAACTCGTCGCGGTGATGCAGCCCGATCCGGTGACGACGATCGTCGTGCCCGATGCGGAAGACGCCACGGACACGCCGCACCGTCGCCAGCGCCCGCAGCGTCGCGACTACAGCGAGATGCCCTCACCTGCGCTGACCGTGCTGTTGCGCTTTCCCGCGGACGATCTCGCGCAGCTGATGGCCACGCGCGAGGTCGCGTTGAGCGTGCACGATCCCTACGTCGACAGCGTCGCGCAGATGCATGGTCAGCAGGTGCCGCTGGCGGCGAACTTCACCGCCGGCTACGGCCTGTGGCTCGCGCGTTCCGGCTTCGCCACGCAGTCGCTGCGCACGCTGTTCGGCCGCGACCACGGCATCGACCGGCCGCATCTGTACATGATGCAGCCCTACGATCCAGACCGCCGGATCCTGCTGATGCTGCACGGGCTGGCGAGCAGCCCCGAAGCCTGGGTCAATGTCGCCAACGAGGTGCTGGGCGACGAGACGCTGCGGCAGAACTTCCAGATCTGGCAGATCTACTACCCGACCAACATGCCGATCGCGCTCAATCATGCGCAGATCCGCCGCACGGTCGACGACGCGCTCACGCACTTCGATCCCGACCGCCGCGCACGCGCTTCGCAGAACATGGTCGTCGTCGGCCACAGCATGGGCGGGGTGATCGCACGGCTGATGGTGTCGTCGTCGGGCGATGCGCTGTGGGACGCGGTGACGGCGAATCGCGAGATCGCGCCCGGCGATCTGCGCCGCGTGCAACGGCGGCTGTCACCGTTCCTGCGCTTCGAGCCGATGCCGCAGATCGAGCGCGCGGTCTTCATCGCCGCCCCGCATCGCGGCACCGACATCGCCGGCACGCGCGCCGGTCGCTGGATCTCACGCCTCGTGCGCCTGCCCCTGACGTTCCTGGAGAACTTCGACGACGTGCTGCAGACCCTTGGCGGCAGCGCGCAGACACCCGACGGCAGCACCGGCCGCATTCCCAACAGCATCGACAACCTCAGCGCCAGCGATCCCTTCGTGCGCGCCGCCGCCGATCTGCCGCGCGCGCCGGGCGTGACGCTGCACACGATCATCGCCCAGCGCGATCCCGCGGTACCGCTGGCGCAGTCCAATGACGGCCTCGTGCCCTACGCCAGCGCGCACCTCGACGACGCGGTGTCGGAGAAGGTCATCGTCTCCGGCCACAGCGTGCAGGAGACCGCGCCTGCGATCCTCGAACTGCGCCGCATCCTGCATGAGGACGTCGCAGCGCATCCGCTGGACTGACCGTCTCTAGCGCGCCATCGCCAGACGCAGCGGTTCGCGATGGCGTCGGCTGCAGGGCACGACGGTGCCGTCATGCAGGTGGATGCGCGCATCGCCGCTGTCGAGCGGTTCGATCGAGGCGATCCGGTCGACGTTGACCAGATGGCTGCGGTGCACACGCAGGAACCGCGCGGCATCGAGGCGCGATTCGAGTTCGGCCAGCGTGCTGCGCAGCGGATAGACCTTGCCGCGCACGTGCAGGTTGGCGTAGTTGCCCGCGGCCTGCACCCACTCGATGTCGTCGGCGGCCACCAGGAATTCGCGGCCGAGCTTGCGGACCAGGAATCGCGAGGGGCGCTCGACCGGCTCCACCGGCGCGCTGTCGTCGTCCGGCGCGGCCAGCAGCGAGGCCTCGCCCTGCAGGCGACGCACCAGCAGACGATAGCCATGCAGCACCACGACGATGCCGAGAAAGGTGCGCGCATCCTTCAGGTATTCGTAGACGAAGGCATCGCCGAAGACATAGCTGCCGCCGTGCCATGCGTAGATCAGCTTGCGGATGGCCACCATCAGTCCGACGTGCAGCGCCGACCAGACCAAGCTCGCCACCGCGTACAGCGGCAGGCGCCGGCGCCAGTTGTCCAGATGCACCGGCCAGCGCGCGGTGAACCACACCATCGCCGGCACCAGCATCAGCAGCGCGACGGCGCTGCTGCCTTCCCAGCTCGCCACTTCCCAAGCGGCGTAGCCCAGCCCGAGGCGCTCGACGTCCATCCAGGTGGTCACGCTGTTGCCCAGCCCGGACAGCAGATAGGTGATGAGCCAGTAGCCGACCTCGACCGGTCGACGGATGGCGAGATAGCGCTCGGCGCCGGTGGGCGGCGCGGGGGAACGTGCGGACATGCCCGCATTCTAGGCAGCCGCCGCGCGTCGGCCCGTCCCATTCGTCCCTGCCGGCCCACGGTTCGTCCCTGGAGACGCGCCCTGAAGCCCTCGGCGGGACCGCGCGTCACTGCGACCCGGCACCGTGGCGGCCCCTTCCGTATCGCAGACCGCCATGGACCGACGCCACGACATCGACGCGCTGCGCGTGATCGCCTTCGCCCTGCTGATCCTCTATCACCTGGGCATGGTCTACGTGGTCGACTGGGGCTTCCACATCAAGAGCCCGACGCTGCTCGGCTGGGTCGAATGGCCGATGGTGCTGATCAACCGCTGGCGGATGTCACTGCTGTTCCTGCTGTCGGGTATCGCGCTGGGTCTGGTGCTGGCGCGGAAATCACCGGGCCGCCTGATCGGCAATCGCAGCTGGCGCCTGCTGTTGCCGCTGGCGTTCGGCATCCTCGCCGTCGTGCCGGTGCAGGCTTGGTGCGAGGCGCGGATGCTCGGGACCTACGACGCCGGCTTCGGCACCTTCCTGTTGCGTTACCTGCAACTGCAGCCGTGGCCGGCCGGCACATTCACCGGCGCCGAGTACGGCTTCACCTGGAATCATCTCTGGTATCTGCCGTACCTGTGGGTCTACACGATGCTCGCGTTGATCGCCTTGCCGGTGCTGCGCGCGATCGGTGGTACACGCATCGCCGGATGGCTGACCACGCGGGGTCGCTGGCTGCTGTGGACGGTGCCGCCGCTGTGGTACCTGTTCGCGCTGATCGTGCTGGCGCCGCGGTTTCCGACGACCCATGCCTTGGCCGGCGACTGGTTCAGCCATGCCAAGTACGTTCCGGTCTTCGCGTTCGGCGTCCTGATCGCATCGCGCGCATCGATGTGGGCCGCACTCGACGCGCGCCGCTGGGTGCTGACGGCGTGCGCGCTGACCGGCGCGTGCGTCTACATGGCATTGCGCGTGATCGGACGCCTGCTCGACAGCGGCGTCCTGTCGCCCGACAGCTTCGACGCCCTGATGCCGCTGTCGGCATGGAAGCTTGTATCGGTCTGCGCACACGCGCTGTATGCGTGGACGGCGCTGCTCGCACTGCTGGCCTGGGGCGCCCGTCTGTTGAACCGGCCGTGGCCGGGTCTGCGCTACGCCAGCGAAGCGGTGTATCCCTGGTACATCCTGCACCAGAGCCTGATCGTGCTCGCCGCGTACTGGCTGATTCCGCTGCGCCTCGGTGCGTTGTGGGAACCGCTGCTCGTGCTGGCTATCACCGTGGCCGGCTGCCTGCTGATCCACGAACTGCTGATCCGGCGCATCCGCTGGCTGCGCCCGCTGTTCGGACTGCCGATGCGCACGCGCGTAATGCCAGCACCACGCACGGAAGGCGTCAGATCGCCAGCGTTGCGTGGCGCCTGAGCATCGGTTGCGTGGCGCCTGAGCATCGGCAGCAGAGGCGCGCGTTGTCTCAGTGAGGCGCCACGCCACGCATGCGGCGCCGGATCCATCCGGCGACACCCGAGATCACTGCAGCCGGAATCGACAGCACCGCCGCATAGAGCACGCCTGCGAGCAGCAACGGCCCAGCGCCTGCCACGGCGATCACGACCGGCACCTGGGCGAAAACCACGATCGGACCCCAGAGCCAGGCGCGTACCGGCATCGCGAATCCGAGGATGGCAGACAGCAGCAGCGCGCCCGGATAGACCAGCGTCCAGTACGCGGCGGCGTCCCAGGGCTCGCCACCGCCCGTCATCCCGGACACGACCGCCCAGTACGCGATGCCAGTGATGGCGGCAATGCACGCGCCGACGAGTACGGGTCTCTTCGTCATTCCTGTCGCCCTTCCTGATCGAAGTCCGTACCAGACCACAGGTGCGCGGAACGTCGGATGATCGACAGACGCAAACGCGGCGTACGCCGCGCACGCGTCGGTGTCGAGACGCACGCGTTGCGGTGCAACGACACGCTGTGGTGCCGCGACGTTTGCTCAGGCCGCGTGCGTGCGCCGTGCACGTTCCAGATGCACCAGCAGCAGCGAAATCGCAGCCGGTGTCATGCCAGGAATGCGCTGCGCCTGACCGACGGTCAGCGGTCGCACCTGCACGAGCTTCTGCGCGAGTTCGGCCGACAGGCCACGCACCTGCGCGTAGTCGAAACTCTCGGCGATCGCCGTGGTCTCCTGGCGCTGCTGGCGTTCGATCTCGACGCGCTGTCGATCGAGGTAACCCGAGTACTTGGCTTCGATCTCGACCTGCTCGGCGACATCAGCTGCCTCGACACCCGGACCGATCGCGGGCACGCGCATCAGATCGGCGTAGCCGAGTTCGGGGCGACGCAGCAGGTCGATGCCGTTGCTCTCGCGGCGCAGTTCGATGCCCAGCGTCGCGAGGACATCGTGGCCGATCGTGTTCCGCGGCGACGCCCACAGGCCGCGCAGACGTGCGGTCTCGCGTTCGACAGATTCACGTCTGGCGTCGAAACGGGCCCAGCGCGCGTCGTCGACGAGACCGAGACTGCGACCGGCTTCGGTCAGGCGCAGATCCGCATTGTCCTCGCGCAACTGCAGCCGGTATTCGGCGCGGCTGGTGAACATGCGGTACGGCTCCTTGGTGCCGTGCGTGATCAGATCGTCGACCAGCACACCGATGTAGGCCTGATCGCGGCGCGGACTCCAGGCATCGAGACCACGCACCTGGCGCGCGGCGTTGACGCCGGCGAGCAGGCCCTGCGCCGCAGCTTCCTCATAGCCGGTGGTGCCGTTGATCTGGCCGGCGAAATACAGACCGGCGACGGCGCGCGTCTCCAGCGTGTTCTTGAGTCCACGCGGATCGAAGAAGTCGTATTCGATCGCGTAGCCGGCGCGGGTGATGTGTGCGTTTTCGAAGCCGGTGATGCTGCGCACGAGCTCCAGCTGCACGTCGAACGGCAGCGAAGTCGAGATGCCGTTGGGATAGATCTCGGCGACATCGAGCCCTTCGGGCTCGACGAAGATCTGGTGGCTGGCCTTGTCGGCGAAGCGCACGACCTTGTCTTCGATCGACGGGCAGTAACGCGGACCGATACCTTCGATCTGGCCCGAGTACATCGGCGAGCGGTGCAGCGCACCGCGGATGATCTCGTGCGTGCGTGCAGTGGTATGCGTGATCCAGCACGGCACCTGGCGAGGATGATCGTCGCGCGTGCCCATGAAGGAGAACACCGGACGCGGATCGTCGCCCGGCTGGATGGTCATCGCGTCGTAGTCGAGCGTGCGACCGTGGATACGCGGCGGCGTGCCGGTCTTCAGACGGTCGACGACGAACGGACGCTCGCGCAGGCGCGCGGCAAGTGTGGCCGCAGGCGGATCGCCCGCGCGGCCGCCGGCCGACTGCGTTTCGCCGATATGGATGCGCCCGGCGAGAAACGTGCCCGCGGTCAGCACCACCGCCGGCGCGTCGAAGCGCAGGCCGGTCTGGGTGATCGCGCCGCGCACGGCGTCGCCTTCGATGACGAGATCATCGACCGCCGACTGGAAGATCGTCAGGCTGGGCTGCGCTTCGACGGCGCGACGCACGAACGCACGGTAGAGGTTGCGGTCGGCCTGGCAGCGCGTCGCGCGTACCGCCGGGCCTTTCGATGCATTGAGCCGACGCCACTGGATGCCTGCCGCGTCCGCCGCGCGCGCCATCACACCGCCGAGCGCGTCGATCTCGCGCACCAGATGGCCCTTGCCGATGCCGCCGATCGCCGGGTTGCAGCTCATCACGCCGATGGTTTCGACGTTGTGGGTGAGCAGCAGCGTGCGGGCGCCGGCGCGCGCGGACGCGAGCGCGGCTTCGGTGCCGGCATGGCCGCCGCCGACGACGATGACGTCGTAGCTGTGGAAGTCGTTGGACATGGAGCGATTATCCGCGAGTTCGGCGGCGCACGTCAGACACCGCGCCACAGTTGGCACAGTTTCTGCGTGGTTGTCGGGGCACCCGCAGCGGCAAGCGTCTGAAAGGGGGGCGCGGCCGGAATTGGAACAGGGCTGGCCAAGTACGCTGCGGGGAAGCACGGGGCCGGATGTCGGGGGACATCCGGCCCCATCTTTTTGTGGCTCGTGAGCGGCGCATCGGGGGAGATGCGCGGATCAAGAGCCGACACCCGGCGGAGGCGGAACAGGGGGGATCCGGTATTCCCCCGCCGGGAGTCGACAGCTGGTGTGACCATTTCGTCGGAAACCGACGCAGCCGGTCACTCGGGGAGTGAGCTTCCTCCGCCACTCCAGCCAGCGCAAGTCCTAAATCGGCTCGACTTCCCGGGGTGTGATCGTGGTCCGCCTTTCGCCGCGCGGACTCGGACGCGACTCGGTACGTGCCGGCTGCGGACGGCTCACGGGCGCGGCCTGCGGCGGACGCTGGAAGTCCGGACGCGGCTGGCCTTCCGGCCGGCCGGGACGCTGGCCACCGGGACGCGAGTCCGGACGCCCCTGCCCATCACCACGCGGCGGACGACCGCTCCAGCCACCACCGGGACGGCCCGGACGACCGGCATCTCCACTGTTCGGCGGACGACCACCAAAGCCGGGACGGTCCGGGCGATCGGGACGACCGATGCCGGGACGATCGGGACGGTCCGGCCTTCCATCGCCCCAGCCGGGACGGTCCGGGCGATTCGGACGACCATCGCCCCAGCCCGGCCGGTCGGGCCGATCCGGGCGTCCATGTCCGTACGGGGGACGATCCGGTCGATGGCCGCCCGGACGACCCGGATAGACCGGGCGCACGATTACCGGTGGCGGCCGGTAATAGCCGCCGCCGTAGCCATAGGGATAGCGGTTCCACGCGTCGTAGCGACCGTAGGGCGCGCCGTAACCGGCGCCGCCGTACCAGCCGTAACCGCGTCCGTAGCCGAGGCTGCCGTAGGGCGCGCCGTAGTGACGGTACGTGGTGCCGGGCGAGCCGTAGTAGTAATCGCCACTGCCGCCGCGGTAGCCGTAGGTCGCACAGCCGGCCAGCGTCATGCAGGCAACGAGCAGAAAAGCCTTGCGGATCATGTCGGTCCACCCCTGTCGATCAGGGGTCCAGAATCCGCCCGCGGCATTGAATCCGCCCTTAAGCGTTTCGACCACGTGCGGGTCGCTTCATCCCGCGTCCGGCCTGTGAATCCCGAGGGTCGCTCCGTTACGCTTGCGCCATGACGGACACGATTTCCCTGCCGACACCGGACGATGTGCTGGCCGCGGCCGCGCGCATCGCCGGCCGCGCGCATCTGACCCCGGTGCTGCGCGCCCGCACGCTGGACGACGCGGCCGGCTGCATGCTGCATTTCAAGGCCGAACATCTGCAGCGCGCGGGCGCGTTCAAGTTCCGCGGCGCCGCCAATGCGGTGTGGTCGCTGGATACCGACGCAGCCGCGCACGGCATGGTGACCCACTCCTCCGGCAATCACGGCGCGGCCCTGGCGCTGGCGTCCGCGTCGCGCGGCCTGGTCTGCCATGTGGTGGTGCCCAATGGCGCGGTGGCGGCAAAACTCGCGGCGATCGCCGGCTACGGCGCCGTGCTGCACCACTGCGCGCCGACGCTCGCCGCGCGCGAGGCGGCCTGCGAACGGCTGCGTGTGCAGACCGGCGCGACGCTGATCCATCCGTACGCACACCACGACGTCATCGCCGGCCAGGGCACGGCGGCGCTGGAACTGCTGCACGCGGCCGGGCCGCTGGACGTACTGGTGGTGCCGGTCGGCGGTGGCGGCCTGGCGTCCGGCACGGCGTTGGCGCTGCAGCACGCGTCGCCGGCCACGCATCTGGTGCTGGCCGAGCCGCGTGGCGCCGACGACACCCTGCGTTCGCTGCAGGCCGGCGCGCGCGTCGACGATCTGGTGCCGGACACCGTCTGCGACGGACTGCGCGGCCTGCTGGGCGCGCCGAACTTCGAGATCCTGCGCGCGCATCGCAGCAGCGACGGCACGCCGGTCGAGGTGATCGCGGTGGACGATGCCGACACCGTGGCGGCGATGCGCCGGATCGCGGTGCACACCAAGCAGCTGGTCGAACCGTCGTCGGCCATCGCGCTGGCGGCCGTGCTCGCCAACCGCTCGCGCTTCGCCGGGCTGCGCGTGGGCCTGGTGCTCAGCGGCGGCAACGTCGATCCCGATCGCCTGCCGTGGCTGTCATGACCGGCGCGCGCAGTCCATGAAGCGCAAACGCGGCCCCATGCGCCGCTTCTTCCGTTTCGTCTTCTGGCTGGTGCTGCTGCTGGCCATCTGGCTGCTGGGCGTGGCCGCGTGGATCGTGCACGTCGGCAATCGCGACGAGGCGGGTCCGGCCGATGCCATCGTCGTACTCGGCGCGGCGGCCTACGACGCGCAACCGTCGCCGGTGTTCGAAGCCCGCATCGATCACGGCCTCGATCTCTATCGCGCCGGCCATGCGAAGACGCTGATCTTCACCGGCGGCTATGGCGGTGCGAAAGCGCGGTTCTCCGAGTCGCAGGTCGCGCGGCGGTATGCGCTGCGCCGGGACATTCCCGAATCGGCGATCCTGATCGAATCGCGTTCGCGCACGACGCTGGAAAACCTCGTCGAGACCCGGCGCCTGCTGCAGGACCATCGCCTGCATCGCGTGATCATCGTCAGCGATCCGCTGCACATGGCGCGCGCGCTGCGTGCCAGCGAACGGCTGGGCATCGACGCGCTCGGTTCGCCGACGCCATCGACCCGCTTCCGCACCTTCCGCACCCAGCGCGAGTTCCTGCTGCGCGAGGTGTACTTCTTCCATCGCGACCTGTGGGACGCGGCCCAGGAGACGCTCCGACAATGACCGGAACCGCACAGACCACCACGCTGCAGCTGGTGGAGGCCTACTACGCCGCGTTCAATGCCAATGATCGCGACGCGATGCTGGCGCTGCTGACCGACGACGTCGCGCACGATCTCAACCAGGGCGCACGCGAAACCGGACGCGCGGCCTTCGTCGCCTTCATGCAGCGCATGGATGCGAGCTATCGCGAGCGGCTGGAAGACATCGTGGTCATGGCGTCGATGGACGGCGCACGCGCCGCTGCCGAGTACGTGGTGCACGGCGCGTACATCGCCGACGACGCCGGCCTGCCGGCCGCGAACGGCCAGCGCTACGTGCTGCCGGGTGGCGCGTTCTTCGACATCCGCGACGGGCGCATCGCGCGCGTCACGAATTACTACAACCTCGAAGACTGGATCGCGCAGGTCGGCTGATTGCACCAACGCGCGCTCACCAGCGCAGGATGAAATGCGCGAATCCGGGGATGTCGTTGGGCGTGTACTCGGCGCGGTATCCACGCGCGGCCAGCATCGCCACCGTCTCGTCGAAGCCCGCGTCGGTCATGCCGCGCACGTCGACGGTCCACTCGAAGGTCCGCGCGCCGTTGAACGGTCGGCTCTGCAATTGCTTGAGAAGATCGCGCACCACCTGACGTGGTGTGCGGACCCGCCCGGCCCGGGCAGGGGGATCTGTCGCGTCTTGCATGAGGCAGCCGCCTTTCGTGATCGTGCGCAGACGCGAATGCCCGCGGTCCGCGGACACGATCAATCGGACTGGACGTACTCCGAACAGTCGGGCTGGATCAGGCGTGAAATACACGCAGGCCTGTTGCGCGTGACACTTCGATCGAAGTGCACCGGATGGCCGACGTGTGAAGAGCGTTCAGTGTACGCGAGCGGTCTCGATCCAGGTATGACGATCAGGTGACGCATCACGCGATCGCCAAGCGCATCACACGCACGTCGAATCAACCGGCCGGTTGCCCATCCGCGACGAGCGTCAGCCCTTCGTTGAGCAACCAGCGCGTGGCCAGCACACGTTGCGGTTGCGGCTGGTCCTTGAGCACGTCGACCATCTGCCGGAACGACAGACAGCGCGCGCGACGACTCGCATCGTCCGTACCGGTCGAAGTCATGCCCAACATGAAACCGTCGTGCAGCAAGGTCGCAGTGATCGCCGCGGAACGCAGCACCTGCTGCGCGATCGCCGGATCGTAGGTCTGCAGTTGTCCCTGCAGACCGCTCATCGCGACATTGGTGAAGGCATTCGCGAAGCGGTTGCGGCTAGCCGGGCCGAGCGTGTCGACGGTGCGCTGGAACGCGGCGAGATCGCGGCGAGCATCAGGTTCGAACAGCGCGCACAGCGCACGCGCTTCCTTGGGCTCGCGCGAGGACTGCAGCACGGCTTGGAAGAGTTCGTCGACCGATTGCGTCGAGGCGCGTCGCAACACGTCGCCACCGGTCGACAGCACCGCGGCCGGGTCGAGACGCGACAGGTCGATTTCGTACTGCTGCGCGGACGCGATGCCCGGCGCGGCGAGGGCAAGACACAGCAGAGGTGCGAGGACGATCCGGCGCATCGATGACTTCCCGTGGGCCCGACGGGCCGATGGATCCGAGTCTAGGCAGAGCAAGCTGAATGTCCGAGGTGGAGGCGCATCCCGTCGTGACCGCAGAAGCGTCGCGCTCAGGCGCCCATGTAGCGCCCGGGACGGTGATTGAACAGCAGCACCAGATTGAGCACCAGGACGCCGAGCGCGGAGTACAGCACCTGCGCGGGCGGCACGATCATCAGCGCGACCAGCATCAGCACGGTGTCGAACCCCATCTGCAGTTTGCCGGCGCTCCAGCCGCGGCTGCGCTGCAGCCAGACCACGACGATGCCCACGCCGCCGAGACTCGCGCGATGGCGGATGAAGGACAGAATGCCCATGCCCACCAATGAACCGCCGAAGATCGCCGAGAACGCGGGGCTCATCGATTCGAACGGCGCCCAGCGCGGAATCGCGTCGGCGACGAAGCCGGTCACGCCGACCGCCAGAAAGGTCTTGAGGGTGAATTCCCAGCCCATGCGCCGCACCGCGATCCAGTAGAACGGCAGGTTGATCAGCACGAACAGCAGACCGAAGTTCCAGCCGCTGGCGTAGTGCACCAGCAGTGACACGCCGGCGATGCCGCCCACCAGCAGGCCGCCGGTGGCCAGGATCGACATGCCCAGCGCGCCGACCAGACTGGCAAGCACCAGGCCCTGCACATCTTCGACCAGCGTGTGCCGCTGCGCCGACGCCTCGGGCGCGGCCACGGCAACGGCCGCTTCGGCTTCGGCGGCATCGTGGGGATCGGGCTGGGACGGTTTAGCGTGGATGGCGGACACGGGCGCGAACGATGGATGTTGCGTTGCAGCATAACCGACTGCCGCAGAAGCGGTCGTCAGGCCGCTCTGGCGCCGTGCAGGCCGTGGCAGCGCCTCGTCTTGATCGCGCCAGATCGATGGCCCCCTGCTGAAGACACGCCCAGCGCGCCTTAAATGTAATATTATTACATGATAGAGTGCGGCCCCGTTCATCGAAGGGCCTGCCGTGACGCCTCCCACCGCCGTCGTCGACATCCATGCGCTCTCCGTTGCGTTCGCGGGCCGCCCGGTCCTCACCGACCTCGAACTCCAGGTCCGGCGCGGCGACATCTACGCCCTGCTGGGCGGCAACGGCGCCGGCAAGTCCACCACGCTGTCGGTGCTCCTCGGCTTTTTGAAGCCGACCTCGGGCACGGTACGCGTCGCCGGTGTGGACCCGGCGCAGGCCCCCGACGCGGCGCGCGCGCAGCTGGCCTATCTGCCGGAGAACGTAGCGCTCTACGAGCATCTCTCCGCTTTCGAGAACGCCGACTATCTGCTGTCGCTGGCAGGCCGGCGCGCAGGGGCCGGGGCGATCCGCGATGCCCTGCGCGCGGCCGGCCTGCAGGAAGCGGCTTGGACGCAGCGGCTGGCCGGATTCTCCAAGGGCATGCGCCAGAAGGTGGCGATCGCGATCGCGTCGATGCGTGAAGTGCCGCTGCTGCTGCTCGACGAGCCGACGTCGGGCCTCGATCCGGGCGCGAGCGCCGATTTCCACACGCTGCTCGAATCGGTCCGCGCACGCGGCACGACGGTACTGATGGTCACCCACGATCTGTTCGGCGCGGTCGAAGTGGCCGATCGCGTCGGCGTGCTCGACCACGGCCGCATCGTGCACGAGGCCGCGCGCGCGCAGTTTGATCTGCCGGCGCTGCACGCGCACTTCTCCGGACGGGCCCGCGCTGCATGAGTGTCGTGGTCGCGGTGATGCGCAACGAACTGCGCGCGATGGCGCGGACCCGGACCGCGGTCGCCGGCATCGTTCTGCTGGCGATGTTGGCCACCGTCGCCACCGTGGTGTCGCTGCACCACATGGCGGACGCCGCGGACTATCGCGAACGGCAACAGGCAGCCGCGCAGGCGGACTTCGATGCGCAACCCGACCGCCATCCGCATCGCGTGGTCCATTACGGCCACTTCGTCTATCGCCTGCCTTCGGCACTCGCGGCCTTCGACGCCGGCGTCGACCCGTTCACCGGCAGCAGCATGTTCCTGGAGGGACATCGCCAGAACACCGCGAACTTCGGCGACGTGATGCAGGGCTCGGTGCTGACGCGCTTCGGCCAGCTCACGCCCGCCTTCGTGCTGCAGATCCTCGCGCCGCTGGTGCTGATCTTTCTCGGCCACGGCGTGCTGGCACAGGAACGCGAGCGCGGCACATTGCGGCAGTTGATGCTGCAGGGCGCGCGCCTGCGCGACATCGTCGCCGGCAAGCTCGCCGCCCTTTCCGTGGCCGCGACGATCTTCATGCTGCCCGCCTTCGCAGGTCTGGCGATCATGGCCGCCAGACCCGGCGCTTCGGTCACCGTGGCCGTCGTGTTGATGCTGGCGTATGCCGCATATCTGGGCATCTGGTGCGTACTGATCATCGCGCTGTCGACGCTGGCCGGTCGGCGCCGCGATGCGTTGCTCGGACTGGTCGGCATCTGGGCGGTCATGGCGTTGCTGGTGCCGCGTCTGGCCACCGACGCGGCGTATGCCGCGTTCCCGCTGCCCGACCGCTTGCAGACCGATGTCGGCATCGCCGCCGATCTGCGCGCGATCGGCGACAGCCACGATCCCGACGATCCCTACTTCGCCGACTTCAGGCGCGGCGTGCTCGAGCGCTACGGCGTCGACCGCATCGAAGACCTGCCGGTGAATTATCGCGGCCTGGTCGCGGTCGAAGGCGAACGCCTGACCTCGGGGCTGTTCGATACCTACGCCGCGCGCAGCGCCGCGATCCAGGATCGCCAGAACACGCGCGTCGCACTGTTCGGCGCATTGAGTCCGGCCATCCCGTTGCGACAGCTGTCGATGGCCGCGGCTGCGACCGACCTGTCCGCGCATCTGCGCTTCCTCGCGCAGGCCGAAGCGCATCGCTACGCGATGGTGCAGCAGCTCAACCAGCTGCAGGCCGACGCCGTGGACTACGCCGACGACACGGCCCGCGATGCCGACGCCGACCGCCGCAAGCGGGTGGACAGCGCGCACTGGCAGGCCATTCCCGAATTCGCGTTCGTGCCCGAACCGGCCGGGCGCCTGCTGCAGACGATGCTGCCTGCGGCCGCGGTGCTGCTGGGCTGGCTGCTGGTCGCCGCCCTGCTGCTGGCGCTGGCGACGCGTCGACTGGGAGCCGCCCGATGACCCTCTGGCGCTACGAATGGACGTTGCTGCTGCGCGCACGTGTTGCCGTCGCCGGACTCGCGCTGCTGGCCGTGCTCACGTGCGCGAGCCTCGTCTCGGGCGTGCAGCGTATGGACAGCCAGCGCGCGGCGATCGAACGGATTCCGGCGCTGCAGCAGACCGATCTGGCGGCGGTGATCGACGGACACGGCGATTCCACCGATGCAGGCCATGCCGCGTACTACACCTTCCATCCCACCTGGAATGCGCCCGCGCCACTCGCGTTCGCGGCGGTGGGCATGCGCGATGTCGCGCCCTATATCCTGCGCGTCCGCGCGCTCGGTCTGGAAGCGCAGATCCACGACGGCGACACGTTCAATCCCGAACTCGCACTGGCAGGCCGCTTCGACTTCGCCTTCCTGCTGACGTTCCTGCTGCCGGTATTCGTGATCGTGCTGTTCCACGACCTGCGTTCGACCGAGGCCGAGTCCGGGCGCGAACGGATGCTGCGTGCGCTGCCGCATCCGCTGCCGCGGATCTACGCGCGCCGTGCGGTGGTCCGCGGCGTCGCGCTGCTTGCGTGTGTCGTGCCGCTGTTCGTGGGCTTCGCGCTGCACCAGGGCGTGTCAGCCGGACTGATCGCCGCGGTCGTCGGACTGACCATTGCCTACACCGTGTTCTGGATCGCACTGGCGTTGCTCGTCGCGCGGCGCAGCTGGTCGTCGTCGACGAACGCGGCGGCGCTGATCACGGTGTGGGCGACCATCGCGCTCGTCCTGCCTGCGCTGTCGCATGTGGCGATCGAACGCACGATCCGCGTCGACCAGGGCGCGGAAATCGCACGCGCGCAACGCGAAGCCGTGAACCACGCCTGGGACATTCCACGCGAGATCACGATGCAGCGTTTCTACGCGCACTATCCCGAGTGGCAGGACTCGCCGCCGCTCGGCGACGGCTTCCACTACAAGTGGTATCTCGCCTTCCACCAGAACGGCGACGACAGCGTGGCCGACCGGGCCGCGGCTTACCGGGACGGGATCGAGCGACGCTCGGATGCGGCCGCGCGTCTGGGTTGGGCGCTGCCGCCGGTTGGCATGCAAGCCGTGCTGACGCGATGGGCCGGTACCGACATGCGCGCCCACCTCGCCTACCAGGACCGTATCCGCGCGTATCACGGCCGCCTGCGCCACTTCTATTACGGCTATCTGTTCCGCGACGTGCCGTTCACCGCGGACGACTATCCGCGCGCGCCCGATTTCGCCCCGGATCACCGCTGACCCACGACGTCTTCCCGTTCCCTGACCGGCACGCCGCCGGCACCTGCACGAGTCCCCGCACGCCATGAACGTCCATCTGCTCGCCGCCGCCGTCGCCGCGGTCCTCACCGCGCCCGTCGCCCATGCCCAATCGCAGGGCGCCACCACCACGATGGGGCCGGTGCACGTGCACCAGGCGCGCGGCCAGCTGACCGCCCACGAGGTGCTGACATCGGTCGACGTGCTCGGCGCCGAGCAGATCGAAGACAAGACGGTGACGCAGAGTTGGGAACTGCTCGGGCAGATGCCCGGCATGCAGCTGACCGAAACGCGCCAGGGCGCGGAGTCCGGCAAGGTGAGCTTTCGCGCATTCAATGGCGAGGGCTATCTCAATGCCATCAAGACGCTGATCGACGGCATTCCGAGCAACGTCAACAGCGGCAACCAGCGCTTCATCGATATGCTGTTTCCGCTGGAGATCGACTACATCGAAGTCGTGCGCGGCACCAACGATCCGCGTTACGGCCTGCACAACATCGGCGGCAACATCAATTTCGGCACGCGCCAGGGCGGCGAGTACACCGATGCGCGCTTGACCTACGGCAGCTTCGACACGCGCGAAGCGCAGATCGCGGTGGGCCGCGAGAGCGGCGGCTTCGCGCAGAACTATTTCATCGGCGTGCAGGCCTCGGACGGCTATCGCGACCACGATGCGTCGGAAAAGTATTCGCTGGGCGGCAAGTGGTTCTACGGCAGCCTCGACGACGGCATGCGCATCGGCGTGACCGCGCGCGCCTATCGTCAGGAAGCCGAGGAACCCGGCTTCATGACCGCCGAGGAACTGGCCGCCGACCGGCGCAGTTCCGACCGCCGCAATGCCAACGATGGCGACGACCGCGAGATGCGCCAGATCGGCGTGCACATGGATCTGAAGCTTGCCGAGAATCTCGTGCTCGGCAGCAAGCTCTACTACAACCGCTACGAAGACGACCGCCGCGTCACCTTCAGCGATCTGCCCACCGGCAATGCGCCGCGGCAGCGCCGCATCTGGGACGAGAAGCAGACCGGCATGCTCGCCACGCTGACCTGGGTCGCCAGCGACACGCTCACCCTCGAAAGCGGCGCCAACTACGAGCAGCAACGCAACGGCTACACGCGACAGCGCTTCAACTACGCCGAGCCGACCGACTTCGACGCGCCACCCGCGCGCGTGCAGAACGACGACTTCCACAGCTTCGACAACACCGGCGCCTACGTGCAGGCGATCTGGCAGCCGGTCGACGCTCTTAAGATCGTGCCGGCCTATCGCGTCGACCGCTTCGATGGCGCGACCCAGCTGCCCGGTGGCGTGCGTGCGCCGCTGCAGGACTACGGCACCATCGGCCAGCCCAAGCTCAGCGTGGTCTATGCCCTGTCGCCGGACACCAATCTCTACGCGAACTGGGGCCGCACCTTCCAGGTGCTGACCGGCTCCACGCCGCCCGCGTACCTGACGCCGGGCCAGATGGCGATGCAGCCTTCGACCAACACCGGCATGGAAGCTGGTCTACGCTTTGCGCCGTTCGCCGGCAGCCAGGCGCGCATCGCGGTGTGGCAGCAGGACGCCGAAAACGAGGTCTCCAACATGCCCGCTACCGGCACGACCGTGGTGCTGGGCAAGACCCGCCGCCGCGGCGTGGATGCACAGATCGATGCGCAGCTGGGCGAGCGGTGGACGCTGCGCGCCTCACACGCGTATCAGGAAGCGAAGATCGAACGCGACGGCCGCGCCGCCGGTCTGTCGATCGAAGGCAACGAAGTCGCGGCAACCCCGCGCACGGTCAGCAACCTCGGCGTGGACTACCGCGCCACCGATGCGCTCGCGTTCGGACTGCAGGCACGCGCGCAGGGCGATTACTACCTCGAAGAGCGCAACGTGACGGAGAAGTTCGGCAAGTTCGCCGTGCTCGATCTGAGCGCGAAGTACCAGATCACTCCACGCCTGAGCGTCGACTTCCAGGTCAAGAATCTGACCGACCGCGCATACGCCTACGCCTGGTACGACAGCTTCTTCTGGGACACCGCGCAGCCGATGTTCTCGCCGGCGCCGGGCCGCAGCGCCTTCGTGTCTCTCAGCCTGCGGCTGTGACCTGCGGCGCTGGAACGTGGGTCGGCGCCGCCAGCATTAGTTCTGGAGCCACGCCATCTGCGACATGGCGGTAGGCGTCGGCGCACATCTCACCGAGACCACGCTTCGCGTGCCATTGCAGCGTGTCGCGCGCAGCCTGGGGGTCGGCGTAGAAGCAGGCAACATCGCCCGGTCGTCGCTCGACGATCGTGTACGGCAGCTCGCACCCGCTGGCCGCCGCATACGCGCCGACGAGATCGAGCACCGAGGTGCCGACGCCGGTGCCGATGTTGAAAACGCGATGCCCTGGCGCCGACAGCACGCAATCGAGCGCGGCGACGTGCGCCTCGGCCAGGTCCACGACGTGCACGTAGTCGCGCACGCAGGTGCCGTCGGGCGTCGGGTAATCGCCGCCGAACACGCGGAGACGCTTCAGCGTGCCGTTCGCGACACGGCCCAGATACGGGACGAGATTCTCGGGCTCACCCAATGGCGAATCACCGAGTTGCCCGCTGCCGTGCGCGCCAATCGGATTGAAGTAGCGCAGTGACACGACACTCGCGCGACCGTCGCTCGCACATACGTCGGCCAGCATCAGTTCCACCATCATCTTGCTGCGGCCATAGGCACTTTCGGGTCGCAGTGGATGGTCTTCGCGCAGCGGCAAGCTGTCGGGCTCGCCGTAGACCGTCGCCGACGAACTGAAGACGACGCGCGGATCGCCCTGGCGCGCGAGCGCCTGCACCAGCGCGATGGAACCGGCGACGTTGATCGCGTAGTAGCGCAGCGGATCACGCGACGACTCGCCCACGGACTTGACGCCCGCGAAGTGGATCGCCGCGGCGGGCCGGTAGCGCGCGACGATGGCATCGAGCCATCCTGGCGCGAGGATGTCGCCTTGCTCGAACAGCGGCCGCTCACCGGACACGGATTCGATCGCGTCGAGTACTGCAACATTGCTGTTGCTCAGATCATCGACCACGAGCACGCGGAAACCCGCCTGCTGCAGGCACACGCAGGTGTGCGAACCGATGTAGCCCGTGCCACCGGTGACCAGGATCAGTCGCGAAGCGTCCACAACCGGGCCGGGCGCGACTGCGCCCGGCCCGACGGCGTTCAAGTCGCTCTCGCTTCGCTGCGTGTCTCTTCCAGCCGTGCCGACTGCGCTGCGCGGCGACCGGCAAGAAACGCATGATCGGAGTTGTAGTACTCCCACTCGCTGTAGCGGCCGGCGAGGATCACATCGTGCGCGAGCAGCCAGGCGCGGATGGTCTCCACGTTCGCGGCGCGCGCATGGTCGTAGAGCACGTAGGCGTAGGGCATGTCGACGATGGACGCGGTGAGGATCGGATCGTCGGCGCCGATCATGCCGACCTCGATGCACTCGGCGATGCAGCGATCGATCAAGGCGTCGCCATCGACCGGCAGCGGCTTGGTCGGCGAGTAGGTGATCTCGCAGGTCAGGCCGAACCCGCCGGCCGGATTGTTGTGCGGACTCGCGTTGCCCTGCACGAAGATGCGATGGAAGATCGTGTGCTCGGGATAGTAGATCCAATGCTTGTCGGTCAGGTCTGCGCGGCCGACGCCGATGTTCACGCAGCGCACCGAGATGTGGCGCAAGCCGGCGGCCGCAACGCGCACACGTTCCGGCGCTTCGTCGCCGAGCAGCGTCACCAGCTGCGGCAACGGCAGCGTGCTGACCAGACGCTTCCAGCGCAGGCGATGCCCATCCGACAACGTGACCTGCCGCTTCGTCACCGAGACGCCGGTGATCGTCTTGCCGAGCATCAGCGTGCTTTCCAGATGCGGCAGGAAGCCGTCCATCAACGCCTGGAAACCGCCACGCAGTGGATAGCCGAAGCGCGCATTCGGGCCGACCGGCGCCATGACCGGTTCGAGTGCGCCTTCGATCATCTCGTCGAGATTCGGCATCGGCACGCGCCCGCCGAGCCACGACGTTTCCATCTCGCGCGGCGGCACGGTCCACAGCTTGGTGTTGTAAGGCACGGCGAAATGCTTGGCGACGCCGGCGCCCCAGACCTGGAAGATGAACTCCTCGAAGTTCGCCGGTGCGCGATGCGCCAGCGTCGCGACCTTGCCGCTGGTCGCATGGTCCTTCGGATCGGCGCCGTGCATCGACGCAGCGCTGTCGGGGACCGCGCCGTCGGCGCAGCAGTCCGTCAGTGCCGTGTCGCTGCTCTTCTGCGCGACGACAGGCGCCGCGACGCGCGTCGACCCATCGAGCGCGCCGAAGCGCGCTTCGATCGCGCCGACCAGACATTCCTTGAGCACTGCCGGCGGCAGGCCATGCAGCGCACCCTGGAACGGATAGCGCGTGTGCACGCCCTTGCTGAAAACCCAGGCCTCGCGGTTCTGCCAGTGCAGGTTGTCGCCCAGCAGCACTTCGTAGAGCGCCAGCACGTCCGGATCATTGGAGAACATGATGTGGCCGGCGTAATCGAACTTGAAGCCCTGGTCGTCGATCGAACGACACCAGCCGCCGACGGTCTCCTCGCGTTCCACGAGCACGCTGCCTTTGCCGTAGTGATACGCGGCCGACAGCCCTGTCGGACCTGCACCAAGGATCAGGCAATCCACCGGCGGTTCCGGCAATGCGACGACGCGCTGCCCGTCGAGATACGCACGTGCGCGCGGATTAAGGCCGGTCGTCGCGGCCGTGCGCATCAGCTGCGCCATCGCTTCGGCCGTGCTGTCCCAGGACGCCGCACCGGTCAATGCATCCTGCGCTTCGATCCGTGCCTGCATCGCGTCGCGCGTCTCAGCGAGCGCGCGCTCGCAGGCCTGGATGAAGCCGGCATGGTCGCGGGCGATGGTCACGCCCGAGGCATACAACCGCTCGACATCACGCACCGCCGTGCTCACCACCGGCTTGCGCGCGGCCATGTATTCCAGCGTCTTGGTCGGACTGATGAAAGCCGTCGCGTCGTTGAGGGCGAACGGCAGCAGACAGACGTCCCAAGCGGCCACCGCTGCCGGCAAATCGGCATAGGCGCGCTGGCCGTGGTAGTGCAGATTCTGCGCACGCGGCAACGTCGCCGGATCGATCTTGACCACCGGACCGACCAGATCGATCTGCCAGTCCGGATGTGCGCGTGCCAACGCGTCGATCAGCTGCAGATCCAGACGCTCGTCTATGACGCCGAAGAAGCCCACGCGCACCGGCGCGCCTGCTTCGCGCAGCGATACGTCGCGACGGCCCTGCGCGAAGTGCGCCACATCCACGCTGCTCGGGAAGCAGTGCGCGCCCGGATTGGTGACCGCCTTCGCATCCTGCAGCGCAGGCCCGCCAGTGAACACGAGGTCGGCGACTTCCAGCAGCGTGCGTTCGCGATGCATCAGACGCTCGGTTGCATTCTGGAATGCACTCAGCTGGTCCATACAGTCGTAGATCACCGACACCGGCTCGAGCTTCTGCACCAGCGGCAACGCCATCGGCGTGTAGAGCCACACGCCCATGTCGGCCTGCCCGTGCTCGGCCAGCCACGCCTGCAGCAGGTCGTCGAGCACCGAGAACTGCGCGTCGGCGAAACCGGGCTCGGCGATCTGCGTATGCGGACGCAACACGGTCACGCCGCTGCAGGGATGCGAGACCTCCAGCCACGCAGCACGGTCGGCATCGAAGACGGGCTCTTCGAAGAACACCACGTCCCAGCGCTGGGCCAGACGCGAGAGCAGGTGCTGCGGACGCTGGTAGACGAAATCCCAACGCAGGTGGGAGAACACGAGGAGCTGGCGCATGGGCTGGGTTCCACTGGAAGGAGGGAGCGAGCGTTGGAGCAGACGTCGGGCATTCGCATAGGCGCGCGCATAGGCACGCGCGAGCACCGGCGGTCGATGGGGGTTGTCGGGGTCGGCATCCCACAGACCGCTGCGGTGCCAATGCGTGCCGTCTTCCCAGTCGGGACGATCGACGACCGGATAGAGACAGACGCCTTCGATGTCGGCGCCGTCTTCGCGTGCGATGCGGATCTGCGTCGCGACTTCGCCCAGCCAGCGTGCGCGGCCGTGACCGAAGTGACTGGTCTCGCTGACCGTCATCGGCAGGCGGTAGCGTTCGTGCGCTTGGCGCAGCAGTCGCGACAGCGGCACACGACGTGGATGCGCGTCGTGCCAGTCCAGCAGCGTGTCCTGCCCGACCTGCCACTGGTTGCCGTGGTAGTAGTTGATGCCGAGCAGATCCACGCAGGCCGGCGATCCGCCGAGCGAGCGTTGCGCGCATCCGGTCAGCATGTCCAGCACTTCGAACTGCGAGGCGTGGGTACGCGTCGCCTCGTCGACCAGATCGGGTCGATCCGCTGGCGCCGCGACATGCACCAGCGGCTCCACCCACATCATGCGGGCGGTCGGGTCGACATCGAGAATCGCGGCGCGCCCGGCAAGCGCTGCGCGCACCAGTCGACGCTTGAACGCGGGCGCCTCGTCGGCGCGGTCGCCGGTGTGCGGATGGAACAGGCCGGTCGCGGTCACGCCCCAGCTGAGGAACGAGATTTCGTTGATCGGCGTGTAGATGCGCGGCGCAGACGATGGGTACTGCACCAGCACGTCGGCTACAGCGGCGCAGAAGCGCGCGAACCGGCGGATGAATCGTTCGTCGTCGGCCGCGAGCAGATCCACGTGTGCCGGCACGCCGTAATGCATCAGCGTCCAGCGGATGCTCAGCCCGTGTCGCGCGGCCGCCTGCGCACGTGCATGCACGCTGTCGAAATCGAAGCCGATCGCGTGTTCACTGATGCGCCAGCCGACGCTTTCGCGCACCGCATCGAATCCCATCCGGCGCAGACGCCGGTAGTCGAGATCGAGCCGCGCCAGATGACCGCTGTCGTGCGCCATCGACACCGCGACGCCGCGACCGTTGATGTGATCCGCGCCCTCGAAACCGCCTATCCAGCGCACGCGCGACCTCCTGGCCGGATGCCGTCGAACAGTGGACAAGGAGAGCGGTGCCGCTCAGGCCCGGAGTACGGGCGGAGTACGCATAACAACCAAGACTGTTGGATCGGTGCTGGCGCGAAGCTGCGCGCGGCGCCGTGCGGTGGGCGTGAGTTGGGCGATGTTTCCACACAACCCGCTGCGCCGGTGCTTGCGTGAACACTTCAGGCACCGTCGCGCGTCGGTTACGCCGGTATCGACGGCTGCCGCACCGACGACCGTCGAGTTGCAGACGCCGTTATTCGGCCAATTCGCGCATGACCCGGATGAGGTCGGACTTGCCCTCGAAACCGATGCCCGGCAGTTCCGGCATCACGATATGGCCGTCCTGCACGCGCACGCCGTCCGGAAAGCCGCCATACGGCTGGAACAGATCCGGATAGCTCTCGTTGCCGCCGAGCCCGAGTCCCGCTGCAATGTTGAGTGACATCTGGTGACCGCCATGCGGAATGCAGCGCGCGGGCGACCAGCCGAACTGTTCCAGGACATCCAGCGTGCGCAGATACTCGACCAGACCGTAGGACAGGGCGCAGTCGAACTGCAGGTAATCGCGGTCCGGACGCATGCCGCCGTAGCGCAGCAGATTGCGCGCGTCCTGGTGCGAGAACAGGTTTTCGCCGGTCGCCATGGCGCCGGGATAGAACTCCGACAGCGCGGCCTGCAACGCATAGTCGAGCGGATCGCCGCCTTCCTCGTACCAGAACAGCGGATAGTCGCGCAGCATCTTCGCGTAGGCGATGCCGGTCTCCAGATCGAAACGACCGTTGGCATCCACCGCCAGCTGCGCGTCACTGCCGATTTCCTGCAGCACCGACTCGATCCGCGCGCGGTCCTCGTCGATCGATGCGCCGCCGATCTTCATCTTGACCACGGTGTAGCCGCGGTCGAGATAGCTGCGCATTTCCTTGCGCAGCGCACTGTTGTCCTTGCCCGGATAGTAGTAACCGCCAGCGGCATACACGAACACGCGCGGGTTGGCCTCGACACCCTTCTGCTCGGCGAGCAGACGGAACAGCGGCTTGCCGGCGATCTTGGCGGTCGCGTCCCAGATCGCCATGTCCAGCGTGCCGACGGCGACCGAGCGCTCGCCGTGGCCGCCGGGCTTTTGGTTCGACATCATCGCCGCCCAGACCTTGCCGGGATCGAGGTTGTCGCCAGTGTCGGCGAGCAGCGAATCGGGCTCGGCATGCAGGATGCGATCGCGGAAACGTTCGCGGATCAGACCACCTTGGCCGTAACGTCCGTTGGAATTGAAGCCGTATCCGACCACGCGGCGACCGTCACGCACCTGGTCGGTGACCACCGCCACGAGGCTCGCGGTCATCCTGCTGAAATCGATGTACGCGTTGCGGATGGGCGAAGCGATCGGCTTGGTGATTTCGACGACGTCAGTGATGCGCATGATCTGTCCTGTTGAAATGCATGGGGTGGGCTCGAAGACCGGTTCTGTGGCGCGAGCGTCGGCGTGGTTCGCCGTTGGACCTGCGTAACAGTGCTGCGCTTGATGCCGATCCCTATATCGAGGTCGAGACTAGGCGGTATATGCAGCGGTCTTCCAATGCCAATCCGGTTGCACTGATGCACAATCGGCATCATGGAGCTCAACTGGATCGAAGACTGCCTCGCCTTGGCGGACACCCTCAACTTCCGCCGCGCGGCTGAAATCCGTCATCTCACGCAACCGGCTTTCAGCCGTCGCATCCGTTCGTTGGAAGCGGGGGTGGGCACCCCTTTGTTCGAACGGTCGCGACAGGGCGTGCACCTCACACCAGCCGGTATGGCGTTCCGCGAACGCGCGGGTGCGCTCTCGCGTTCGATCCATGCGGCACGCAACGAAGCACTGGATATCGCAGGCCTGCGCCGGCCGCCGCTGGTCTTCATCTCGACCCACGCGCTGTCTTTCACCTTCTTTCCGTCGTGGATCCACAAGGCGCATCACGACCCGCGACTGGGCGCGTTCCAGCTGGTATCGGACACGCTGCGCGCCAGCGAACGCCTCATGCTCGAGGACGGCGCGCAGTTCATGCTCTGCCACCATCACCCGCGCATGCGGTTGCTGCTCGACTCGACACGTTTCACATCCGTCGTTGTCGGCCGCGATGTCCTGCAGCCCTTCAGCGCGCCGGATGCGACAGGCCGTCCGATCTGGAAGCTGCGCGCCACGGGCAAGGCCATTCCGGTGCTGTCCTACAGCGATGATTCCGGACTCGGGCGCATCCTGGCCAGTGACGCGCAACTCGCGTCGTTACGGTCGCGGTTCGCGGTGAAGTTCACGTCCGATCTCGCGGCGACGTTGCGGCAGATGTGCAAAGCAGGCGATGGCATCGCCTGGCTGCCACGCACGCTGGTCGAAGAGGATCTGCACACCGGTGCACTGGTCGAGGCCTCATCGAAAACAGTCCACGCGATTCCAGTCGATATCTGCCTGTTCCGCAATCGCGCGCAGCTCGGGGCAGAGGCGGAGAGACTATGGGTGGCGTTGAGTGCTGCGGATTGATTGACGCGACTCCACGTCTCGGCCGCCACGATCCAGCCTGCCCCCGCTTCCATCCACTCGTGCAGCCGCGTACCCGGTCCAGGCGGGGCGCGATCTCCAGTTCTGATGCCAGTGGCGGATGGCGCGCCCGGGGAAATCCGCGCCTCCGGTCTGCCGCGCCGCATCTCGCCAAGCCCCCGGCGATGGCACAGACTACGCGCCTCACCTCGACCGGTTGATCGACATGCAGGCTTGGCTGCGACGCAAGGACATCAACCGGATCACCGAGCATGAGGAGGGTCGTCGACTGGTCCGCACGCTCGGCTGGCCGCACCTGATCGCGCTCGGTATCGGCGCCATCGTCGGCACCGGCATCTACACGCTGATCGGCGTCGGCGCCGACAAGGCCGGGCCCGCGGTGCTGCTGTCTTTCATGATCGCGGGCGTGGTCTGCGCCTGCGCCGCGCTGGCCTACGCCGAGCTGTCGACGATGATACCGGCGGCCGGCAGCGCCTACACCTACAGCTATGCGGTGCTCGGCGAGGCGATCGCCTGGGTCGTGGGCTGGAGCCTGATTCTCGAGTACTCGCTGGTGGTGAGCACCGTCGCAGTCGGGTGGTCCGGCTACTTCGTCGGCTTTCTCGAATGGCTGCAGACGAACTTCGGCTGGAACGTCACCCTGCCTGCGGCGCTGGCCGCGGGGCCGCATGCCGGCGGCGTGCTCAACGTGCCGGCCATCGTCATCACGTTCGCGGTTGCCGGTCTGCTGATCGCGGGCACGCGCGAGAGCGCCACGCTCAACGCGATCCTGGTGGTATTCAAGCTGATTGCGCTCGGCGTGTTCATTGCGGTTGCGCTGCCGGCGTTCGATGCGGCCAACCTCGAACCCTTCATGCCGTTCGGTTTTTCGAAGTCGCTCGGCGCAGATGGCGTCGAGCGCGGGGTCATGGCGGCGGCCGCCATCATCTTCTTCGCGTTCTACGGCTTCGATGCGATCTCCACCGCGGCCGAGGAAACCAAGAACCCCGGACGCGACCTGTCGATCGGCATCGTCGGCTCGATGGTCGGCTGCACCATCATCTACATGCTGGTCGCGCTGGCTGCGGTCGGTGCGATGAGCTTTGCGGTGTTCGGCAAGAGCGCCGAGCCGCTGGCGCTGATCATGCGCGAGCTGGGCCATCCCACCGCTGCGCTCGCGATCGGCGTGGTCGCGATCATCGCGCTTCCCACCGTGCTGCTCGCGTTCTTCTACGGCCAGAGCCGCATCTTCTTCGTCATGTCGCGCGATGGTCTGCTGCCGCGTGGCCTGTCGAAGGTCAACCCGCGCACCGGCACGCCGGTGGCGATCACGCTGTTCACCGCGGTGCTGGTCGCCGCGCTCGCGGGTGTGGCGCGGCTGGACGAAATCGCCGCGCTCGCCAATGCCGGCACGCTGGCCGCGTTCACTGCGGTGGCCGTCTGTCTGCTGGTCTTGCGCCACCGCGATCCCGACCGTCCGCGCGTGTTCCGCACGCCACTGGCGTGGGTGGTGGGACCGGTCGCGATCCTCGGCTGTCTGTACCTGTTCTGGAGCCTGCCGTCGCGCACGCAGCTGTGGTTCCTGGCGTGGAACGTGCTCGGCGTCGTGGTGTATCTGATCTACTCGCGCCGCAACAGCGTGCTGGCGAAGGGCGGCGTGGCATAACGCCTCACGCCGGGGTCCCGCGATCGCGCCGCTGGCCGATCGCGGGTCGCCGACTCAGTCGGTCTTGCGTCGCCGCACCGGAATCGCCGCCGCATCGAAGCGCGCCAGTTCTTCCGCGCCTTCGCGGATCGGCGCACCGTGCGGCGGCGACCACGCCATCGCGGTGATCCACTCCCAGCTGGCCGGCAGGCCCTCGGCCGTGCGGAACTGTTCGTAGTGCGACGCGGCGGCAGCGAAGCGCGCGCGCCCCGTCAGCGCGCGACGCCGTTCGGCGAGCGCGTTGGTCGCACCGATCGCACGCTGCTCGCGCATCAGCGCGGTCATGTCCGGATGCCAGTGCACGGCGACATCGCGGTCGACGACGGGATTGCGGAAGCCCGCGCGCATCAGCGCGTCGCCGAATTCTGCGATCGAGGCGAACGGGCTGACGTGCGGCTGCGCGTCGGCGACGCCGAAGGACTCGCGCAGTTCGATCAGCGTCTGCGGCCCGAACGTCGACACCAGCAGAAGGCCGTCCGGCTTGAGCACGCGACGGAAGCCCGCGAACGTCGACGGCAGGTCTTCCACCCACTGCAGGCACAGATTGGAGAACAGCACGTCGACGCTGTTGTCGGCGAACGGCAGCAGGCGCAGATCGGCGCACACGCGGTCGACGGGCTTCTGCAGGCCAAGACGATCGCGCCAACCGGTGCGCACCGGCGCCTGCTGCAGCATCGACAGGGAGAGATCGACCGCGACGATGCGCGACTTCGGCCAACGCTGCCGCATCGCCAGCGCGGCATGCGCCGGACCACTTCCGACATCGAGCACGACGCCCGGCACGCGGTCGTCGAGATACTCCAGCGATTCGAGCAACTGCGCTTCCACGCCGCGTTGCAGGGCGGCGGCGCCGGCATAACTCGTCGATGCGCGCGAGAACGCGCGGCGGACCTGGCGGGGATCGAAAATCGGTTTCATGGTGCGTTGAGAAACTCGAGCAGCCGCGCGGCGACCGCGTCGGCGTGGGTCAGGAATGGCGCGTGCCCGGCATGCGCGACGGTGTGGGCGACGGCGCCGTTTGCGAGTGCGGCCGCGGCGTCCATCGCGCGTGGATCGACGAGGCGGTCGCGACGGCCGGACATCCACAGGCTGGGCACCACCAACGCGGGCAGATGTGCGCGCAGATCGGATTTTTCCAGCAGGCCGAGACCATCGGCGAGCACATGCGCAGCCGGCTCGCCGCGCGCGAACACTTCGGCGCGCAGCGCGCGCAGTTCGCTGCGCGCATCGTCGGAACCGAACGCCTCCAGCGCGATGAAGCGGTCCAGCGTGCCGCGGTAGTCGCTGCGCAGACCCTTCGCGAAATCGCGGAAGATCTCCGGCGACATGCCATGCGTCCAGTCGGTGCCGCGCACGAAACGCGGGCTCGCGCACAGCATCACCAGCGCGGGCACGCGATCGGGATGCAGCGCGGCGGCCTGCAATGCGATCAGACCACCGAGCGACCAGCCGAGCCACGGTGCGGGTGGTAGCACATCGACCAGTGCATCGACGACGGGATCGATCGCCAGCGGCAAGGTGCTGTCGCGGCTCAGGCCGTGGCCCGGCAGGTCGACGAGATACAGCGTGCGCTGCGACTCGAGGCGCTCACGCAATGCAGCGAACACGCCGCCATGCATCGCCCAGCCGTGCAGCAGCACCAGCGGTGCGCCCGTGCCGGCCACTTCGATGTGCAGGCCGTGCGGATTGTCCAATGTGTTCATGCGCCCTTGTCTCCACGCAACGCCTTCGTTCGACGCGCGCTGCCGGCCGCGGGACGTGCGACGACGATCGCGAACGCCACGATGCCCAGCGTCACCACCACCGCGCCGATCAATGCGCGGCCCTGCGGCCACGCCTCCTGCAGGAACAGCGCACCGAGGAACGCCGCGAACAGCAACTCGGCCGCCTGCATCGCCTCGGCGGCGCCCAGCGCGACCGGGTTGTGGCGGACCATGCCGGTCGCCTGGAAGAACAGGATGGTCGCGATCACGCCCGCGCTCAGCGCCACGCCTGCGGCCAGCCACACCTGCGACATCGACGGTGTGCCGGCCTCATGCCAGGCGAACGCCGCGACCAGCAGCCACAGCGGCTGGCTGGCGAGCGTGAGGCCGAACACGCGCTGGGTGGCGTTGAGGTCCTCGCCGGTGCGTTCGAGATGCAGCAGCAACAACCGATTGCCGAGCGGATACGCGACCGCCGCGGTCAGCACGCAGAGCAATGCGATCCAGCCCGCACGATCGAGCCCGGGGCTCCCGTGACCGAACTGCATCAGCAGGACGCCGACGAGGATCGCTGCGGCGATGCCGAGTGCGGCAGGCGGCACGCGGCGGCGCGCATCGCGATACAGCAGCGGCGCGCACAGCATGCCGGCGATCACCGTGAACTGGAAACTGCCGGCGACCAGCCACGCCGGCCCGCTAGACGCCGCGAACGAGAGCATGCAGTAGAACAGCAGGAAGCCGATCGCACTGCAGCGCAGCCACCCCCAGGGATGCGCGGCGATCGCGCGCAGCACCGGCTTCGCACCGCCCTGCAACGGCATCAGCGGCAGCAACAGCGGCAGGGTGATGAAGTAGCGCAGGCACGCCGTCCACGCCCAGTGGCCACCGCCGCTCGCGCTGGCGCGGTTCAGCACATACGTCATGGTGAAGAACAACGCGGATGCGAGTGCGATCCCGACCGCGAACAATGCGCGGCGGGCGTCGTGTTGCGGATCGATCATGGTGTCGAGACGGCGGGTGCGGCTGCAGATGCCTGCGGCAATGCATCGCGCGCGGCGGCGAGTGCATCGACCAGCGCATCGACGTCGGCATCGGCATGCGCGGCGCTGAGCGTGACGCGCAGGCGTGCCTGGCCTTCCGGCACGGTGGGCGGGCGGATGGCAACGACCCAGAACCCGGCCGCGTCCAGCGCGCGTGACAGTGCCAGCGCCGTTGCGTTGTCGCCGCAGCGCAGCGGCTGGATCGGCGTGTCGGACGGCATCAGATCGAGACCACGACGCTGCGCGCGAACGCGGAAGCGTTGCACCAGTGCGGTCAACCGTTCGCGGCGCCAGTGTTCCTGACGCGCGATCCGCACCGCGGCTAGCGCGGCGCCGGCGATCGCAGGTGGCAGCGCGGTCGTGTAGACGTAGGGACGCGCGGTCTCGGCGAGATGGCCGATCAGATCGGCATCGCCCGCCAGCACCGCACCGCAACCGCCGAGCGCCTTGCCCAGCGTGACCAGCTGTAGCGGCACCGCGTCGATGTCGAGCCGCGCATCGGCGACGCTGCCGCGGCCGTCGGGACCGAGCACGCCCACACCGTGTGCATCGTCGACGTACAGCAGCGCCTGCTGCACGCGCGCGACGATCGCCAGTTCGCGCAGCGGCGCGACATCACCGTCCATGCTGAAGACACCGTCGGTCGCGAGCACCGCGGCGCCGTCGGGCACGGTGCGCAGCTGGCGCAACGCACCCTGTGCATCGGCATGCGGATAGCGGCGCAGACGACAGCCGGCGAGCCGCGCGGCATCGATCAGGCTGGCGTGGTTCAAGCGGTCCTGCACGCAGGCATCGCCTTCGCCGAGCAGTCCTTGCAGCACCGCGAGATTCGCAGCGAAACCGCTGCCGAACAGCAACGCGGCGGGCACCTGCAGCCAGTCTGCGATCTCGCGTTCCAATGCGTCGTGCAGGGCGTGATGGCCGCTGACCAGATGCGAGCCGCCACTGCCGGCGCCGTGCAAGGCCGCAGCATCCTGCAGCGCGCCGGACACCTGGTAGTGCGAAGCGAGGCCGAGGTAATCGTTGCCGCAGAAGTTCAGCAGCCAGCGCGCGTCGCGGCCGGCGTCGAGCACTTCGCAGCGCATGCCGTCGCGACGCGCGACCGTGCGCCGGACGCGACGCGCCTGCGCCTGCGTACGGGCATCGCGTGCGTTGCGCGCACGCGTGCGCAGATCGGGCCGCTCAGGCGCCACGGCCGGCCCAGATCGCCAGTGCGCCCATTGCGATCGCAGGCAGAAGCACCAGTCCGTTGATCGCCACACCGATGCGAGCTGGGCGATCGAGCTGCATCTGCTCGGCTTGGCGCGCATCGGCAACGCTCTTCTGCGCGAGTGCCAGTACCGAGACGAACAACAATCCGGCGAAGCCGAAGTGCACGCCTGCATCGCGGAAGTAGAGCAGAACGCCCCACGCAAGCACTGCAACTGCACCGAGCCGGAGAACCGCTGGCACCTTCGCTTCGCCCGCGCGCAGCGCAAGCGCGAATCCGCTCAGGCCCACCAGCGCCAGCAGCACCAGATAGGCCCAGGCGAACCACGGAATCATGCGGCGAAGCTCCGCGGGTGCTGCGGCAGTTCGATGATGTCGACGTGGGCGGTGCCGGGGTGATCGTGATGCTCGGCGTCCACATGCACCTGCATCGGCCGCAGGCCCAGACGCGCGAACAGCGCCATGTCGCGCTCGGTATCCGGATTGCCGGTGGTCAGCAGCTGCTCGCCGTAGAAGATCGAGTTGGCGCCGGCGAGGAAACACATCGCCTGCAGCTCGTCGCTCATGTCCTGACGGCCGGCCGACAACCGCACCATCGAACGCGGCATCAGGATGCGTGCGACCGCGATCGTGCGGACGAAATCGAAAGGGTCGATTTCCGCGGTGCCGTGCAGCGGCGTGCCTTCGACCTGCACCAGACGATTGATCGGCACCGAGTCCGGATGCGAGGGCAGATTCGCCAGCGTGCGCAGCAGGCCGGCGCGCTGGCGCCCGGTCTCGCCCATGCCGACGATGCCGCCGCAGCAGGTCTTGAGGCCCGCATCGCGCACGTGCTCGAGCGTGGTCAGGCGATCCTGGATCTCGCGGGTCTGGATGATCGAGTCGTAGAACTCGGGATCCGTATCGAGATTGTGGTTGTAGTAGTCGAGGCCCGCGTCCTTCAGCGCGCGCGCCTGGTCGCCGGTCAGCATGCCGAGCGTCGCGCAGGTCTCCAGACCCAGCGCCTTCACCTCGCGGATCATCGCCGCGACCTTCGGCACATCGCGATCCTTGGGTGAGCGCCAGGCGGCGCCCATGCAGAAGCGCGTGGCGCCGGCGGCCTTGGCCTGACGGGCATTCTCCAGCACCGCGTCGGTCTCCATCAGCTTCGTCGCCTGCACGCCGGTGTGATAGCGCTGCGCCTGCGGGCAGTAGCTGCAGTCCTCGGGGCAACCGCCGGTCTTGACCGACAGCAGCGTGCTGACCTGGACCTCGGCCGGATCGAAATGCTGGCGGTGGACGCTGGCGGCGCGGAACAGCAGTTCGGGCATCGGCAGCGCGAACAGCGCTTCGATCTCGCTGCGCGACCAGTCGTGACGAAGGGGAATGGGCTGGCCGGCGGCTTCGCGGGCGTGGCTGACAACGGACATGGCGATCTACCGACGGTGACGGCGGGACAAGCCCGGCAGTCTGGAAAGCATGCCCGGCGCTGTCAACCAGAATCCACCCGGCCCGGTTGACGGGCGTTGGCGTCACTGGCTTCGCAGCCTGCTGCATACCGCGCTGCCCGGCCGCTGTCTGGTGTGTCGCGAGCCCGGCGCAGCGGGCCGCGATCTCTGCCCGGCCTGCACCGCCGCGCTGCCCTGGATGCCGCATGCCTGCGCGCGCTGCGCGCAGCCGCTGCCCACGCTCGATCCGGTCTGCGGCGCCTGCCTGCGTCGCCCGCCGCCTCTGGACACGGTGATCGCCGCATTCGATTACGGATTCCCCGTCGACCGGCTGCTGCCGCGCTTCAAGTTCCATCGCGATCTCGCCGCCGGTGCCCTGCTCGGCGACTGTCTGGCCCGCGCGACGTCAGGTGCGGCGCGCCCCGCTGCGCTGGTGCCGATCCCCCTGCACACCGCGCGACTGCGCGCGCGCGGCTACGACCAGGCGCTGGAACTCGCGCGCATGCTGGCGCGACGTCACGACCTGCCGCTGCGCACCGATCTCCTGCGGCGCGTCCGCGCGACCGCGCCCCAGTCGCGGCTCGATGCGAAAGCGCGGCGACGGAATCTGCGCAATGCGTTCGCGGTCCAGCGCATGCCCAAAATGCCTGCACACGTCGTGCTGGTCGACGACGTCATGACCACCGGCGCGACGCTGCACGCCGCCGCGATTGCGCTCCGACGCAACGGCGTACAGCGCGTGGAGGCATGGGTCTGCGCGCGCGTGCGATAGGAGTCACGACGTGCTGGCAGGCGTCGACACGCGCTCGATCAGGAACCTCCGCAGGTCCTGCGAACTGCACGGCCGGCTGATCAGATAGCCCTGCGCCTCATTGCATTTCCAGCGGCGCAGCAGTGCCAGCTGCGCCTCGGTCTCGACGCCCTCGCCCACCGTGCGCAGGCCGAGCTCCGCGCCCAGCATCACCAGCGTGCGCACCAGGCGCGCGCGACGCCCGTCGGCTTCCATGCCGTCGATCAGCGAGCGGTCGATCTTGATCGCTGTCGCGGGCAGCGCATTGAGATAGGCGAAGTTGCTGTAGCCGGAACCGAAATCCTCGAGCGCGATCGAGAAGCCCAGGGTGCGCAAGGTCTGCAGCTGCGACACCACGGCCTCGCCCTGCAGCCAGTGGCCTTCGGTGATCTCGAATTCGATCCGGTCGGGCTCCACGCCGTACTGCTCGGTCAGCGCGAATGCGCGTTCGACGATGCGGCCGTCCTCGAGGTCCGCGCCCGCGAGATTGATCGACACGCCGATGCGGTGCCCGAGTGCATCCCAGTCCGCCAGTTGCCGCAGTGCCTGCTGGATCACCCACTGGCTGACGCGCGGCATCAGGGTGGTGGTCTCGATGATCGGCAGGAACTCGTTCGGCCCGACGGCTCCGAGCGTCGGATGCTCCCAGCGCAGCAGCGCCTCGACCCATGCCACCTGGCCGGTCGCCAGGTCCAGCCGGGGCTGGTACGCAAGATGGAACTGCTGCTCATGCAGCGCCGCGTCGACCTGCGTCGCGAGCGTGTGCTGCCGACGCAGACTCGCATCGCGTGCTGCTTCGTAATGCGACCATGGCACGCCGCGTTCGACGGCGGCATGCAGCGCGGTCACCGCCATACGCATCGCATCGTCCTCGCTGTCGCCATCGAAGGGCGCGAGACCGGCGTGGAAGCTCGCGGCCATGTCGAGACCGTGCGTGTGTACCGGCATCGTCACCCGCTTGCGCATGGCCGATAGCAGGCCGAGCAGGCCATCGCCATCTTCGTCCGACAGGAAGAACGCAAAGCGCGCCACGCCCACGTGGTACAGCGGTGCGTCGACGGGCAGCAGGTCCGCGATCCGGAACGCCGCCTGCCGCACGATGGACTCGGCAGGCCCCGGACCCAGTGCCTGGGTCAGTCGATTGGACGCACCCGACTCCAGTACGTCGATGACCACCAGCTGCATGCTGCCCAGCATCGACCGACGTTTGCGTATCGCGAGATCGGCCGACATCTGCTGCCGGTTCGGCAGGCCGGTGATCGGGTCGCGCCGACCGATCATCCGCAGCAGCTGGATCTGGTTCACGGCGAGATCGGCGAGCGTGCGCAGCGCGATGTGCTGCGCGTCCGACAGGCGCCGCGGTTCGAAATCCACGACGCACAAGGTGCCGACACTCACGCCGGTCGAGAGTGTCAGCGGCGCGCCCGCGTAGAAGCGCATGCCGTCTTCGGTGACGGTGCGGAAATTCGCGAAGCGCGTGTCCTGCGAAAGGTCCTCGACCTCGAACACGCCCTGCGACTCGATCGCCACCGCGCACACCGAGATCTCGCGTTCCGTTGCCTTGAGATCCGTGCCCACGGTCGAGATGAAACGCTGTTCGAACTCCTCGACGACCGTGATCAGCACCATCGGCGCGCCCAGCGCCTGCGCGGCCAGTTGCGTGATGCGATCGAGATCCGGTGCGCCCTGCAGTCCCAGCAGATCGAGACTGCGGATCAATGCCAGGCGGTCCGCCTCGTGTTCGATGTGTGCCATCCGTCCGCTTCCCTGTCCTGACGTCGAATCTGCGCAACCGTCTGTCGTGACGAGATGACGGATGCGACATCACGCGGATGCCCGGCGACCGCCGCCATCCCGGCCGCGATCACCACGTCCGTCGAAGGCCCCCTGTCCCCCAGCCCTGACTCGCCTGCCGAGCTTGCCACGACAGGGCGCGCGCCGCGACCGGCGGGGCGTGACAGGGCCGTTTCGAAGATTCTGGGCAGGCCTGGTGCCCTACGGAAGCATGCTTCGATTCGTGAGTAGCGAGCCGTGAGCGGGAGATCGGAGAGGACATCGCGTCGCGCGCGATTTGTGTTGCTGATGCGTGACCCGCTGTACGGCGCACTCGCGACACGCGACGTTCGCGCCAGCGGCCCGATCCGTCAGCGCATCAACACCGTCATCGGCGGCAAGGCGTAATGCGCCGCGATGCCGGCGAAAATCGTCATGCCGACCCAGTGGTTGTGCAGGAACACGCGGAAGCAGGCGTCGCGATCCCGAAATCGCGCGACGAAGAATTCCCAGACGACGAGCAGTGCGGCGATCGCAAGACCAAGCCAGTAGTTCGGTCCGAGCCCCGCCTCACGTCCGACCAGCGCGAGCGCCGCGAACGCCAGCGTGTAGAGCAGGCCCTGCGCGACCAGATCGAGATCGCCGAACAGGATCGCCGTCGACTTCGCACCGGCGCGGATGTCGTCTTCGCGGTCGACCATCGCGTACCAGGTGTCGTAGCCCGTGGTCCAGAAGATGTTGGCCACGAACAGCACCCAGCCGATCGGCGGCACCGTGCCCTGCACGGCCGCGAACGCCATCGGAATCGCCCAGCCGAACGAGATGCCCAGATACACCTGCGGCAGGTAGGTGTGGCGCTTGAGATAGGGATAACTCGCCGCGAGAAAAATGCCGACGACGCTCATCGCGACCGTCAGCCAGTTCATCGTCAGCACCAGCGCGAACGCGACCAGCATCAGCACTGCGAACAGGAGCAAGGCCTCGCGTCCACGCACCGCGCCGCTTGCGAGTGGCCGGTCCTTGGTGCGTTCGACATGCGGGTCGAGCCAGCGATCGGCGTAATCGTTGATCACGCAGCCCGCAGAGCGCGTCAGCCAGACGCCGGCACTGAACACGAACAGCGTCCACAGCGGCGGCACGCCCTCGGCTGCGATCCACAGCGCCCACCATGTCGGCCACAGCAGCAGCAACCACCCAATCGGCCGATCCCCGCGAACCAGCGCCCAGTACTGCCGCAGGCGCTCGCGCCAGCGTGGGACTTCGGGTAGCGCCCAGTACTGCCGCAGGCGCTCGCGCCAGCGTGGGACTTCGGGTTCGGAGAAGCGTTCGTAGTCGTGCATACGACGAGAGGATATCAGCGACAAGCCACCTGACTGGCAGAGTCAGAACGCCCCTGACAATCAGCATCCGCAGTCCCAGCGCACCTCGCTACTGGAGATCTCGACGCGGCGGTTCAACGCCAGGCATTCCACCAGCGCATTGGACGATACGTCTCTACGGCCAACGACTTCTTCGGCTGAAATGGCTGTACCCCGCACACTGGGTGCAACCCCGACTTTCACAACCGGTTGGGCACGGCGCGAAGACAGACCCACGGCGCAGGTCGTACTTCCGATGCTGTCGGCATAGCCGCTCATCTTGATGTGCTGCATTTGGCAGGCGGCGCTCGCTCTACCGATCAGCACCCCCAGCTGGCCTCATGGTTCCCATGGCTGAGGGGAATGCTTCGGAGCGGGCGGATTGATCAGCGCCCGCGAGCGCTAGGAATACCGTTACCTGCGGTCGCCGCGTTGCCGTGGTCGAAACGCGGCAGGACGCTGTCTCCCGCGGGAAAGGCCAAGATTCGCTCGACTGAAGGAAGCAGTCGATATCGATTCGACACACTCAATCCGACTGGTCGAAGACTCCGGAGCCCAACGAGGCCTCACGCTGAGACGGTGTCAGCCCCCAACGAACATCATGTAACCAATCGATTGGCCGCATTCACATAACCTCCATACACTACGCCACCCTCAGGAAGAGAAGCGTTGCCTCATGTGCGGAATTATTGGTGCGATCTCGGGTCGCGACGTCGTCCCCGTCATCGTTGAGGGCCTGAAGAGACTTGAATACCGCGGTTACGATTCGGCCGGTATTGCGGTGGTGATCGATGGTGCAGTCCGCCGCGTGCGCCGTACCGGGCGCGTGGTCGAGATGGAAGCGGCCGCCGCTGCTGACGGTCTGAAGGCCCAGCTGGGCATCGGCCACACGCGCTGGGCCACCCACGGCGGCGTGACCGAGACCAATGCGCATCCGCACATCAGCCATGACAGTCTGGCGCTGGTGCACAACGGCATCATTGAGAACCACGAGGCGCAGCGCGAGCGACTGACCGAGCTTGGTTACGTGTTCGAGTCGCAGACCGATACCGAGGTCATCGCGCACCTGATCCACCATCACCAGACGCAGGGCCTCGATCTGCTGGCCGCGCTGCAGGCGTCCGTGAAGGAACTCGAGGGCGCGTACGCGCTAACGGTGATCGACAAGACCGATCCGGACCGCATGGTCGTCGCCCGCATGGGCTGCCCGCTGCTGGTGGGTCTGGGTGACGGAGAGAACTTCGTCGCCTCCGATGTCTCGGCGATCCTGCAGGCGACGCGCCGCGTGATCTTCCTCGAAGAGGGCGATACCGCGGTACTCACGCGTGAGGGCGTGCAGGTATTCGATGGTGAGGGCGCGGCCATCACCCGCGACGAACACCTGTCGGATGTCTCGCTGGCGTCGCTGGAACTCGGCCCCTACCGCCACTTCATGCAGAAGGAAATCCACGAACAGCCGCGCGCGCTTGCCGACACCATTGAGGCGATCATCGATGCGGCCGCGTTCGAACCGACGCTGTTCGGCAAGGATGCCGGCGATGTGCTGCGCGAAATCGAAGGCGTGCAGATTCTCGCCTGCGGCACCAGCTTCTATGCAGGCTCGGTCGCGCGTTACTGGATCGAAGCCATCAGCGGCCTGCCGTGCTCGGTCGAAATCGCCAGCGAGTACCGCTACCGCAGCGCGGTCGCCAACCCGAAGCACCTGATCGTCACGATCTCGCAGTCGGGCGAAACGCTCGACACGATGGAAGCACTCAAGTACGCCAAATCGCTCGGGCATACGCACACGCTTTCGATCTGCAACGTGCCGGAAAGCGCGATCCCGCGTGCCAGCGGGCTGGTGTTCTACACCCGCGCCGGCGCTGAGATCGGCGTGGCATCGACCAAGGCGTTCACCACGCAGCTGGTCGGTCTGTTCGCGCTGGCGGTCACGCTGGCCAAGCTCAACGGCCGCTTGAGCGAAGCGCAGGAAGCTGGCTACATCGAAGATCTGCGCCAATTGCCGGGCAGCGTGCAGCACGCGCTGAACCTCGAACCGCAGATCACCTCCTGGGCGGAGAAGTTCACGCCCAAGCACCATGCCCTGTTCCTGGGCCGCGGCGTGCACTACCCGATCGCGCTCGAAGGCGCGCTCAAGCTCAAGGAGATCTCCTACATCCACGCCGAGGCGTATCCGGCCGGTGAGCTCAAGCACGGCCCGCTGGCGCTCGTGGATACGGACATGCCGGTGGTGGTGATCGCGCCCAAGGACGCGCTGCTGGAGAAAGTGAAGTCGAACATGCAGGAAGTGCGCGCGCGCGGCGGCGAGCTGTTCGTGTTCACCGATGCGGACAGCAACTTCAGCGCCTCGGAAGGCGTGCACGTGATCCGCACCCCGCGGCACATCGGCGTGCTCAGCCCCATCGTGCACACGATCCCCGTGCAGCTGCTGGCCTACCACACCGCCCTGGTGCGCGGCACCGACGTCGACAAGCCGCGCAACCTGGCGAAGTCGGTCACCGTCGAATAAAGAAACCGAATGCAGGCCCCGGGTCACGCTCGAGTTAATCCCGCGCCACCCGGTTCCGGCCATCTTGGCGTGCGCAGCCGTGCACGCCGCGCGGTCCACCGCCAAGTCGCAAAAGTCCGGCCGTGGGTTCGTCAGGCGCCGCGCCCGCGGCCGGTTTTCTGGGCGTCAAGATTCGATTAGAGCCCGGTGGTCCCGGCGCCGGGCTTGGCCAAGCCCGGGTGAATTGCGCAGTGCCCCGGGGCTGGCAGCACCCGGACCATGTCTCGATCCGGGGCGGGCCCTGGTGGCGCCGCGGATTATGCGGCCCTGCCAGTTTCCCCATTAATCATTCAGGCGAACCGGGCTTGGAATCGTCCCCGCGCAGACAGAACTGTGGCATCAGTCCAATCACCTCAGACGGGCTTGCGCTAGACTCATCGCCTAAGTGTGACCCGAACCGTCGCGAAACCTGGGCACCGTGGTCAGGTCCGGTTTCGAACGCGCTCCGTTTAGCGTTATTGATGGCTGAGTCCTTACATCGCTCTACTCATCAGCACCGCGCTCTGGACGCTTCTCCGCCCATGTTCGATCTGCATTGTCATCTGCTACCGGGCATCGACGATGGCGCGGTGGACTTGGAGATGTCACTGACCATGGCGCGGATGGCCGTCGATGACGGCATCCTCGTCACCGCCTGCACCCCGCACATCTATCCGGGCCTGTACGAGAACACCGGGCCCGCGATCCGCGACGCAATCGTGGCCCTGCAGGCCGTGCTGGATCAGGAAGGCATTGCGTTACGACTGGTCGAAGGCGCCGACGTGCATCTCGACCATCACCTCGTCAGGGGCATCCAGTCCGGTCATATCCCGACGCTCGCCGGCTCACGCTATCTGCTGTTCGAGCCTCCACACCATGTCGCCCCGCCGCGTTTTGAAGAGTCGCTCTTCGAGTTGATGGCGGCGGGATACATCCCGGTGATCACGCACCCCGAGCGATTGAGCTGGGTCGAGCAGCACTACAGCACCTTTACCCGGGCGGCTGACCGCGGCGTCTTCATCCAGATCACGGCCGGCGCGTTGACCGGGCGATATGGGAAAAGACCGAAGTACTGGGCGGACCGGTTCGTTGGCGAAGGCTACGCCCACATCCTGGCGACGGACGCGCACCACCCCAGGCGCCGCCCGCCTTTTCTAGCTGAAGCCCGGGAGGCGGCAGCGCGGCTCGTAGGCGCGGAGGAAGCGGAGCATCTGGTCTCGACCCGGCCAGGCGGGATCATCCAGAATGCTGCGCCGGGTACACTGCCGCCCCTCCCCGCAGCGACCGTCCGCACGTCTCCGGGTTTCTGGAGCCGGCTACTGGGCTCTGCCCGATGACTCATATCGCACGTTGGAGACGCCTGCAATGAACAAAATCTGGTCCTGGATCATGCTCGGCGCGCTGTGTGCGCTGCTCAGCGCGTGCGCCTCTTCTTCGAAGCATGCCAATCAGGGTGTGGATCTGCCGCCACCCGACACCACCACCGCCTCCGGCGCTTACGAGGGTGGCTCGGACTATCGAGTGGGCGCCCAGGATCTCCTGGAAATCAGCGTGTTCGGCGTGCAGGACCTGAACCGCCAGGCCCGGGTCAACTCCAACGGCCAGATCACGCTGCCGCTTCTGGGCGCGGTGATGGCGGGTGGCCGGACGATTCCGGAGCTGGAAGCCGAGTTGGCCAAGCGTTACGCGGAAGGTTTCCTGCAGAACCCGCAGGTGACGATCTTCGTCAAGGAATACACCAGCCAGCGCGTCACGCTCGAAGGTGCGCTCAAGAAGCCCGGCATCTACCCGCTGACCGGCAAGACAACGTTGCTGCAGGCGATCGCGATGGCCGAGGGCATGGCCGAGATGGCTGATCTTCAAGGCGTGATCCTGTTCCGCCAGGTCGATGGCGAGCGCAAGGGTGCAGCATTCGATATCGCGGCAGTGCGGCGCGGCGAGATGATGGATCCTCAGATCTACGGCGATGACATCATCGTGGTTGAGCACTCGGGCAGCCGCTCCGCGTTCCGCGAATTCCTCCGGACTGTTCCGGCATGGGCCTTGTTCCTCACGCTCTGATCAGCGGCACGTTACGGACGACCTTTTCAATGCATGACGACAACCTCCCGACGCCCGCCGGTGGCGAGAACGACGACCGCCGCGCACCTGTGCCTCGGGATCACGCGCAGCTTCCGGCGCATGCGGGAAGCCGCGAACTGGCCCTGGAATTCGACGCCAAGCCGGCCGCGGATGACGAGATCGACCTGCTTGCCTACTGGCGCATGCTGGTCAAGCGCCGGTGGCTGGTCCTCGGGGTGCTGGGCTCGGTGGTCGCCCTCGCGCTGCTAATCACCCTGATGACGCCGCCGGTCTACCGCGCCACTGCAACGCTGCAGATCGATCGGGAATCGGTGCAGGCGATGTTCGTGGAGGGCGTCAACAATGGCGAAGCCTCCACGCCCGACTTTTTGACCACCCAGTACGAGCTGCTGAAGAGCCGTGCGCTCGCGGAACGTGTTGCAAACGAATTGCGCATCGACAGCGCGACGGTCGATCGCCTCGGATCGAGCAGCTGGCTGCAGCGCGCGAAGGATTCGCTGCGGCAAAAGCCGGCAGCACCGGAAGGCGGCGTGGATGCGCCTGTCGATGCCGAGGCCGAGAACACCGCGGCGACTGGCAGTCTGCCGCAGGCCGTTGCCGTGGTGAGGGACGGGCTGGTCGTCGAGCCGATCCGCAATTCTCGACTTGTGCGGATCCATTTCGACTCCACCCTGCCCGCGTTTTCGGCGCGCGTGGTCAATGCACTGGCAGATGGTTTCATCGCCTCCTCCATCGAACGCAAGTTTGATGCCTCGTCCTATGCGGGCCGTTACCTCGAAGAGCAGCTGGCGTTGGCGAAGGGGCGTCTCGAGGAATCCGAGCGCGCGCTCGTGTCGTTCGCGACCAAGGAAAACCTGTTCAGCGGCGGCGAAGGCAATGTGTCGCTTGAAGGGCAGAACCTCAGCACGCTCAACACCGCACTGGCCGCCGCGCAGGATCAGCGGATCCAGGCGCAGGCGATGTGGAACCAGGTCAGCGGAGGCGGGTCGTTGCCCTCCGCCGCCATGGGCGCGTCCATCGTCAATGTGTTGCAGCAGCAGCGGGCCCAGTTGACCGGGCAGTACCAGCAGCAGCTGCAGACCTACAAGCCCGAATATCCGACGATGCTGGCGCTTAAGCAGCAGATCGACGAGGTCGAACGCCAGATCCGTGAGGAGCGCGCGTCGGTGCGCGATTCAATCCGCGCGGAATACGACGCCGCACGCACCCGCGAATCCATGCTGGTCGCCCAGCTCAATACGCTGCGCACCCAGGCGCTGGACGTGGACAACCGGTCCATCGACTACAACATCCTGCGCCGCGAAGTCGACACCAACCGTCAGCTCTATGACGGCCTGCTGCAGCGCTACAAGGAAATCGGCGTGGCCGGCGGCGTCAGCAGCAACAACATATCGATCGTCGACCGCGCCAACGTGCCGACCAGCCGGTTCAAGCCCAACCTGCCGCTCAACCTGGCGATCGGCCTGACTCTGGGCCTGATTCTGGGCGTGCTGCTGGCCTTCGTGCTCGAGTTCCTCGACGACACCCTCAAGACGCCGGAAGACCTCGAACAGCATCTCCGTCTGGCGGTACTGGGCGTGGTGCCGCATCTGCGCAAGCAGAGCATCGAGGCGGCGATTGCCGATCAGCGCTCGGCCTTCTCCGAGAGTTACCGCTCGGTGCGCACCGCGCTGCAGTTCTCCACCGACCGCGGCGTGCCGAAGGTGCTGCTGGTCACCAGCCCGAGCGCCGCGGAGGGCAAGTCCACGACCGCCCTCACGCTGGCGCGCAACTTCGCCCAGCTCGGCAAGCGCGTCCTGCTGATCGAAGCGGATCTTCGCAACCCGTCTCTGCACCGCGCCATTGGTGTCCGTGCCGAGATGGGTTTGTCGAGTCTGCTGTCCGGCGCAGCCAATATCCAGCAGGTGATTATGGAGACAGACGACGATCGACTGAATGTCGTGCTTGCCGGTCCCTTGCCGCCCAATCCAGCGGAACTGTTGGCCGGCAGCAGGCTGCTCTCGATGCTTTCAGTCGCGGGCGAAAAGTACGACCAGGTGATCATCGACGGCCCGCCCGTGCTGGGTATCGCCGACGCGCCGATCCTGTCGAGTCTTGTCAGCGGCACGCTGCTGGTCACCAAGTCCGGAAAGACCCGAATCAAGACCGCGCAGATCGCGCTCAAGCGCCTGTCGGCCGCGCGCGCCCGCGTCATCGGCGGCCTGCTGACGCACTACAACGCGAACGCGGCGGGATACGGATACGACTACGAGTCGTATTACTCGTACGGCACCACGCCCAAGCTCGGCAAGGACTAGCAGGAGCGCGGTCAGGATGACGACAGGGGGCGACGCACTGGATCTGGCGCTGGGCATCCTGCGGGCACCGGCGCGTCGCGAGGCTGCGTGGGTGCGTCCGCTGCCGGACGGCATGACCGAGCTTCTGTCGATTGCATCGGGATCCCCCGCCGCGCTGCGGGCCGCGTCTGCCCGCACAGGGTCCGCGGCAGCCGAACTGCAGGAAGCCGCGCGATTCTTCGTGCAACAGGTCCTGTTGATCGCCGACGCCGACGCCTACCGCGTGCTGGGTGTGACACCGGGCGCAAGCAAGACACTGGTTCGTGACCATCACCGGCTGCTGCTCCGCTGGCTGCATCCTGATCGTGACGGCGACGGACAGTGGGATTCTACGCTGTCATTCCGGGTCAACTGGGCCTGGCGGCACCTGCGAAACGACGCCGCGCGTCGCGCTTACGACGGGCATTCCGCGGGGCCGCATCACGAAGCCGGAGAGGCGGTCGACGGCGGCTGGCGCTCGCCGCTTGCGGCTATTCCCATCCAGGAAGTCCACCAGTTGACCCGTCCCCCGCGGACCGGCGTCTCGGTGCCGGCCCCGGTGTGGATGATTACGCTCGCATGCGTGCTGCTGGGCGGACTGGTGCTGCAGCGCGAATGGAAACCCGACCCCGCGTTTGATGAGGATTTCGCGCCCGCGGTTGCTCGGGTGACGGTCGCAGATGACCAGGCTGCAGAACCCAGCACGTCCGGGAACCCAGCCGACTGCGTGCCGGTGCCGGGCAACAATTTCTGTCAGGCCCTCGTCGCGAGGCGTGCGTCCCCGCAGCCCGTCGCGCTTGAACTCCCGGAGCCGCAGCTGGCTGCCGCGGCCGAAGAATCACTGGCCCCTGTGCAGTTGCCTGTCTTCCAGAACGTCGAAGAGACCCCGCTCGCAGCACTCGACACGCGAGGCACGACGCCGGTGTTCGAGCGCCCCGTCCCAACGACGCCCCGGAATAGGGAACGTGCGCTCCAGGCTTCGTATCCTCCGATGCCCCCTGCAACCGCGCAGCCTGCGGCGACGCCGGAACCTTACGAGGGGATGCGGGTTCACCATTTGCGTCCTGACCCTGCGGCGCAGACGTCAAGCCAGGACGAAGCGCTGCTGGCGCTGCTGCAGGAAGCGGAAGCCGCGATCGCCCAGATCACGCGTTACCTGGCGGCCAGCGACATGCCGCTGCCGCCGGTGTGGAGCAACGTCGATACCCAGGTCGAAGCGACCGTGCTCCGTCAGGCGCTGCATGCGCGGCTCCAAGGGGGCGGCCGTCGCCGCATGGCATTGCATGGCCCGCAGTGGCGCATTGATTCGGAGCGCGCAGTGCTCGACAGCGGTTACAGCATCGATGGCTGGCGCAGCGCCAACGAAGACGGCCGTCTGTACGTCGAACTCCAGCGACGTGAACACCAGTGGCTGGCAACGGCCCTGCATCTGGAGCCGGCACTTTGACGGTCTGGCGTTGGTTAATCCTGCTGTGCGTGGTCGCGCTGCTGACCTGGGCCGGCAGCGGCATGATTGCGTTGCATCGGAGCACACCGGCCGCTGCGCAGCTGGACGCTGCGCAGCGGCAGCTTCGGGACGGTGATCTCGAACAGGCGGCGGACACCGCGCGGCAGGTGCTGTCGCGCGAGCCCTCACAAGGCCGGGCGTTCGGCATCCTGGCGCGTGCACTCGAGGCGGAAGGAAGTGATGCGCAGCGCGTGGCCCGCTACGAAACCGCATCGCGTCGCGCCCCTCGCGATGCACAGATCCGTGCGTGGCTGGCCGCACACGAACTGCAGGACGGCGACATTGCGCACGCGATCACGCAGATCGATGCGCTTCTGACCATCGCACCGGGCAGCCGCCGCGATGTATTGGCGGCAACAGCGCAGCTCGCACAGGATCCGGCATTCGCCGAGGCGCTGGCGGACCACCTTGCCGATCGCCCACAGTGGCGCACCGCGGTTCTGCGCGCAGTGGTGGCGCAGAAAACTCCGGCTGCCTCGGACAACCTGCATGGCGCATTGCATGCCCGCGGAGATCTGACACCCGCAGAGACGGCGCGCTGGATCGACGGCATGCTCGCCGAGGGCCGATGGGGCAGCGCGTATGCCCGCTGGATCGGCAGCCTGCCGCAGACAAACACCCGTGTGCCTGCGTTGTACAACGGCGACTTCGACACATTCCCCACGTCGGCCGGCTTCGATTGGCGTGTGCGCCCGACGACCGGAGTGGTGTTCGACCGGATCATCGGGCCCGGATCGGGGCATGCCGCACGGCTGACATTCCTGGGGCGGCCCGTCGCGCGCGCGGGGCTGGAACATCCACTTTTACTGGCACCCGGCACGTACCGGCTGGATCTGATGACGCGTGCGCCGGATCTGCAGGCCGATCAGGGCCTGGACTGGGCGCTCACATGCGCCGACGGGCGCACGCGTATCGGCAACGGCGCGCGTATGCGGCGTTCCGCGACCTGGGTGAAGGCATCGCTGCAGTTCGATGTGCCCGACACCGGGTGCGAGGGGCAATGGCTGCGTCTGATCAACCCCGCGCCGCGTGGCGTTGCGCAGACCCTGCGCGGCGAACTGCAGCTGGCCGCGCTCACGGTCACGCTGCAGGCTTCGACTGGAGTGGACGACGCTCAGGCGACGCCAGCGACTCCGTGACCGCGAATCGCGAATCGCGAATCGCAATCTTTTGCAAGGTATGCATTTCCGGCACGCATTCATCCATATTCGTGCAGGCAGTGCGCACCCGTGCTTGTGCTTCAGGTTTCTGACCATGTGTGATGTGAGGAAGATTTCATTTCTGTGAACTAAATCCATGAAATTCAGTGCATTGCAGCCGTGAATTCGCTTGCAGTGTGATCATCGCGCGTCTAAGCTTCACTATCCCGCACACCACTTGCGCAGCGCATTACGCGCCAGCCCGGTGTCACCAGCCCAGGATGGTCGTTATGAAGCTTTCTTCACCCTTGCTTGCAACCGCGATTGCGTTCGCTTCGTTCTCGCCTGCTGTTTTCGCGCAGGAAGAAGGCGTCACGCTCCGTGTCACCAGCGGTAGCGCCATGACGAGCCAGGGTGGCGATTTCGTCACCGCCGCGTCGGGCACGATGCTCGAGCCCGGTTCGCGCGTGATGCTCGCCGAGAATTCCACCGCCACCCTCGTCTACAGCAATGGCTGCACGCAGCCGCTGACCGCTGCGGGCGTCTACGGCGTGCCGGCCACCTGCGTGCCGACCGCAACCGCACGTGGTGCGACCGCAACCGGCGTCGACGTCAAGGGTGCCCTGATCGTCGCAGGCACCGGCGCCATCGTTGCAGCCGGCCTGGCCAGCATGGATGATGTGGACGCGCGTCCGCCGCCGGCGCCCATCAGCCGCTAAGCAACACGCGATACCTGCAGCCGCTTGCGGGTGCATTCCAGACGGGACGGGTGAATCACCCGTCCCGTTTCTGTTTCAGAAATCCACTCTCCGGAATCCGACCCGACATGCAGGATGAGACCCTCGCCCTGGACGGCAGGTCACGCATCAACCTGGCTCTTGCGGGGTTGCTGCTGGTGATGGCTGTCGTGACCGGCGGCAGTTCCCAGCAAGCCGGAACGGGCGTGATGCTGCTGCAGCTTGCGTCGCTGCCGGCCATCGCCTGGGTGATCGGGCAACGCCTTGCCATGCAGGGTGGTCGCTGGCCGCCACTTTGGACGGCGCTGATCCTGGCCCTGCTCGCCATTCCGCTGCTGCAGCTGTTGCCCATGCCGGCTGGGTTCGTGATGAGCGATGGCCGCGCACTGCTGCAACAGGATCTCGCGCAGGTGGGCGTGGCACTGCCTGCGCGCTGGACATTGGCGCCCGACGCGACACGGGCCAGCTTCTTCGCCCTGCTGCCTGCCGTTGCCATCTTCGGCCTGGTCTTCTTCTTGCCGTCCGGCGCGCAACGCGCGTTGCTCTGGGGCATCGTCGCGCTGGCGATGGCCAGCCTGTTGCTCGGCATCCTGCAGCTGGGCGCGCCGCAGGAAAGTGCGCTCAATCCCTACCCGCAATGGCAGCCGGCAATGAGCGGCTTCTTCGCCAATCCCAACCACCAGGCGACCTTGCTGGTGATCGCGGCCACGCTGGTCAGCGCGCCGCTCGTATCGGCACTGAAAACAACTGCCGGACCCGGCGCGCGACGCCGCGGCGTCACGATCGCGATTTCGGTGTTCGTGCTGCTGATGGCGATGACAGCGCTGCCGCTGACCGGTTCGCGCGCGGGCGTCATCCTCTGCGTGCTGGCATGCGCGCTGGTCGTCGGCCTCCATGGCGCTGGTTCAAGAGGTGCAAACCGTCGACGCCTGCTGCTGCTCGCAAGCACTGTGGCCGTGAGCCTCGGCCTGTTCGCCGCGCTTCGCTGGATGCAGGTGGACGCGGTGGACGAACTCCGCTCGCCCCTGCGCGCAGCCACTGTGGACATTGCGATGGGGCACGCGCCAGCAGGCAGCGGCATGGGTAGCTATGTCGGTGTGTTCGAGCAGGAAGCCCCGCCCGCCATGCTGATGGGCAGCTACGTCAATCATGCACACAACGAATATGTGCAGTGGCTGCTGGAAGCAGGCCTGCCGGCATTGCTGGTCATGGCCCTCGGTGCCTGCGCACTGGCGTGGAGCGCCCGCGCGATCTGGAGGCTGCCGGCGCACAGGCGCAGCGCCGCGCTGCCAGCGTTCGTCGCCCTGCTTGCAGTGCTGGGCCACTCCTTCGTGGATTACCCGCTGCGCACGCCCGCGCTGCTCGCGGTGATGGCCGCACTTGCAGCGATCGTGGCGAAGGCTGCACACGCGGCGGGTACGACGCCAGCCGCCCGCCGGAGTCACACATTGCCAATCAAGGCGCCATAATCTTCATCTTCGCTTCACGCGCATTCATCGCGCTTCCTCCCCTGGAAAATACATGACGACCCTTGCATCGGACGCAACCGCTATCGCTGTTGTCGGCCTTGGCTATGTAGGCCTGCCGCTGGCCGTGGAATTCGGCAAGCAGTACGCCACTGCCGGTTTCGACATCAATGCCGCGCGCGTGGCCGAGCTGCGCGAAGGCCGCGACAGCACACTCGAAGTGGAGCCCGACCTGCTGGCCAGCGCCACGCAACTGGGCTTCACCAGCGAGCTGGAAGGCATCCGCCATTGCAACGTGTACGTGGTCACCGTGCCCACGCCCATCGACAGCGCCCGCCGCCCGGATCTCACGCCGCTGCGCAAGGCCAGTGAAGCACTGGGCCAGGTGCTGAAGGTCGGTGACACCGTGGTGTACGAATCCACGGTGTATCCCGGTTGCACCGAAGAGGTGTGCGTGCCGATCCTGGAGCAGGTGAGCGGCCTGAAGTTCAACGTCGATTTCTTCTGCGGCTATTCGCCCGAGCGCATCAACCCCGGCGACAAGGAACACCGCGTCACCACCATCATGAAAGTGACGTCCGGTTCCACACCCGAAGCCGCGGATTTTGTGGACGCCCTGTACGCCAGCATCATCACGGCCGGCACCCACAAGGCCAGCAGCATCAAAGTGGCAGAGGCCGCCAAGGTCATCGAGAACACCCAGCGCGACCTCAACATCGCACTGGTCAATGACCTGGCCATCCTGTTCAACAAGCTCGGCATCGACACGCTGGAAGTGCTGGAAGCGGCCGGCACCAAGTGGAACTTCCTGCCGTTCCGCCCGGGCCTCGTGGGCGGTCACTGCATCAGCGTGGACCCCTACTACCTCACCCACAAAGCGCAGGAAGTGGGCCACCACCCGGATGTCATCCTCGCCGGCCGTCGTACGAATGACGGCATGGGCGCGTACGTCGCGGGCGAAGTGATCCGCCTGATGGTGCGCAAGGGCATCAACCCGGTGCAGGCCCGCATTCTGGTTCTTGGACTCGCGTTCAAGGAGAACTGCCCCGACCTGCGCAACACGCGTGTGGTGGACATCATCGATGCGCTGAAGGGCTACAACGCCCGCGTCGATATCTGCGACCCGTGGGTGGATGCGGAAGAGGCACGACATGAGTACGCGCTGGATCTGATCGAGACTCCTCAAGCTGGCGAGTATGACGCGGTCGTTATCGCGGTCGGACACCAACAGTTCCGCGAGCTTGGTGCCGAGGGCATCCGCGCCTTTGGCAGGCCGGAGAGCGTGTTGTACGACGTGAAGTATGTACTGCCGCGCGATGCCGTAGACGGTCGCCTCTGATCAGCGTTTCTCTCTTTCCTGGCGACAGTACTCAATGAAAGTCACCATTTTTGGTACCGGCTATGTCGGCCTTGTCACCGGCAGCTGCTTGGCAGAAGTCGGACATGAAGTTATTTGCGTTGATATCGACGAGGTCAAGGTTCAAGGCCTGAATCGCGGCATGATCCCGATCTACGAGCCAGGCCTTCAGCCTATGGTCAAGGCCAACCGTGAGGCGGGGCGTCTTCGTTTCACCACCGATGCTGCTGAAGCAATCGCCCATGGCGAGACCCTCTTCATCGCGGTAGGCACGCCCCCGGATGAAGACGGCAGTGCCGATCTTCAGTATGTGCTGACGGTCGCGCGCACAATCGGTCGACATATCGACCGACCGGTGGTGGTGGTCAACAAGTCCACCGTGCCGGTTGGTACTGCGGACCAGGTACGCGTCGCCATCGAATCGGAACTGACGGCACGTCAGGTTGAGCTCCAATTCTCAGTCGCATCCAATCCGGAATTTCTCAAGGAAGGCGATGCGATCAACGATTGCATGCGACCTGATCGCATCGTGATCGGCTCTGACAGCGCCGAGGCAATAGACCGAATGCGACGGCTTTACGCGCCATTCAACCGCAACCATGAGCGCATCGTGGTAATGGATGTGCGATCCGCAGAGCTGACCAAGTACGCGGCCAACGCGATGTTGGCAACCAAGATCAGCTTCATGAACGAAATGGCGAACATCGCAGAGCGAGTGGGCGCAGACATCGAACATGTGCGTCAAGGCATCGGTTCGGACCCACGTATCGGCTGGCACTTCATTTACCCTGGCGCCGGCTACGGAGGTTCGTGCTTTCCGAAGGATGTGCAGGCGCTTGCCCGCACCGCCCGCCAGCATCACTACGACGCTCGCCTGCTCGACGCGGTAGAAGCAGTCAACGAATCCCAGAAGGAGCATCTGTTTGAGCTCATCCAACGCCATTACAGCGGCAGCGTGACCGGCAAAACGTTTGCCATCTGGGGCTTGGCCTTCAAGCCCAACACCGACGACATGCGCGCGGCCTCCAGTCGCACGCTTCTTCGCCAACTGTGGGCGGCCGGTGCCACGGTGCGCGCTTTTGATCCCGAAGCGCGTACCGAGGCTGCGCATATCTTCGGCACTCGCGACGACCTGACACTCTGCGAAACGGCCGCAGACGCTCTACAAGGCGCCGATGCGCTAGTGGTCGTCACCGAGTGGAAGCAGTTTCGGAGTCCTGACCTCTCAACGCTGAAATCAGCATTGGCCGACGCGGTGGTTTTCGACGGCCGCAACCTCTGTGAACCTGCTGAAATGGAAGCAGCCGGCATCGCCTATTTTGGAATCGGGCGTGGACGTTCGCTTTCCAGCACAAAGAACATGGGACACGCGTAATGAAGATTCTTGTAACCGGAACCGCGGGGTTCATCGGTTCGCATGTGGCCATGCGTTTACTAGACCGTGGAGACGAAGTCATTGGCTTCGACAACATGTCGGACTACTACGATGTCACGCTGAAGCAGGCGCGACTGGCGCGCTTTGCGGACAATCCGCGGTACACCCATATCGCCGCAGACCTCGCAGACCGAGAGGCCGTTGAAGCGGCATTTGCAACGCATAAGCCGCAACGCGTGATCAATCTGGCCGCACAGGCGGGTGTGCGGTATGCCGCCACGAACCCACACGTTTACGTAAGCAGCAACGTCACCGGATTTCTGCACATTTTAGAAGGTTGCCGCCACCATGGCGTCGAGCATCTTGTGTTCGCATCGACCAGCTCGGTTTACGGCGCCAATACGAAGATGCCTTTCTCCGAGCATCAATCGACCGAACACCCGCTGACCCTGTACGCAGCGAGCAAGAAGGCAAACGAGCAGATGGCGCATAGCTATTCGCATCTGTACGGCGTTCCAAGTACCGGTCTGCGATTTTTTACGGTTTACGGGCCCTGGGGACGTCCCGACATGGCCTTATTCCTCTTCACAAAAGCGATCTTGGCCGGAGAGCCAATCAAGGTTTTCAATCACGGCCGCCACAAGCGGAGCTTTACCTATGTGGACGATATTGTGGAAGGAGTGATCCGCACGCTGGATCAGTCACCGACCGGCAACTCTGAATGGGACGGCCGAAGGCCTGACCCGGCGAGCAGTAATGCGCCGTACCGGATATACAACATTGGTAACGAACAACCGGTGGAACTGCTGCGTTACATTGAGTTACTCGAGCAGTCATTGGGCCGCAAGGCAAAAATGGAAATGTTTCCACTGCAGGCAGGTGACGTGCCCGACACCGAGGCTGACGTATCGGAGTTGATCAAAAATGTCGGATACCGGCCGCGCGTTGCGGTAGACGTTGGGGTGACTAACTTTGTCGACTGGTATCGGCACTACTACGGCACCTAAAGGTGACCTTAAACCACTACTTTAGAGGCAGCGGGCTCCGCGCCGTCATTTTACGCGGACTCACTGGCAGCGCGGGCTTACGCGTTGTCGGAATGGGATTCGCCCTGCTCGTGGGCATCCAACTTGCCAGAGGCATGGGACCCCAAGGCTACGGGATTTACGGGCTCGCGATGTCCATCGTCGCGATTCTGATGGTGCCAACAGAATTTGGCCTGCCTCAGCTCGTCGTTCGCGAAACTGCCGCGAGTGCGGCAAGGAGCCGCTGGGGAGATATCCGGGGGATAATCAACTGGTCTCGCGACGCTTCGCTGATTAGCTCGGTTCTAGTTGCAGTTCTAGTTATAATCGTGTTGGTTGCCGGTGGTAGATACATCGATCAGCCACTCTCGGAAGCGCTGTTAGTGGGCTTACTGATGATCCCCTGTGTAGCGCTCACCAAGACTCGTGGAGCAGCGCTTCGAGGACTTAAACACATTGTCAAAGGGCAGATTCCCGACACAGTACTGCGACCTGGAACACAGTCACTGATCCTCTTCTTCGCAGCGAGCCTAGCGCTCACTTTGACACCCGCCTTGGCCATGCTGACCGGCGTAGTCGGCGCTGCTTTCGCATACCTTGCAAGCAACATTATGCTCCGGCGAGCCCTTCCATCGGAAGCGAAGTCCGCCCAGCGGGTAATTCGGGCCAAAGAATGGCGCTCGAGTTGCATTCCCATGGCCATGACCGAAGCCATGCGCATCCTTCAGGGACATCTTGCGGTTCTCGTGCTCGGATTGCTGGCTGCAGCTGAGTCGATCGGAATTTACAAGGTTGCCACTGCTATCGCTCTTGTCGTTACCACTCCGACCGCAATCTTCGTAAGCGTGGCGGCACCTCTAATTTCCTCACTTCATACGAGCGAAGATCGCATTCGATTGCAAAGGCTGCTCTCTTGGACCACAGCTGGGATGGTCGGGTGTACGGCCCTACTATCTGCACCATTCTTTTTTGCTGCCCCGGTCGCGATCAACCTAATTTTCGGCGGCGATTTCGTTGAAGCTGCCATTCCGCTACAGATTCTTTGCGCTGGCGCGCTACTGACAGCCAGCGCAGGAACAGCGGGAACCTTACTTAATATGACGGGGCATGAGATCTGCGTACGGCGAGCATCTCTTCAATCATTGGTTCTACTTCTTGCCCTTCTACCACCGCTCATTTGGTATGGCGGACCGAGCGGCGCCGCTTGCGCGACCGTCATCGCAAGTCTGTTGTGGCGCGCTCGAATGGTAAGAGACTGCCGAAGAATAATCGGCTTAGATCCTGGTTTATCTGGCTATATAAGGCTAAAGGACAAGTAGCGTGGAACTTGTAATCGTCGGAGAGTTCGACAGCGACAATGTGGGTGACCAGCTTATCGGCGAAGGGCACGCTGCAATTTTCTCCAGCCATGGCAACGTTAGGATTCTACCCTTAGAGCCGACAAGAAAGACCGTCGACTTGCATAATCGCTCTGGCGCAAGAATATCACGTGCCGGTAATTTTAAGTCGTTGCACCGGACTCTATACCAAAGCAGCACCCTCTATCGACACATGGTCGAGACTTGTGAGCAGATTATTAGGTGGAAAGCATATCGAATGCATTCGGAGAATACGATCGCCGATGCAGATATGCTTATCGTCGGTGGCGGTCAGTTGCTATCTGATGGCACCCTGCGAATGCTCTACCGAATTTACCACCTCACGGAAGTGGCTCAAGCGCGAGGAATACCAGTCGTGGTATTTGGTACTGGGCTAACGCCCGGACGCACTTTCGTGTCTCGAAGAATTTTAATCTGCGTGTTGAGAAATCTCGGGAGCACAAACTACTTCCGCGATAGCGCTTCAATGAGTGCTGCGCGCCAGGCAGTTCCCAGCATAGCGTTGTCCGCCGAGGCGACGCCAGACTGTGCTATTGCTGGAATTTCCAACCAGCAAGCGATAGATCCCGGCGCGGCACTGGTTGGCATAGCTCCGATGTCGCCAACTATACTCGCCAGACTTGGAGTTTCGACGCATCGAATCGATGAGTGGTGGATTGATATCATAACCCGCCTCGTTATTAATCGTGAGCGCCCAGTTTTATTTTCGACTGGCGTCTCGCTAGATATGGAATATGCCGCCTCACTTCAGAGCCGACTCGCCGAGAAGGGTTTCGATATCGAACTGTTGCGAAAGCCGACACGCCCAGACGAACTCTTGGAAGACCTTCGATCAATGAAGAGAATTCTTGCGCAGCGACTGCACGCATCGATTGCTTACTATGCGCTCGGAGGCCTGCCTGCATCGGCAACTTGGGACACTAAAGTCAATGAGTTCTACAGCAGGATTTCGCTACCGGGAAGAATATTTGAGATTGGCGAGGGAGATCCTGAGGTTATCGCACGCGCGCTAGTTTCGCCTGGTCAGGCTGGAGTGGCACCCTCGGAGCTATCGCGCATTTCCTATAAAGATGGCCGCGATTGCGTCAACCAACTCTCCGCAGTAAACAAAGGAGTCGCCCTTGCGTAGTGCGACGGTGGTAGTGGTGCTGCCTGACTTGCGTCCCGGTGGCGCGGAGAAGCTACACGTGAACCTCGCCAAAGCATGGGGGCGCGAAGGCGTCTCGGTTGAGTTTGTTCTATGCCGCAACGAGGGCGAACTGATCTCTGATCTTCCGCCGGACGTCAAAGTGACCGACTTGGGAGCAGCACGCATGCGCTCTGCTCTTCTCCCCTTGGCCAGATATCTACGTAATAGTAGAGCTGATGTAATACTCGCCGCCATGTGGCCGCTGACAGTGATTGTGCCCGTCGCCGCACGCATTGCTGGTTTTAAAGGGCAGGTGGTTGTAAGCGAACACTCTCCACTGTCCATCGCTTTCAAGGATCGTGGAAGAATGCACAACATTGCGTTGCGGCTTAGCATGCGACTTGCATATCCACTAGCTAACCAGCGAATTGGCGTTTCCAGAGGCGTAGCTGATGATCTTGCCTCATTGTCCGGCCTGCCCCGGAGCAATTTCAGGGTCATTTACAACCCGGCCGCCTTGGGGGTAAGCCTTGGAGTCGGCGAGCAGACTCCAGATCTATTGGCTGGCGCCCCGGGTCCGGTGATAATTTCTGTTGGAACTTTAAAACGTGTTAAACGTTTCGATTTGCTGATCCGCGCATTTTCTGAAATTCCCAGCCATTTCCGCGTAACGCTCTGCATACTTGGTGAGGGGAACGAACGCGCCGCTTTAGAGCAGTTGGCAACAAGTTTGGGGCTTCAAGATCGCGTACTGCTCCCCGGGTTCGTGACTGACCCTGGGCCTTGGTACCGAGCTGCAAGCCTGTTTGCACTTGCGTCTGATTATGAGGGATTCGGCAATGTAATTGTCGAGGCGTTGGAGCAAGGTCTTCCCGTAGTAAGCACAGACTGTCCTTCGGGGCCGCATGAGATTCTTTGCGATGGCAAATATGGGCGCCTCGTGCCGGTTGGAAACGCAGCCGCGCTCTCAGATTCACTAGTTGCAGCCCTCCAAGAGAAGCCTGATCGCGAGCTCCTAAAATCCAGAGCGCGTGATTTTTCTTTGGATAAGATTTCCCGGGAATACCTTAGTTTGATGCTTACCAGCAAGCGATCGATGACGTGATAATGACACCGGGGATCTTATATATTTCATACAGCGGCATGCTGGAGCCACTAGGTCAGTCCCAGGTGCTCGCTTATCAAGAGCGACTTGCATCAAGCTTTACCATCCACTTGGTAAGCTTTGAAAGGGCCGAGGATCTGGATCGTGCGGACGAGCTGAAAGCTGTCGGTCATCGCATGCAGGCGGCAGGCATTCATTGGCATCGTCTCAGCTACCACAAGCGGTTTTCTGCCTTGGCTACCGCGTGGGACATCATCCAGGGCTCGATGCTTGGCCTGAAACTAGTGCGTCGACATGGCTTAAGCGTTGTGCATGCGCGTAGCTACGTTTCATCTGCAATGGCTTTGGTGATTAAGCGGGTTACCAAGATCAAGTACGTCTTTGACATGCGTGGATTCTGGGCCGATGAACGTGTAGACGGCGGATTGTGGCCTCGCAACGGCCGCATGTATCGACTGGCGAAGTGGTTCGAGCGCAGGTTCCTGCTGCGCGCTGACCATGTGGTCTCACTGACCCACGCCGCGGTACGTGAGATGGAGCGCTTCAACTACCTGAAGGGTGCAATGCCACCGGTCACGGTGATTCCCACGTGCGCCGACTTGGCCAAGTTTGTACCCACGTCGCCCCCCCAGGGTAATTTTGTGCTCGGCTATGTAGGCTCAGCCGGCACCTGGTATCTCTTCGACAACGTGGTGACCAGCTTTGTCGAACTGCTGAAGTTGAAACCAGATGCACGGTTCCTGATCATCAACCGCAACGAGCACGACTACATCCGTGAGCGGCTTGCTGCCGGACAAGTGCCAATGGATCGCGTTGAGCTGCGTCCCGCCGACCACGCCAGCGTACCTGCGCAGATGGCGCGCATGCATGCCGGTGTGTTTTTTATCAAGCCCGCGTTCTCAAAGCAGGCGTCCGCGCCCACTAAACTTGGCGAGTTTCTGGGATGTGGAATTCCTTGCCTTGGCAACTCAGGCGTTGGCGACATGGCTGACGTCCTTGAAGGCGAACGTGTCGGGGTTGCTATTGGCGTCTTCGACGTCGCTGCTATCCGGCACGGCGTCGAGCGCATCCTCGCGCTTGTAGATGATCCCGACGTGCGCGATCGTTGCGTGGCAGCCGCAGGGAAGAATTTCTCCCTTGATGAAGGCGTGTCGCGGTACCGCGCCGTTTATCGCTCGCTGTCAGGTCATGACGGGTCCCGAGCGGCATGAGCACACGAGTTCTCGCGCTGCCGAAGTACGACCGGCTGGGCGCCAGCAGTCGGCTACGCACGCTTCAGTTCATTCCGGCGTTGCAGGACAACAGCATCGAACTCGATGTCCGGCCGCTGTTGGATGATGCGTATATCACTGGCCTCTATCGCGGGCGCATTTCAAGGTTAGGCGTGGCGCGCGGCTATGCCTCGAGACTTCGGCAGATCATGCGCGCTGGCTCATACGACGTGGTCTGGACCGAGAAAGAGCTGCTTCCTTGGCTGCCGGATTCTATCGAGCTTTCGTTACTTCCTGCAGAAACGCGGCTTGTGGTCGACTATGACGATGCGGTGTTCCACAGATACGACCAGCACCGTTCGCGGCTTGTTCGAAGGATCTTCGGGCGGAAGATAGATGCGGTCATGCGCCGCGCAGATTTGGTGTTGGTCGGCAACAGTTACTTGGCAGATCGTGCGCTTTCTGCCGGCGCCCGGCGTGTGGAGTGGCTGCCCACTGTGATCGATTTGGACCGCTACCCGCTTCCTCCGCAACGAGAGGGTGCAGGCGAGATCATCATCGGCTGGATAGGGACACCATCGACAGCCCCTTACCTACGCCTTGTGGCTCCGGTTCTGGAACGTCTCCGGGAACGTTATCCGGTGCGTTGCGTTGCCATTGGCGCCCGGTCGGATCAGCTTTTCGGCACACCGTTCGAGGCATGGGAGTGGCAGGAGAATACGGAAGTCGCGATGATCTCCAGTTTTGACATTGGAGTGATGCCCCTTCCCGATGAGCTGTTTGAGCGCGGCAAATGTGGGTACAAGCTGATCCAGTACATGGCCTGCGGCTTGCCGGTGGTCGCCTCTCCTGTAGGCGCCAACTCGACAATTGTTGTTGAGGACATCAACGGCTATCTGGCGGATTCGCACGACCAGTGGGATAGCGCCCTGTCCCGCTTGACCGAGAACTCCGCTTTGCGGCGGCGCCTTGGTCAGGTTGGCCGTCTACAGGTTGAAGAAACCTACAGCCTCCAGGCGCAGGCACCGCGGCTTGCGGACCTGCTCCGGAGCGTTGGAGAAGGTGACCGCACATGATCATGTACTGGTGCATGTTTCTACTGCCTGCCTTGGCTTTGCTCACGCCTCGACGCTTGCCTGCGTCGCAGGCGAAGGTCGCTTGGGTGATCGTGGGCGCCTTCTTCGCACTGATCATCGGCTTCCGATTCGAAGTTGGCTCGGACTGGTTTACCTATCTCAACCACTTCGACATGGTCGCGGCGATGTCCTTCAGGGAGGCGCTCTCCTTCAAGGATCCTGCGTACTACGGCGTCAGCTGGATCGTGAGCAAGCTGGGCGGCGACAAGACCTGGGTGAACTTCGTGTCAGCCATTTGCCTCATGTGGGGCACCGTGGTGTTCTCCAGACGTCAGCCATTGCCTTGGCTGGCGCTGCTGGTTGCGGTGCCTTACATGCTGATCGTGGTTGGTATGGGATATACCCGCCAAGGTGCGGCGCTTGGTCTTGCGTTGCTTGCACTCTCCGCACTTGGAGATGGTCGCTTGAAACGCTTCGTGTTCTTTGCGCTAGCAGGTGCGACGTTTCACAAGTCTGCGGTGCTTCTGCTCCCAATTGCCGGTCTGTCCGCCAGCCGAAACCGCTTGCTGACCGCAGCACTCATGGTGGTTGCAATGATCGGTACCTATTTCCTCCTGATCGAAAGCAGCGCCGATTTTCTATGGCAGACCTATGTCGGTGATCAGAAACAGTCCGAGGGCGGCGCGGTACGGGTCATGATGAACGCAGTTCCAGCCGTGCTTTTCCTGTTGTTCCGCAAGCGGCTTGTTGTCGATGAGGAAGAGCGCAAGCTCTGGATATGGATGTCGCTGTTCGCTTTGGCATGCATCCCCATGCTGGCGTTCGCATCCACTGCGGTGGATCGGATCGCGCTTTACATGATTCCGTTGCAAATGTATGTGTTCTCCCGGTTACCGGGCCTCGCCCGCACCACTGCAACACGCACCCCGTTTGTTCTGGCGATCATTGCCTACTACGCCGCCGTCCAGTTCGTGTGGCTGAATTTCGCCGGACACGCTGGCGACTGGCTGCCTTACCGATTCGCCCCCTTTGTCTAGGCATCCGTCTACCTGCATGAAGATCGTTCTGTTCGCCAACACCGATTGGTATCTATATAACTTTCGTCGCGCCTTGGCGCTTGCGTTGAAGGACCGCGGTTATGACGTGCTGCTGATCTCGCCGCCAGGCCCTTATGGGCAGCAGCTGCAGGCGCTTGGGCTGCGCTGGCTGCCTGTCCCGATGGATCGCCGTAGCCTCAATCCTTTTCGCGAGGCCAGGTTGCTCGTTTGGCTGCACTCCCTTTTCCGCAAGGAGCGCCCCGACCTGGTGCATGGGTTCACGATCAAGTGCGCGATCTACGGTTCTCTCGCCGCACGCCTTGCAGGGGTGCCGGCGCGCGTCAACGCGGTGGCGGGCATGGGCTATGTGTTTACCAGCGCGGATCTGAAAGCCCGTTTGCTCCGCCCCCTCGTAAGGGGCTTGATGCACGCTGCCTTGGGTGGTCGGACTGCGCGGCTGATTCTGCAGAACCCGGATGATGTGGCTCAGCTTGTAGACGCACGCTTGGTCAGCGCGTCCGCCGTTCGGCTGATTCCGAGCTCGGGGGTGGATTGCGCACGCTTCAACCCGCAAAGCCCGGATCGACCAGATGCTGACCAGCGGATACGGGTGGTTCTGGTTGCGCGACTGTTGCGCCATAAAGGCCTGTTCGAGTTCGTGGAAGCATCTCGATTGTTGAGCGCTCGCGGTCGCGCGATCGAATTTGTGCTTGCTGGGACGCCGGACGATGGCAACCCCGACTCGGTCGACGAACAGACCGTACAGGGCTGGGTCAACGCCGGATTGGTGAAATGGCTGGGGCATGTGGATGACGTGTCTCACTTGCTTCGGAGCTGCAACGTCATGGCCCTGCCGAGCTATTACGGTGAGGGTTTACCCCGCTCCCTGATCGAGGCAAGTGCGAGTGGGCTTGCGTTGATCACAACGGATATGCCGGGATGCCGCCAGGCAATCGATGACGGCGTTACGGGGCTGATGATTCCGCCTCGCAATGCTGAAGCGCTCGCGGATGCCATCGAGACTCTGGATGTGGACCGTGCGTTGACAAAGCGCATGGGCGAGGCCGCCCGCCAGAAAGCGCTGGCTGAGTTCGACGAACGACTTGTCATTGACCGCACAATCTCCGTCTACGACGAGCTGCTCCACTGACGCCGGTTCGATTGGGCGGCCTGAAGCTTCGACAGTGCGCAAAAAGGCTTGAATGCAGATGACGAGTTGGCACGCGGCCATCGCTGTCTCAGGAATCGCCGCTGGCGTGGCGCTTTTCTGTGCGCCGGCCGCCTTCGCTCGGATTTCGCTTGCGGTGTCTATCGTAGTTGTCGCTACAGCTCTGGTACTACCGACACCCGCGCTCGTTGCGCTTGCCGGCCGAAGTCGTGTGACGGTGCTGGAGAATATTGCCCGTTCGACGCCTTGGGAGCTCCCCGCGCTGATCCACTTTTTTGCCTTTGCCTGGATTGCGTTGCTCGTTCCCCTTGCGTGCCAGCGTTGTCGCCGCCTGCGGATGGCATCGTTTTTAACTGCACTCGCGGTGGTCGCTGAGTTGATCCAAGGACTTGCACCAGGCCGTACGCCACGTCTGACTGACATCGGGGTCAACCTGCTGGGCGCGACTACAGGATTTGGCCTGGCAGTGTTGATCGCGCAGGTGAAGGTCGGGCTTGGTCGAGATCAGCAGATCCGAGATCGACTGCCATAAATAACGTGTGACCAGCGGTTAGAATCCGTCTTAGAAGGGATCTACCGTAATGATCGAAATTTTGACGCATCTGGACTGGGCAAGCGCGCTGTTCGCACTGGCTTTGACGTGGCTCACGTTGTGGCTGTGCACGCCTCTGGCAAGACGTCTGAACCTGCTGGATCACCCGCAGGGACGAAAGGATCATGAGGTGGCCACGCCGGTCACGGGTGGACTGGCGATGGTCATTGGCGTGGTGGTGGCCGGCCTTGTTTTCGTCCCTGAGATTGGTGACGGCTTCGTTGGCTTTCTGGGCGCCGCGGTGATCCTGCTGGTCATCGGGGTTCTGGACGATTTGTTCGACGTGCGGTGGACCTGGCGCGTACTGGCGCAGGTCAGCGCCGCGCTCGTCATGGTCTATGTGGGCGATGTGCGGGTTGAACAGCTGGGCCCCGCGGTGGGGCTGTCGTCGATGTCGCTGGGCATGCTCTCGGTCCCTTTCACCGTCTTCGCGACGGTGGGCTTGATCAATGCCATCAATATGGTGGATGGCGTCGACGGGCTTGCGGGTAGCCTGGTCTGGGCTGCGCTTCTGATGCTTGCCGCTGCGGCGCTGTATGCGGGCAACGCGCTGATCGCCGACCGGATGATGATTCTGATGGGCGCGATTGCCGCGTTTCTGGCGTTCAACCTGCGGCTGCCCTGGCGCAAGCGCGCGTCGCTGTTCATGGGCAATGCCGGTAGTGCGTTCCTCGGTCTGGTGATCGCGTGGTTCGCATTCCGGTTGACCCAGAACCCGGGGCATCCGGTGAATCCGGTGCTCGCGCTATGGCTTGTGCCCGTGCCGGTGATGGACACGCTGGTGGTGATGCTGCGCCGTGTGTCCGCACGCAAATCCCCTTTCCATGCCGACCGCAACCACATTCACCATCTGATGCTGGAAGCGGGCTTCGGCCACACGCAGGTGGTGTTCGTGCTGGTGGTCTTCAGCCTGTTGTGCGGCCTGGCTGCGGGCAGTGCGATGCGCGCCGACGTGCCGCATCCGGTCCTTCTGCTCGCGTACGTGTTGATGTGCCTTGCGTGGTACCTCCTCACCGCCCGCCGGGAACGCGTGCTGCACGTGATGCGTCGGCTCGCACGCCTGAGCGGCCGAAAGGTGGCGCCTGCGTCGCCACCTGGCGCCTAGCCGGGCCTGGACCGGCATTCCGTTCCAGCAGAACGTTGGTTAATTCTTATCCGGCTTGCATCAACGGATGGAGGCGGATGGTCAGCCTACGAGCACGCTTCGCTTCGAAAGCTTCGCATCGGGTGCCGATTGGCTCGCAGTGCCATGGCCAGAGAACGCTGGACGGCCGAGACCGAGGACACCCTGTACGAGTGGTGCGGCCTGGAAGCCTCGCATTCGGTGCGGCGCCGGGACCACCTCTTAGCTGGAGCGCGTTTGTTCAAGCGTTGTAGTACTCCGCGTCCCCAAGAGTTTCCCTACGCACAGACGCGCAACCTGGCTGCTTGACCTCGCCGCCCGAACTTTGCAGACTCGGTCCCAAGGAGCGTAGAAACTCCTCTGCAAGCGGTCCCCACCTCCGTCAATCTGGTGGGTTTTTTGTGCCCGTGCACCTGCGGGCATGGACCGACGTGATGCCTGCGTCGGGAGGGCGGCTAATACAACACCCTTCGGGGAAATACGCCCGCCGGCTTGCAGCGGTTTCTAACCTCCCGACTTCCCGTCCACCGTTGTGGTGGCCGGGCACTTCATGGAATGAGGAGACGGCAATGACGACGTTCGGTTTGAATGATCAGAGCACGGTGGGCTACTTCCTGCCCGAGGACAGCCAGTTCCGGCTGAAGAAACTGCGCGAGTACGTGGAGTTTCTGTCGCACATTGCGCAGCCGCGCACGGCCAATGAGGACAACGAGTTCATGCCCGATATCCGTGCGGGCGAGGTGGCGATCTGCCTGGAGCTGCTGGCCGAACAGGTGGAACTGGTGCTGGACGAGGTGACATTTCCGGCACAGCGCGAGGCGCGAAAGCCGAAGCCTGTTGCAGGCACGGCCACCGTCGACGTGCAGGATACGGAAGACGACGACGCTGACGACGACGCTGACGATGACGATGACGATGACGATGACGATGACGACGACGACGACGACGACGAAGGCGAGCGTGGGCCGCAGGCGCATGCAGGCGGAGACTTCAGGTTCGGCATGACGCTAGCGCAGGTGGACGCGATCAATCGGCTGATCGAGATGATCCGCGCGCATGGCGACGTCACGTCGGCCAGCCCAGATGCTGATTTCGCAAGCGGAACGCTGGCGATGGTTGGACATGCGATTTTCGATAGCGCGGAGGCCCTGTACACGCTGATGCTGCAGGTGGAGGCGCAGCGCCTGGACCCTCCCGTGGCGCCCTCGAACGTCGTGCGTGAAGCCCGCGTTGTGTATGGCACGGGATTGGCGAGGGAACTGCTGCGATTGAACGTAGGGGCGCGCCAGACGGCAAGCCTGCACTGACAAGGCCGTCGCGGGAGCAGACGCGAAACGTCTGCTCCCGCGGCAACGTTTTGCTCGGTCAGGACAATGTCTGGCGATGGTGTGGTCATCCGAAGTTTATGGCGCGCCATCAAGGGCTTCGGCTGTTCGGCTGCGTCCTAAGAATCTCTGGGCCATTGCGCAACGTGCCGATCTTCTGAAACCAGCGCTTGGTGGGCGGGCGTTTCAGCCCGGCCTGCCTGCGTTATTTCAACGCGGCCGGGGCGAGCGCGGATGAGGACATCGGTGAGGCGCATACGCGCGAGACGCATGTGATTCCGAATGTGCTGCGCGCAGCATTTGGGAGCGACCGACTCTCGGTGTTCGGTGACGACTGGCCGACGCCGAATGGCACCTGCGCGCGATTACGTCCACGTAGAAGATATGGCGCAGGCGCACTGGCAGGCGCTGGCGTACATGGACATCGCATCCGGGCGCACACGCCTTCAATCTGGGCAACGGCCAGGGATTTTCAGTGCGTGAAGCGATTGCGGCAGCGGAAACGGTCAGCCGCGAGGTGCCGTGGGACATGGTGCCGCGGCGCGCGGGTGATCCTGCGGTGCGGGCGGCGGCGAGCGAACTGGCCCGTCGTGAGCTGGGGTGGACGCCGCGCTATCCCTCGCTGCGGGAGATCATCGAAACCCCTGGCACTGACATTGCGATCCGAACTTCTGAGGGTGTTCGTCGCGCTTGGAATGGCAGTGAGGGGTTTCGCGGTGCGCTACCTATCCTGCGGTGGCGCGCGGGGGCAACTGGGCACACGGCCGCTCGGGGGTATGCCTACGTGAGGTCGTTGCGCGGCACGAATCCTGTGCGCAGCCCGAACACGGCGCCGATCGCGTCGAGTGTAGCCGCGGTGGGGTTGCCGGCCCCCGATTCGATCTGTCGCAAGGCCTGCACACTGATGCCCCGGTGACGCGCGAATTCCGGCTGGGTGAGACCGCTGATGTGACGCATGCGGCGCACGCCGTCGGCAATGCCGATGCTGCCGTCGGCCAGGCCCGCGTAGAGGGCTTCGCGCTGGATGCGCGCCTGTTCCGGACCTGGTCTGGACGGGTTGCGGGGCATCAGGGTATGAGCCGTGCAAGCTGATCGGCTTGGCGGTCGATCGAGGCGCGGCATTGCTCGATGATCGCAGCGTCTACGCCAGCGTCGCGCATCGTCAGCGGCAACGCGGCAACGCGGGCGGCGAAGTCGTGCATCGCGCGCGTCACCGGTGCCCGCTCGTCGTCGCGCAGGTCCAGCGCCGCCAGAATGTGCGCCCAGTCGTCGAGGCGCACGTCGGCGGCATCTGCCCACTGGGCCACGCGCGGAATCAGCTCGGGATCCATGAACATGGGCGCGAAGTCGTATAGCGGCGTCAATTGAACGCAGCCGCCGGGCAGCCGCTGCACGGCATGGTTGCGCGCGTGGTTGTCGGTATTGCGCATTGCCTGGTTGAGGACGTCGCGCTGTAGGAACTCGATGGTCTCGGTCCGCGGGTCGCTCACGTGCCGGCGGAGGGCGCGCAGCAGGGTATTCAAACGGACCGGCTGCCCAAAGCCGGTGAGGCCCGCAAGACTGGCGAGGCTTTCCTGGGCGAGGCGCTGTACACCGACCGGTGCGACGCGCCTGTCGAAACGGGGCATCAGCAGCAAGCCGCCCTCCAGCCGGATGGTCTCGGCCCTGTACACACGCAGGCCACATGCGGCGGCGACCTGGAGATAGGCCGCTTCATTGCGTAGAACGGTCTGATCGACGGCACTCCGGCTCCGCGGACCTTTCGCCAGCCAGTGCGCGCGGACCTGCAGGTCGGACAACGCCAGTTCGGCGTACAGCTGGCCCGTCGCGTCCTCTGCAAGCAGATACTTCGGGGCGATGCCCTGCACGCCCGGACTGCCCGCGGTCAACATCGCATGCGTGGCCAAGTGCTCAACGGCGTGCAAGTCGCGGTTTGCCAGCGCCTGTAGCGTAAAGCCGCCGGGCGGCGGCGGATTGCGGCGCACATAGTCGTCGTAGAACGCGACGGCGGTATCGACGCGCAATTGCCCCACCGGGCTGAACGCGCCGGCCTCGATCAGCGGCAGCAGCAGGTGGTCGCTGTCACGCAGGTCGAGCAGTTGCAGCAGCAGCTGACGGCCATGCCCTTGCGGTACGAGATCGAACAAGAAGGCGGGCGTGCCTTTTGCGGCTTGTCCCGGTGGGCTGAATGCGACCGGGCGGGTCATCGACACCGGTACAGGCGTATCCCTGAAGACGTAGTCGTCGAGATAGTCGACCCGTACGCCATCGCCGAACGGCTCGAGCGTGGCTGCTCGCACCCAGCGTCCGTCGAGATGGATTTCGAGATGGCGGGCCATGCGACGAAGTCTACATAGATCTATTTAAATATCAAATAGATCGGTCTAACGGATCTATTATCTATTGAGATGCATCAAAAATTCATTATTGGCCTGTTGACCAGTGACGCCGCTGCACCGCGCGATCCGTGCCGGAAAGCATGGCATCGGCCGCTTCGAACCAGGGCTTCGTGGGAGGACGGTCGATGCCGCTGCGCGACACCAAACACAAGCAGTACGGCCGTCAGCAGGCTGATGCCGCGCCGATCCAACGCATGCGGACACAACACCCGCATGCACAGACACGCTGCAACGCCACCCAGCACCGTGCGCGCGATGACCTCACTGAGCGGGTGCGCGCCAAGCGGAACACGGGACCAGCCGAGGAGTGCAGTGGCCGTTCCCGCAATGAGCAACGTCATGCTCAACGCGTGTAGACGCGTTGGCGCCATGAGCATCAGCAGCGCCGGCCACGCGAGCCATGCGGATACCGTATGGCCGCTGAAGCAGGTGCGGTTCCAACGGCGGATGCCGGTGCCCCAGCCGCAGGAGGCGATCTTGCTGGCGGCGACGAGCGCAAGGCTGGTCGTGATGATCAACGCCCACTGGAACGCGGCGCGGCGTTGGGTTGGGCGTTGTATGGCCAATCCCACGATGGCCGCGACGAGTAGCGGAAGCACGAGGGCGGCGTCGCCAAGGTGGGTGATGCGGGACCAGTTCACGTGGGGATGCGGCTCGGGGCGTTGGGTCGGGTGATGACGATTCTGGTGTGCGGGTGCGACGGGTTTCGCTTTGCTCTACCCATCTTACGGATGTGTTCTGGCGTAAATGAGCGGGCTGTCTGCGGGTGCACGGTTTCGATACAATGCGCGACCGCCCTGCCTGTTGTTCCGGCTCGGCGTGGACGACGCGCCTGTAGCTCAGCCGGATAGAGTAGTGGCTTCCGAAGCCATTGGTCGGGGGTTCGAATCCCTCCAGGCGCACCATTTCTGCGATGTTCCGTGCGGTGGGTTTCCCGCAGTCGAGGACGCGATGCGGCAGATGCTTTCGGTCTCTTTTGCTTCTGCGGCGCGGCATGTCGCCGGCCTTTGCGTGCGCGCATGCCGCGGGGAGCGCGGCCGATGAACCGGTTGGCGTTGATCGCGCTGGGTGGTGCGTTCGGGTCGGTGTGCCGGTATCAGTTGTCGGTGTGGATGCTGCAGTTCGTGGGCGCGACCGCGGAGGCGCCGCCGCGGTTTCCGGTGGGGACGTTCGTTGTGAACCTGCTGGGGTGCCTGGTCGCTGGGCTGCTGGCGGGCGGGATCGCGCGGCATGGCTGGTTCACGCCGGACGTGCGGGCGATGTTGATCGTCGGCGTCATGGGCGGATTCACGACGTTCTCGGCGTTCGGGTTGGAAACGCTGGCGTTGCTGCGCCGTGGGGATGTGGCGATGGCGGCGGTGTACGTGATCGCGAGCGTGGTGCTCGGGGTGTTGCTGGCGGGGTTGGGGTGGTGGGTGGTGGCGCGGGGGAGTTAGTTCGCGCGCTTGTTGCTCGAAGCGGAGTCGCTAGGCCCTATTTGCGCCGGGGCGACGGTAGCGACGTTGGCTTAGCGGCGCCGGGTTCTGCGTTGTTGGCGGTTTTTGATGTGTGCCTCAGGCGGCTGCGGCGGCTGACGCTTCGAGCAACGTCAAAATGGACCCCAGCGTGCGCTGGGGCGACGGGCATAACAGCCGCATTGCCTTTTAATTCTCGTGCGGAGCGCATTGCGAGCCAAGTCGCTGGGCCCCGGCTTTCGCCGGGGCGACGAATGCGTCAGTTGGCAATTACCAGTGGCCCATCGCCCTTCGGGCGTGGCCTGTTGCCTGTTGCCTGTTGCCGATCAGGGTGTCGGCGGTGGGGGCTCGGAGGTCTCGGGCGTTGCGTCGGAATCCGTTGGGTTCTCGGATGTCGACGGGTCCGTTGAGGTCTCAGGTGTTTCAGCCGGCTCTGCTGCGGGGACGGGTTCGGATGTCGGAGCCGGCGTGGTTTTCGGCGTTGTATCCGTCGCAGGCGTCGGCCCGGTAGCAGGCGCAGGCATCGCGGTCGCCGGGGCGACAGCGGGCGGTGTGTCTTCGGCGTGGACCTGGGCGGTCGGCACCCAGGGCTTCTTCAGTTCAGCGAGTGCAGCGTCGATGGGGCCATCGCCGGGCAGGGCTTCGCCGCCGGTGGAGCCGTCTTCTTCGTCGCCCTGCAGGTGGCCCGGCAGGTTGGCTTCGGTGTAGACGGTGGCGGCGCGCGGGGCGTTGGGGTCGGCGGTCTCCGCGCCCTCGGGGCGGAGGGTCGTGTCGGGATCGATGCCGCGGGCCTGGATGGAGCGACCGCTCGGCGTGTAGTAACGCGCGGTGGTGAGCTTGACCGAATCGCCGTTGTCGAGCGGCAGCACGGTCTGTACCGAGCCCTTGCCGAAGGTGCGGCTGCCGATGACGCGGGCGCGATTGTTGTCGCGCAACGCGCCGGCCAGCACTTCGGAGGCGCTGGCCGAGCCGACGTCGACGAGCACGATCACCGGGGCGCCGTCGAGCAGGTCGCCCGGTGTCGCACTGAACTCGGCATCGCTGATCGGGATGCGGCCGCGGGTGCTGACGATCTTGCCGCTGTCGAGCAGGTCGTCGGCGATCTGCACCGCGGAGGTCAGCAGGCCGCCGGGATTGCTGCGCAGGTCGATCACCAGACCGCGCAGCGTGCCGCCGGACTGCTGCTTGAGCTCGCCGACATTGCGCGCGAAGTCGGCGGCGGTCTCGACCTGGAACTGGCTCACGCGCACGTAGCCGTAGCCCGGCTCGAGCATGCGGCTGCGCACGCTGACGACGCGGATGGTTTCGCGATCGACGCGGATCTCGAGCGGTGCGGTCTCGCCATCGCGCAGCACGCCGACGGTGACCGACGTCCCGGGCGCGCCGCGCAGCGGGCCGGCGCCATCGTTGTCGGACGGCGTGAGCGTGCGGCCGTCGACGCTGACGATCACGTCGCCCGCGCGGATGCCGGCCTTCGCGGCGGGCGTGCCGTCGATCGGCGCGATGACGCGCATGCTGCCGTCGCCCAGATACATCACTTCGACGCCGATGCCGTCGTACGCGCCCTCGGTGCCTTCGTCGAAGGCCGTGGCGGTTTCCTTCTGCATGTACACGCTGTGCGGATCGAGATCGAGCAGCAGGCCACGGATTGCCGAGGACATGAGCTTGCTGTCTTCGACCGGCTCGACGTAGGCCTCGCGCACGGCATTGAAGACGCCGACGTAGCGGCGGATCTCCTGCAATGGCACGCGGTTGGAAGCCTGCTCCATCGCGCCGGGATCGTCGCTGGCGGCCACGGGGATCTCGGTGTCGTCCGCGGCCGACGGCGTCTCAGAAGGCGCGGTTGCGGGCGGCGCGGGCGGCGTGGGTTCCGACGCCTCGCCGGGGGCCTGCGCCGGCGTTTCGGCTGAGCGTGGGGTCTGCGCGAACGCGGCTGGCGACAACAGCAGGGACAGGGCCAGCGTCAGTGAACTCACGCGCATGCAGGACTCCGGGGAAAGGCGGGCGAAACGCGCGGTCGCGCGTCGATCGATTATGCGGGCAGGGTGTGTGAATGCGTTAAAGGCGGGCGGGGATGTTCAGTTCTGCGGGTGGGGTGGGTGGCGCGGCGTGTTGGCGAACGGCTGAACTCGCCCGATATGAGTGAACTGCGATTGGCTTCCCTCACCCCAACCCCTCTCCCTGGGGGAGAGGGGCTCGATCTCGCACGTGGCCCGCTGCCGGATCTCTCAACGCAGTTTGGGGTTGTGCTCGAGCCCCTCTCCCTCCGGGAGAGGGGTTGGGGTGAGGGCGACGCTCGCGAGGATGACTTCGAGCACGGATTCCGTGCGCACCAGGGCATCGTGATTCCAGAAACGCAGCATGCGATAGCCGCGGCGTTCCAGGAAACGTGTGCGGCCAGCATCGATGGCATCGTCGTGCTGCGAGCCATCAAGCTCGACGATCAGCATGGCTTCGACACTCAGAAAGTCGACGACGAAAGGCCCGACGGGCTGTTGCCGTCTGAACTTCACCCCGAGGCGCCGGTCGCGCAGGTGGAACCACAGCAAGCGTTCGGCGTCGGTCGATTCGCGGCGGAGGTGGCGCGCGAACTGAAGCTTGGCGGATGTGTATTGCATGCGCCGGACTCCGGGGGATCCAGGTGCAGTGTTGCGGTGCGTGGGTGGCGGGTTCGCTCGGAGGAGGCGGAATGGGGGCGTGGGGGATTGCCGCGGTGTGTCCGCGTACTCCCAAGAGACGGTGCCTCTTGCGCGACTGCCCTCACCCCAACTCCCCGTTCCGCGCCCCAGCTCTCGCGCTGACGCGAGGGCGTTCGTCGACACGCGAGCCAATGGCTCGCCAGCGTGCCGCCTCACCGCAAAGGGATAGGGCTCGTACGGTGCGAGCGTCGGGGTCTTAGCCCCTCTCCCTCTGGGAGAGGGGTTGGGGTGAGGGTGCTTTTGGCAGGCGGCTAGCAGCGCTCAGCCGACACCACTCAGCGCCGCTGCAACCACGTCGTTGGATTCACCGGTGTGCCGTTCTGGCGCAGTTCGAAGTACAGGCCGCTGCGGCCCTGGCCGCCGGAGCTGCCGACGCTGGAGACGGTGTCGCCGCGGCGCACGGCGTTGCCGACGCTCTTGAGCAGGCCGTCGTTGTGCGCGTAGAGGCTCATGTAGCCGTTGCCGTGGTCGACGATCAGCAGCATGCCGTAGCCGGTCATCCATTCGGCGAAGACCACCGTGCCGTCGGCAACGGCTTTCACCGCGGTGCCTGCAGGCGCGCCGATCAGAATGCCGGTGCTGCTGCGGCCGTCGGGCAACTTGCCGCCGTAGGCGGTGAGCAGGCTGCCGCTGACCGGCCAGCCGAGGCCGCCGACCTGCGGTGCGGTCGTGCGGGCTACCTGGGTCGGCGGACGCGGTGGTGGACGCGGACGGCCTGCCGCGGTCGCTTCACGGGCTTCGCGCGCTTCGCGTTCGCGCGCAGCGGCGGCTGCGGCGCGGCGTTCGGCCTCGGCGCGGCGCGCGGCTTCGCGCAGTTGGGTGAGCACGCGTTCCAGCGAGCGGGCATCGCGACCGAGTGCTTTTTCGCGGGCGCTGCGATCGCTGAAGCGCGATTCGATGCCCTTGACCGCTTCGGCGCGCTGGCTGCGATCGCTCTCGACCTTGGCCAGCTGCGCGCGTTGCTCGACCTGCGCGGCTTCGAGTCCCGCGCGGCGGTCCTGGATCGCGGCTTCGATGCCGTCGAGTTCTGCCATTTCCGCGCGCAGTTCGGAGATGCGCGTGCTGCGTTGCTGCTGCAGATAGCGGTGATAGGTCAGCAGGCGTCCGGCATCGGCGACGCGATCCTGCGCGAGCATCAGCTTCAGCGCGGCTTCGTCGCCGACGGTGTAGGCGGCGCGCACCAGCGCGGCGAGTTCTTCGCGGCGCGTCTCTACCGTGGATTCGAGTTCGACCCGGCGTGCCTGCAGTTTCTCCAGCGCGATCTGTTCTTCGGCGAGCTTGATGCGTGTGTCGCGCAACGCGCGCGCGGATGTCGAGACCTGTTCGTCGGCCGCGCGCAGATCGCGCGCCGCTTCGCCGCGCTGGCCTTCGAGTCGACGGCGCTCGGCGGCGACATCGCGCAGTTCCTTGCGCACGCGCTCGAGGCGGCGCTCGGTCTCGCGGCTGTTCTGCCCTGCGGCGTCGAGCACGGGCAGCGCCGCAACGAGCAGCGCGACCAGCAGCAGCGCGCGGCCGCGGGACATGTTCAGCCGGCGGCCTGCAGCAGGCTGCGGCCGGTCATTTCGGCCGGTTGTTCGACGCCGATCAGATCGAGGATCGTCGGCGCGAGATCACGCAGTGCACCGCCGCCGCGCAGCGGCACGTCACGACTGCCGACGTAGATCAGATCCACCGGGCCGACGGTGTGCGAGGTGTGCGGCTCGCCGGTTTCCGGGTCGCGCATCATTTCGACGTTGCCGTGATCGGCGGTGACCAGCAGTTCACCACCCTGCTCACGCACGGCCGCGACGATTTCACCGACCGCGGTGTCCACCGTTTCCACCGCCTTGATCGCCGCTGCCAGCACGCCGGTGTGACCCACCATGTCGGGATTGGCGAAGTTGCAGATCACCACGTCGAAGCGCTGGTCGCGGACGGCCTGCACGAGCTTGGCGCAGACTTCGGGCGCGCTCATCTCCGGCTGCAGGTCGTAGGTCGCGACCTTGGGGCTCGGCACCAGGATGCGGTCCTCGCCCGGATAGGGATCCTCGCGGCCGCCGCTCATGAAGAACGTCACGTGCGCGTACTTCTCGGTCTCGGCGATGCGCAATTGGGTCATGCCGTTCGCGCCGAGCACTTCGCCCAGCGTGTTCGGCAGGCTGTCGGGCGCGAATGCGAGCGGCGCCGGCAGGCGCGCGTCGTACTCGGTCAGGCAGACGAAACGCGCGAGCTGGGGACGACGTGCCTCGAATCCGGCGAATGCGGGATCGACGAAGGCGGCCGTCAGCTGACGCGCGCGGTCGGCGCGGAAGTTCATGAAGACGACCGCGTCGCCGTCGGCCATCGGCGCGGCACCGTCGATGACGGTCGGCAGCACGAATTCGTCGTTCTCGTCGCGCGCATACGCGGCCTGCAGTGCGGCGACCGCATCGGGCGTGTGGTGCGGCGACGTCGCGTCGACGATCGCGTCCCAGGCCAGGCGCACGCGCTCCCAGCGATTGTCGCGGTCCATCGCGTAGTAACGGCCGGACACGCTGGCGACGTGCGCATTGCCGAGCGCGGCGCAGCGGTCCTGCAGCGCGCGCAGGCTGGGTTCGGCCGAACGCGGCGGCATGTCGCGGCCGTCGGTGAACGCATGCACGGCGACGCGGGCGACGCCGCGCTTCGCGGCGAGGTCGAGCATCGCCGCCAGATGCGCTTCGTGGCTGTGCACGCCGCCGGGCGACAGCAGGCCCATGACGTGCAGCGTGCCGCCGTTGCCGCGCACCGCATCGCAGGCGGCCAGCAGTTCGGCGTTGTCGAAGAAGCTGCCGTCCTCGATCGCCGCGTCGATGCGGGTCAGGTCCTGGTAGACGATGCGGCCGGCGCCGATGTTCATGTGGCCGACTTCGGAGTTGCCCATCTGCCCGTCCGGCAGGCCGACGTGGCGGCCCTCGGTGTGGATCAGCGTGGACGGATGCTCGGCCAGCAGACGGCGCCAGTTGGGGATGTCGGCGAGCGCCAGGGCGTTGTCGCGCGGATCGTCGCGGTGCCCCCAGCCATCGAGGATCAGCAGGACGACGGGGCGCGGACGGGGAGAGCTGGCGGCGTGCGGCACGACGATCGACCCAGTGACGAAAGACAGATGCGATTGTAGCGAAGCGGGGGCAAGCTACCTGTCGACGGGTTCCGGCCCGCCCATCCATTCACGAGGTCACGGCCATGTCCCCTGCCCCTGCGCGCTTGCGCTCCGCCCCCCTGCTGCTCGCTGCCGCTCTTGCGCTGGCCACCGGCGCCGCGTTCGCGCAGGAGGACATTTCCAAGGTCAACGGTGGTGTCGAGGCCGAAGCCGGCCAGACCTACCGCGACCTGAGCACGGTCAACGGCGGCATCCGCATCGGCGACGGCGTGAAGGCGCGCGACGTGGAGACCGTCAACGGCGGCATCCGCGCCGGCGACGGCATCGCGGTCGAGGACATGGAAACCGTCAACGGCGGCATCAATGTCGGCGCGCGTGCGCAGGCCAAATCGCTGACCACGGTCAACGGCGCGATCCGCGTCGGCACCGACGCGCAGCTGGGCGGCAACGTCGAGAGCGTCAGCGGCGGCGTGTTCGTCGACCGCGGCGGCCGCATCGACGGCAACGTCTCGACGGTCAACGGCGCGATCGGCATGGTCGGCACCGAGGTCACCGGCGACGTGAAAACGGTCAATGGCGACGTCACCATCGGCACCGGCTCGCACGTGCGCGGCAAGCTGGTGATCGACAAGCCGTCGTCGAACTGGTTCCCGGTGACGATCAGCCGCCGCAACCCGCGCGTGATCATCGGCCCGGATGCGGTGGTCGACGGTCCGCTGGAGTTCAAGCGCGAAGTCACGCTGTACGTGCACACGAGCGCGAAGACCGGCGCGATCAGCGGCGCGACGGCAGTGCCGTACGACAGTGCGCGGGCGCCGCAGGAGTAAGAGGCGTACCGCCGCATCGCCTATCGACTTTCCGCACGCTCGATCGATGCCGCGGCGCGTTGCAGATCGCAGCAAGCAGACACCCCTCCCTCCGGGAGAGAGCCTGCCCCGGACGTGATCCGGGGTCGAAGCGCGTAGCGCTTCGGGTGAGGGCCGAGTTTTACGCATGGAGCTCGAAGAGCACCCTCACCCCAACCCCCGCTCCGCGCCCCGGCCCTCGCACTGGTGCGAGGGCGTTCGTCGACACGCGAGCCAATGGCTCGCAAGCGTGCCGCCTCACCCCAGAGAGAGGGGCTCGAAACCAACAGCAAGAGAGCGGGCAGTTCGAAGTGCGCTGCAACGCAACTAGAGATCCAAGCACCTCTCCCTCCGGGAGAGGTCGAAGCGCGTAGCGCTTCGGGTGAGGGCTGAGTTTTACGCATGGAGCCCGAAAAGCATCCTCACCCCAACCCCCCGCTCCGCGCCCCGGCCCTCGCACTGGCGTGAGGGCGTTCGTCGATACGCGAGCCGATGGCTCGCAAGCGTGCGGCCTCAGCCCAAAGGGAGAGGGCCTTGAATACAGAGCAAGCGGGCGGTTCGAAATGCGCTGCAACGCAACTAGAGATCCAAGCATCTCTCCCTCCGGGAGAGGTCGAAGCGCGTAGCGCTTCGGGTGAGGGCTGAGTTTTAGGCATGGAGCTCGAAGAGCACCCTCACCCCAACCCCTCTCCCCAGAGGGAGAAGGGCTCGAAACCAACAGCTAGAGCCTTCAAAAAGCATCGCCCCCTGAACGCACGTATAGTGCGGCCTCCACGATTTTCCGGAGATTCCAGGATGCGCAAACCCCTTCTGCTGCTGGCGCTGCCGGCTGCGCTGGTGCTCGCCGCGTGTGGCGACAAGACCGCCGCGCCGGATGCGGCCACGCCGCCCGATGCCCAGGCCGCTCATACGTTCTCGCCCGACATCACCGCCGGCGATTTCGGCGAAATGGTGCGCGTGCTGGCGTCCGACGAGTTCGAGGGACGCGCGCCCGGTACCGCCGGCGAAGACAAGACGGTCGAGTACATCAAGGCCCAGTTCGAGCGCATCGGCCTGCAACCCGGCGGCGACAACAACGACTGGTACCAGACGGTGCCGATGGTCGAGACCACGGCCGATCCGTCGACCGTGCTGCGCCTGAGCAACAGCGCCGGCACGCGCGATCTGAAGTTCGGCGACGAGATGGTGATCGGCACCCGCACCGGCCAGCCCGAGATCAACGTCGCCGACAGCGAACTGGTGTTCGTCGGCTACGGCGTCGATGCGCCGGAGCAGAACTGGAATGATTACGCCGGCCTCGATCTCAAGGGCAAGACCGTCGTGATGCTAGTCAACGACCCGGGCTTCCACGCTAACGACGCGACGCTGTTCGACGGCGAGAAGATGACCTATTACGGTCGCTGGACGTACAAGTTCGAAGAAGCCGCGCGCAAGGGTGCGGTGGCCGCGCTGATCATCCACGACACGCCCGGCGCCTCGTACGGCTGGGACGTGGTGAAGAATTCCTGGTCGGGTGCGCAGTTCGATCTGCGCGCCGAGGACGATCCGGAACCGCGCCTGCCGGCGCAGGGCTGGATCACCGGCGACGTCGCCAAGCAGCTGTTCGCCGAGGCCGGTCTCGATCTCGACGAGCAGATCAAGGCCGCCAACACGCGCGGCTTCAAGCCGGTGCCGCTCAACGCGAAGGTCGGCTTCGACCTCAAGAGCACGATCGCCGAGAAGAGCTCGCGCAACGTGATCGGCATCCTGCCGGGCACCGAGGCGCCGGAAGAGGCGATTCTCTATCTCGCGCACTGGGATCACCTGGGCAAGCACGAGGGTGAGGGCGACACGATCTACAACGGCGCGATCGACAATGCGACCGGCGTGGCCGGCATCATCGAGATCGCCGAGAAGTTCGCCACCACCGAACCGAAGCCGAAGCGCTCGCTGGTGTTCCTGGCGGTGACGCTCGAGGAATCGGGCCTGCTGGGCAGCAAGTACTACGTAGCGCAGCCGAGCATCGGCCTGGCGCAGACGGTCGGCGTGATCAACCTCGATGCGATGAGCGTCGCCGGTCCGTCGCGTGACTTCGTGGTCACCGGCAAGGGCAACTCGGAACTCGAGGACATCCTCAAGACCTACGCCGACCAGCAGAACCGCACGCTGGTGGAGGAAGGCAATACGGCCGGCGGTTTCTACTTCCGCTCCGATCACTTCAACTTCGCCAAGGCCGGCGTGCCGGCGCTGTATGCGAAGGGCGGCAACGATCTCGTCGATGGCGGCACCGCCGGTGGCAAGGCCGCGACCGACGACTACGCCAAGCGCTATCACCAGCCCAGCGACGAGTACAACCCGGACTGGAACCTCGAGGGCGTGGTGCAGGATCTCGAAGCGCTGTACGGCGTGGGCCGCACACTGGCCGACGACGGCCAGTGGCCGAACTGGTACGAGGGCAACCCCTTCAAGGCCGCGCGCGACCAGATGCGCAGCGAAGCGGGTGGCGCGCCGTAAGGCGTCGTCAGCGAACACGTGATACGAAAGCGGCGACAGTGATGTCGCCGCTTTTTTTTGGCCCTCCCCTGTCCACGGGGGAGGGTTGGGTGGGGGCGAACCGTCAGCCCCAGGAAGACGCGAAGATCAAGAGCTCGCTTCCGCTCTTGAGAGACGTCACGTCTTGATCGGCACGTTTGCCCCCTCCCAACCCTCCCCCGCCTTGCGGGGGAGGGCTCAATCCGTCGCACCTCGCGCGCTCAGGCAAGACACGATCTGCGTGTGCATGCGATAAGCCACCAATCGCAATCCACGGAACCATCCGATGACGCTCTCCACTGCCTACTGGTGCGTGCTGATCGCCGCGCTGTTGCCCTACTGCTGGGTCGCACTCGCGAAGGCATCGGTGCCGCGCTACGACAACCGCGACCCGCGGGGCTGGATCGCGCGTCAGGAGCATCCGCGGCTGCGGCGCGCCTACAACGCGCATCTCAATGCGCTGGAGGCCTTCGCGCCGTTCGCGGCAGGCGTGGTGCTGTCGCAACTCGCCGGCGTGGCGCACGAGCGCATCGCGATGCTGGGCATCGCATTCGTCACGCTGCGGCTGCTGCACGGCATCGCCTACGTCGCGGATGTCGCCTGGCTGCGCAGTCTCGCGTGGTTCGCGGCGCTCGGCTGCGTGGTCGCGCTGATCGCGCAGGCGGCGCTGTCGATCGCATGAGCGTGCGCGACACGCACGACGCGCGTCCGGTGCTGGCGCTGTTCGATTTCGACGGCACCATCACCACGCGCGAGACATTGCCGGATTTCCTGCGCTTCGCCACGCCGCCGCGGCGCCTGCAGCTCGGCACGCTGCTGTTCGTGCTGCCGGTGCTCGCCTACAAGCTCAAGCTGCTGCCGGTGCACGCGCTGCGCACGCTGCTCGTGCGCTATGCATTCGGCGGTCTGCCGCGCGCTGCCGTCGAAGACGCCGGCCGCCGCTTCGCGACCACGGTGTTGCCTGCGCTGGTGCGGCCGGAGATGCAGGCGCGTCTCGATGCGCATCGCGCGCAGGGCGACACCATAGTCGTCGTGTCCGGTGGCTTCGATGTCTATCTCGCACCGTGGTGCGAAGCGCTGGGGTTGGAACTCGTCTGCTCGTCGCTCGATAGCGACGGTGATCATTTGACCGGTCGCTATGCCGGTGCGCAATGCGTGGCTGACGAAAAGGTCCGGCGGGTGCGCGAGCGCTACGACCTCGCCGCTTATCGCGAAGTCCATGCGCACGGCGACACGCACGAAGATCACGCGCTGCTCGCACTCGCGCACGTGGCGACCTATCGCGGCGCGGCATGGCCGGCGCACGCGTCTGCGTAACGGGCACGCGTTGCGCAATGCCATGCCGGGAGGCGGAAACCGGACAAGAAAAAGCCGCCCGCCCGGGGGAGGGGCGGACGGCAACTGGGACCGGTCGGAGAGAGAGAGTTGCGCCGGGGGGCGCTGACGTCAGCGACGTCAGACCGGTCTCATGGGCACGGCAGGTTTCGCATGGACTCGTGTCGATCAGCTACCGCTGGTCGTGGTGCCCTCACCTTCGACCGGCGGCGTCGCCGGCGGCGTGGTGGTCGGATCGGTCGGCGGCTGCGTCATCGGATCCGTCGGCGGTGGCATGGTCGGGTCGGTGGGCGTCGGCGACATCGGATCGCTCGGCGGCGGATTCATCGGATCCGTCGCGGGATCCACCGGCGGGGTCGCCGTGTCATTCATCGGGGCCGGATCCGTCGGCGTGACATCCGGCGGCGGCGGATCGTTGCTGCAGGCCGTGAACGCGAAGGCCATCGCGGCTGCAAGCGGAAGCGCAATACGTCGCATCGGATAACTCCTTGTGTGGATGTTGATCTGCACTATCGGCGTCTGCGTGTAGTGCCGGCGTCGTTTACACCGTAGAAATTCCGTTATCCGCATCGATTTCTGGCGTCCGTTCAAGGACATGCCGCGCGCGTGAATCGCCGCACGTGTCTGAAAGCGCGCCGACGACAGCACCGTCACGCAACGACACGAAAACTTCGCCGATGTCGCTGCATGCCCCTGTTCCGCCCTCCTCCGGAGTCGGCGATGTCGACGCGCGATGCCGCTGGCTCGCGCAACGCTTCGATGCCGTACGCGGTCGCAGTGCGGCGCTCGCCGCACCGATCAGCGCCGAGGACGCCATGGTGCAGAGCATGGAAGATGCCAGCCCGAGCAAATGGCATCTGGCACACACCACGTGGTTTTTCGAACGTTTCGTGCTGGCCGACGGTGGCCCATACACGCCTTTCGATCCCGCCTGGGATTACCTGTTCAACAGCTACTACCAGAGCGCCGGGCCGATGCACGCGCGACCGCAGCGCGGCGTGCTGTCGCGGCCGACGCTCGCGCAGGTCTCCGATTACCGCGACGCGATCGAGACGCGGATGCGCGCGCGGCTACAGGGCGGTGATCTTGATACGCGGCTGCTCGACATCGTCGAACTCGGTCTGCAGCACGAGCAGCAGCATCAGGAATTGCTGCTGACCGATATCAAGCATGCGTTCTTCAGCAATCCGCTCCATCCCGCCTATCGCGACGATCTGCCGCATGCCGGCGGCAGCACGGCAGCGCTCAGCTGGATCGCGCGACAGGAGTCGATCTTCAAGGTGGGCCATGCCGCATGGCCCGGCGATGCCGGCTTTGCCTACGACAACGAGTCGCCGCGCCATCGCGTGCTGGTGCCCGCGCATGCCCTGGCGAGCCGTCCGGTCAGCAATGCCGAATTCCTCGCTTTCATTGAAGACGGCGGCTACCGCACCGCGGGCGCATGGCTCAGCGCAGGCTGGGATACCGTACGTGCGCGCGGCTGGACGCGACCGCTGTACTGGAATGAGGCCTGCGAAGCGGAGTTTACGCTCGGTGGCTGGCGCGCGCTCGATCCCGAAGCGCCGGTATGCCATCTGAGCTATTACGAGGCGGACGCGTTCGCCCGCTGGGCAGGCGCGCGTCTGCCGACCGAATTCGAGTGGGAACAGGCGGCGGTCTCGTTGCCGGTGGATGGCAACTTCGTCGACAGCGGCCGGTTGCATCCCAGCGCGCCGGCGAACGCATCGACCGGTCTGCAGCAGATGTTCGGCGATGTCTGGGAATGGACGTCCAGCGCCTACACCGCGTACCCCGGCTACCGGCCATGGCCCGGCACGCTGGGCGAGTACAACGGCAAGTTCATGGATGCGCAGTGGGTGCTCCGCGGCGGTAGTTGCGCGACGTCCGCCGACCATGCGCGCGCCAGCTACCGCAACTTCTTTCCCTCCGATGCGCGATGGCAGTTCGCCGGTCTGCGCCTGGCCAAGGATTCCGCATGAATGCCGCCATCGCCCGCGCCCGTGCGCAGGCCGCGCTGACCGATTTGCGCCCGCAACCCGACGACATCGCTGCCGATGCGATCGCCGGACTGTCGCGTGCGCCCAAGACCTTGCCGTCGAAGTATTTCTACGACGCGGAAGGTTCGCGCCTGTTCGAAGCGATCACGCGTCAGCCCGAGTACTACCTCACGCGTGTCGAGCTGGCACTGATGGAAGCGCAGATGCCGTCGATCGCGCAGGCGATCGGCGACGGCGTGCACGTGGTCGAGTTCGGCAGCGGCAGCGGGCGCAAGACCGAACTGCTGCTCGAAGGTCTGGCGGCGCCCGTCGCCTACACGCCGATCGAGATTTCGCGCACTGCGCTGATGGACAGCGTGACCCGCCTCGGTCAGAACTTTCCCGATGTGCAGATGCTGCCGGTGTGCGCGGACTTCACCCGCCCGGTGCCGCTGCCGCGCGCAGAACGGCGTGCGCATCGCACGCTGGTGTTCTTTCCAGGCTCGACGCTCGGCAACTTCTCCGACGACGAAGCCGTGCGTCTGCTGCGCTCGATGCGCGGCACGATGGGCGATGCGGGCTGCGCACTGATCGGCATCGATCTGGACAAGGATCCGGCGATCATCGAAGCCGCCTACAACGACGCGGCTGGCGTCACCGCGGCATTCACCGTGAATCTGCTGACGCGACTCAACCGCGAGATCGACAGCGATTTCGACACCGACGGATTCCGTCATCGTGCGCTGTACGCGCGCGACCGCATGCGGATCGAGACGAGCCTCGTCAGCGAACGGGCGCAGAGCGTGCGCATCGGCGACCACGCGTTCGATTTCGCCGCGGGAGAAGCCATGCACGTCGAGATCAGCCAGAAGTACACCGACGCCTCGTTCTCCGCGCTGGCCGCGCAGGCCGGCCTTCGCGTGACGCATGGCTGGAACGACGACGGCGACAGTTTCGGCCTGCGGCTGCTGCAGCCGGCCTGAGCCGGTGACACACGACGACGCGCGCATCACCACGGACATCCGTGCGCTGCTGGATGCGCGCGCGCCCGACGCATCTATTTGCCCGTCCGACGTGGCACGTCGTCTGTATCCCGAAGATGCATGGCGTGATGCGATGCCGGACGTGCGCCGCGTGGCCTGTGTGCTCGCGGGTGATGGCGTCATCTGCATCACGCAGTCGGATGTCGTGCTGGATCCGGAAGCGCCGATCTCCGGGCCGATCCGCCTGCGGCGCGGTCCCCGCTGGAGCAACGGCGCTTGATCGAGCGAGGCGGCGCGCGCGATCGCGTGCCGTATCGTGTCGCGCATGACGACGCCCCACGACAAACCCTTTTCGCCGTCCTGCGATCGCAATCGCGCGCCGATTCTTGAAGTCCTGCGCACGCAGTTCGAACACCGTCACCAGGTGCTCGAGATCGGCAGCGGCACCGGCCAGCACGCGGTGCATTTCGCCGCGGCGATGCCGTGGTTGCGCTGGCAGACCTCGGAACGCGCTAGGTATCTGTCGGGTATCGCGGCATGGCTCGACGAGGCCGCGTTGCCGAACACCCCGGCGCCCGTGGCGCTTGATGTCACGCAGCCGGACTGGCCGGTGTCCACGGCCACTGACGGCCGGTTCGATGCGGTGTTCACCGCGAACACGCTGCACATCATGGGCTGGCCCGAGGTCGAGGCCTGTTTCGCCGGTCTCGACCGCGTGCTCGCCGACAGCGCGACGCTGGTGGTCTACGGGCCATTCAACGTCGGCGGCAGCTACACCAGCGACAGCAACCGCGATTTCGACGGCTGGCTCAAGGCGCGCGATCCGCGCTCGGGCATCCGCGATTTCGAAGCAGTCGATGCGCTCGCGTTGCGCATCGGCCTGCGTCTGCAGGACGACATCGAGATGCCGTCGAACAATCGCTGTCTCGTATGGCGGCGCTGAGGCGCTGACGGTTTTCCGTATGTGACGAGTTCGGCGTCAGCGCTTCACTGATGCCCTGCCTGATTCCGCTGGCAATCCTTCGCGCCTGATGTCTCGTAGCGCGATGTCGACTGTCAGCGCGGCATCCGTGAACCCGGTCGCGGCGCCTGCCCGCGCGTCGTGGCTACAATCGGACCGGGGATGTCGTGGTCATCCGCACGACACGGAACAGACACACGGGGAAATGGTGATGGGATATTTGCGTGCCGGCTTGTGCGCGCTCGGGCTGCTGTTCGCGTCGACCGTCGATGCACAGACGTTGCCGGCGCCGGCCGAGTTCTATTTCGATGACGATGCGCGGACGGCCTCGCCGATCGTCGCGATCGCCGGCGACGACGACCAGACCCATGCGCGGCTGATGCAACTGATCGAGCGCAACGGGCGCACTGCCGACCAGGCACGCGCGCAGCTGGCCCAGGCGCTGATGCGCAGCGGTCGCGAGGACACCGGCCGCGCGATGTACGCGCAGGCGCTCACGTCGCTGGCAGCGCGCGCGCCCCTGCGTAGTTCGGTGCAGTGGAACTACGGCTGGGATCTGTACCGCGCCGGCCATCACCAGGAAGCGCTGGAACAATGGCGACAGGCGCTGGACGGTCGACTGCTGCGTCCCTCGTGGGCGCCGCCGACGCTGGCCCTCGGACTGTGGTCGACCGACCGTCGCGACGAGGCCGTGCGCTGGTACGCCGCGGCAGTGCGTACCGAACCGACGCTGTGGAGCGATCCGGCGCGCTTTGCAACACTGCTGCCGGATTGGACCGCAGAGGAGCGCGCGACGTTGGCCGAGGTGTTTGCGGCGTGGCGGGCGGCGCCGCCGGCCTGGCCGTAAGCAGTCGCGTGTTGAGCCGGGTTGGCGACTGATCGGACGGAACGTGCGATTCGTCGTCAGCGAGGTGTGGGCCGGAACGGCTCCCAACAACACGACGCCCTCGTCATCCAGCGCCTTTCACCTGGGCGTGCGCAGGCCTTACGCCCAGCTCACAACGTCAATGCTCTAAACCCAAGTCGCTGGATCCCGGCCTACGCCGGGATGACGGTGAAAAGCTCACGCCTTTTCATGCGTACCTGCATGCCCGCGAACGCACTCGTCGAACGCGCCTGCCGCGCAGGGCGACGCGTCGATCAGTGCTTGTCTTCGACCGGAATCTGCCGTGCGACCAGCCATTCGCGCACGGTCTCGCGGTCGCGCTTGGCGTCGGCCGACAGCACCGCTTCGCGCGCGCGGAAGAATGAGGGCTGGAAGGTCACACCGACGCGGTCGCGGGCGGTCGGATCGGCGCCGGCTTCGAGGAAGCGCACCACCCAGCCGGTCGCGTTGATGCGTGCGGCCTTGTGCAGCAGGGTCGCGCCGAACGCGTCGGTCGCATCGGCACGCGCGCCGGCGTCGAGCAGCAAGCGGATGTTCTCGTCGTTGCGCGCTTCGAGTGCGTTGAACAGCGGCGTCTCGCCATTCTTGGTGTTCGGCGTATCGGCGGACGCACCGCCGGCCAGCAACGTCTTCAGATAGCTGGCGTCATCCTGCATGGCCGCCAGATGCACAGCGGTGTTGCCATTGGCCGCGCCGGTGGTCGTGTCCGCGCCGGCATCGAGCAGCGCCTGGAATGCGCGGCGATCGCCGCGCAGGATCGCGGCCTGTAACAGCGGTGAGCCCTGGGTGTCCTTGGCGTTGGGATTGGCGCCATCGGCGATCAGGCGCCGGATCTCTGCGGCATCACCCGCACTCGCGGCGCGCGACAGCGCGGAGGCGGCGGGATCGGAGGCGTGGTCCTGGGTCATGCTCGTTCCTTGTCTGGCGCAGGCGCCGCTGGCGGCGAGCGCCAACACGATGCAGGCGATGAGCCGCCACTGCGGAAATGGCGCGATCGAAGCGACACCCATCATGGCGAGGCCTCCGAAGCGGTACAAGCCATCAGCCTAGCCCGACCGGCAGTCGGGCGTCGTGACAGGGTGCGGAGATCCCGGGCGCGGACACAGTCCGGAATCGCGGCACTCAACGGAACCAGTTGACCGGGTTGAGATTTTCGCCGGCCCAGCGCGCGCCATCGGACAGACGGTCGCCAGTCCAGCTGGCGGCATCGCCGACCGCACGTGCGCCGTCGGCGATGCGGTTGCCAGTCCAGGTCACGCCGTCGACCACGCGGTCGCCGACCCACTGGGCGCCATCACCAGCGCGATCGATGACCCATTCCGCGCCGTCACCGACCTTGTCCAGACCCCACTGCGCGCCATCGCCGACGGTGTCGGCCACGGTGTCGACCGCGCGGCCGGTCCATTCGACGCCACTGGCGACGGCATCGAACGGTGCATCGAAGCCGGTGCGGTCGCCGAGGTCGCGCAGCACGCTGCCGCCGAGATTGGTGATGTTCTCGACCACGTCACCCGCAGTGCCCAAGGTGTTGGAGATCGCATCGCCACCGAGGCCCACGACGCCATCGACCACGTCACCGGCAATGCTGAAGGTGCCGCCGACATAACGGCCATTGCCGTAGTCGTTCTGCACAGCATCGGTGATGCCGCTGACGGCCTCGGTCACCGTGGAGCGGCCATCGGAATACAGACCGCCGATGCCGTTGGCCAGCGAGCCGAGCTGGTTGAGGTTGTGCTCACCGATGTTCTCGAGCGTGCCGAGCGCCAGACCCAGATTGGTGCCCGAACGATCGACCGGTGCCTGCGCCTCGTTCTGGCGCAAAGCTTCGACGTAGGACGGATTGTTACCACCGCCGCCGTGCAGACCGAGCATGTCGAAGCGGCCCATGCCCTCAGGCGGCGCGACGCGCAGCTCGGTGCCGACCGCATTCGGCGGCGACATGCTCAGCACCGGAATCATCGGGATGTCCTGCTGCGCGAGCGTCAGCGGGTCGCCGTCGACGACGTAGCGGCGGATCTGGCCGCTGTCGGCGATCTCGCCGCGCGCGGCATTCGGATTGAAGCCCAGGCCGGTCAGCGTGTTGTTGCTCAGGCCCGAGGAATTGAAAGTCACGCCCGGCACGTCGGTGGCCAGCATCGCGGCCGAGGCGAGCCCGCCGCCCAGCGAGTGCCCGGTGATCGCGACGTTGCCGGTGCCGAAGGTATCGACCGCGATATTCGCCAGCTCCATCGCCTGCGAATACTGCGCGGTCTCCATGCCGAGACCCTGGCCGCCATTCGCGCGCGAATCGCCACCGGCGCCCAGGCCCCAGCTGTCGGTGCCGCGATAGGCGACGACGTACTGGCCGTCGGCGTTCTGGTAGATCGCCGCATCGAAGCCGGTCTGCGCGTCGTGCAACGCGTCCGGCGAGATCGGAATCTGGTTGCCCTGCGCATCGACCAGATGTGTACCGTCGGCGCTGGGCTCGAGACGGTTCCAGCCGGCGGCCTGCAGATCGGCTTCGGCCGCGGTGCCGGTGACGCCATCGGGGCCGGTCAGCGTGTAGCTGTCGTTCGCCATCAAGGCAAATTGCAGATCCTGCTCGGGCTGCGGCGCGGTGCCGCGGACCGAATCGGCGAAACTGCCGTCGCCACGCGGGAAACCGGCGCTGGTATCGACGTTCGCGGGCGTGCGCGGTTGCAGCGCAGACGACGCCTGGATCGCAGGATCGAGCGCGAAATCGCGGAACGGATCGACGGGCGTGTTGTTGCCGGATACCGGGGACAGGCTCATGGCGCGCGCACCTACGGAAACGATAGCCCTGACGATAGGGCGGCCGGGCGGCGCCGGACAGCTGGTGCGGACCCTAGGTGACCGTGCAGGCATTCAGGGCCGCAGCGGCTCAGTACGTCGCGGCGACGTTCGCTTCCAGCGGAACGCCGTTGGCCTTCAGCCAGGCGACGATCTCGCGCCGCTCGGCGCGGGCGCGGTCATTGAGCAGGTTCGCGGGGAAGCCGAAATACTCGTGCTGGAAGGTCACGCCGCGCGAATTCTCCGTCTGCGGACGGGCACCCTTGCGCAGCAGCGCAAGGATGGCCGCGCCACCGTTGGTGCGGCCGGCGACGTGCAGCGGCGTGTCGCCATTGCGATCGGCGAGATTGGGATCCGCGCCCGCATCGAGCAGCACCTCGGCCTGGCCGGCGGTTGGCGACAGCAGCGCCTGCACCAGCGGCGTGGCGCCCGTGTGCGGGTTGGCGACGTCGACATCGCCGCCCCTGGCGATCACCGCGCGCAGGATCGCCGGATCGCCGGAGAACGCCGCCGCATGCACCGGCGAGTCGCCGCGCGCATTGACGCGGTTGGGATCGGCGCCGCCGTCGAGCAACGCATCCACGCTGGCCGCGCGGCGCTGGCGGATCGCCTCCATCAGCAGCGTCTCGCCGTCGCTGCCGGGGGTGTCGGGCGCGACGTGTTCGAGCTGTCGGCGGATCTCGGCGGCATCGCCGCGACGGACGGCGTCGGCCAGTTGCGCCGTCGTCGGCGAATTGAATGCGTCGTTGCTCATGGACGGCTGTGCACACCCTGCGGCGCAGAGGAGAAGGACGATCGAAGACAGGGCGCGGAGGCGGGTCATGTCAGCGCCCGATCATACGCACGGCACATGCGTGGTCCGTGAGTCTCAGCGGCCGAACAGGCCACCGACGAAATTCGTCGCGCCCTGGGCCACCCAGCCCGCGCCGTCGGCCAGGGTCTCGGTCACCTGGCCGGCCACGTCGGTGGTGAACTCGGCGACATCGCCGGCGCCGTCGATCACGGTCGACAGTGCGCTGCCACCCCAGCCGCCGATGTTGCGGTCGACCACACCGGCCAGCTGGTCGGCATAGCCGTCGATGGTGTCGCCGGCGGAATTGAACGCGCCTTCGGCGAAGTCACCGGCCAGGCTGACACCGCCCTGCACGTACTGGCCGTTGGCGAATTCGTTGGCGACCACGTTGTCGATATCGGTGGCGAAGTCATGCACGTTGCGCGCGTAGTCGTCTTTGGTCGCATCGGGCAGCAGGTTCTGCAGATCGCGGCCGGTGGACGAGGGGTTCTGGTAGCCCGCCTGCCACGGCTGCGCTTCGATCATGCCGGCGGTCAGCGCGTTGGGGCTGTGGCTGATGCCGGCATAGGCGACGTTGCCGATCAGACCCGCCAGCGGCATCACCGCGCCGGTCAGCGGATGCCGGGCGATTTCGACACCGGTATTGATGCCTTCGCTCATGCCGGGCGAGAAGCCTTCGATCGGCCCGTAATTGGAGAACATGTTGTGGACGTCCGCAGCCGCCGGGTCGACCACGATCTGCGTGCCCAGCGCATCCGGCGCGACGATGCCGGTCACCCAGCTGTCCTGCACATTGGTCAGCGCATCGCTGGACAGCGAATAGGCGCGGATCTGCCCGTCCTCGGCGCTGTCGCGGGCAGCCTGAGGATCGATGCCCATGCGGTCGAGCGTATTGGGATGGATACCCGACGCATCGAACGTGACGGCGGAAATGCCACTCGCCAGTGAGCCGACGCTGGCGAGACCACCGCCCTGCGAATGGCCGGTGATCGCGAGGTTCGAGGAATTGGCACCGTTGTCGCCGAACACGTTCGCGAACTCGCGCGCGGTGTTGACCGCGGTGAGGCTGAACTTGTCGCCATCGTTGGTCTCGTAGCCGAGGCCCTGGCGGAAATTGTTTTCCCAGTCCGGGCCGCCCTCGGCGGTGCCGCGATAGGACAGCACGTAGTTGCCGGCGCCGTCGGTGTAGACCTCGGCGCGGAATTCCTGATCGTTGGTCGGCACTGCGTCGTTGGCGCCGAGGTACTGCAGGCGCCAGGCCTGCGGATCGGCGACGCCCTGGTCCATCAGCTGCTGGTCGCTGACCGCGTCCCACCCCGGCGGCGGCGCGCCGCGCGTGCCGTAGACGGCGGTGGCGAGCTGCGAGAGGGTCACGTCGAAGGGCTGCGCCTGCGTGCCGCTGGCGACCTCGTCGAGCGTGCTGCCTGCGGGAATCGCATACGGACTGGTGCCGCCCTGCCCCTGGCCCTGCGCGGGCGCGGTGCCCGGCGCTTGCACCTGCGGGTGATAACTGGTGTCCGGGCGATAGGCGCCACTCTGCGGCGGCGGCAGCGGGGGGCTGTACGACTGGAGCGGCGTGTGTTGCGGACGCCAGGTGTCTTGGACGCTACCGATGCCATCGCCAATGGTCAGGGACATGACCGTGCTCCACCCGGGCTTTTGAGGACTCCACGATAACGCGGACGTGAGCGGCTGCCATCTAGGGCGGGTCCTAGGGCGCTGGGGGAGCGTCGGGTGGCTTCGGCAACGCTCCGGACGACACACGCAGGCGCCGCTCCATCGTCGGCGGACCCGGAAAATGCCGAGTCCGACATGTTGTCGAACGTAATGGCCCCGCTTGTTCTCTCACCAACGCCCCTCGTCCCGGACCAGGTCCTGGGCAGGCGCGCTCTCATCGGAAGCGGGTGCAGGATCCTGCAGGCGGCAGCAGCGTCAGTTGCGCCGCCTGAGGCGCAACAGACCCGTATGAGGACTCACGTAATCGAGCAGTGCGACGAAAAGCCGGCTCAACAGCCGCCGACACCCTTCAGTCGGCGCCGGCCTCGATCCGCACCTGATGCGCCTGCAGCCACGCCACGACCGCCTCGCGCTTCGCGCGCGCCGCGTCGTTGAGTCGGGCATCGGGCGTCTTGAAGAAGAAGCGCTGGAAGGTGGCGCCCTGGGCGTTCTTCGCCAGCGGATCGGCGCCCGCGTCCAGCAGGGCCAGCACGTGATCGCCAGCGTTGATCATCGCTGCCTTGTGCAGCGGCGTGTTGCCGGTGCGATCGGCGGCGCCGGGGTTGGCACCGGCCGCGAGGAGCATGCGGAACTGCGCATCGGTACGCGGACCCGTTGCGCCGGCCAGTGGCGTGGCATCGGTTTCGCCGTGTCGGGCATCGGGATCGCCGCGGCGGTCGAGCACGATCTTCAGATACTCGGGATCGTCAGCGATCGCGGCACCATGCACCGCCGTCGCGCCACCGAGCCCTGGCGCGTTCGGATCGGCGCCGGCATCAAGCAGCGCCGTCAACGCGTTCTTGGCCTGGGCCAGCATCGCGATCTGCAGCAGGTTCACGCCCTGGTCGCCGCGCGCGTTGGGATCTGCACCGGCCTGCACCTGCGTGCGCACCGCAGCGGCCTCGTCGTCGGCGACGGCATCGGCCAGCGCAGCCGCGCTGGCATCGGTGAAAGCGGCTCGAGCGTCCATCGCGTCTCCACTGCAGGCGGCGCCGGACAACATCAGCAACAGGCTCAGGACTGCGGCGCGCATGCCCGCATTCTCACACAGCCGCCGCGGGCATCCCGTCGACACGGATCAGATCAGTTCGCCCAGGGCTGCTGCTGCGACAGCGCTTCGATCACTGTGTCCTGCATGTGCTTGGCGATGCTGTGGGAGACGATCGAAATCGGATTGAAACGGTCGAAGCCGGTCAGCGGCGAGGGATCGTCGAGCACGATCTCGTGACCGGGCGCATCGGGTATGTTGTTCACCACCCAGATGTCCTGCTGGGCCTTGGTCAGCGCTTCGCCATCGACGTTGTAACGGCGGATCTGACCGTCGGCGGCGTCGGCCTTGGCGGTTGCGGGATCGAGACCTAGACCTTCGATGGTGCGGTCGTGCACGCCGGCGGCGTTGAAGGTCACCGCAGCGCCATCGACGGCCATCGCGGCAGTCGCGGCCAGTCCGCCGCCGAGCGAATGCCCAGTGATCGCCAGATCGTCGCCGTAGGCGGCGGAGGCGAGTTGCGCCAGCTGCACGGCCTCGTCGTACTGTTCGGAATCCCAGCCCACGCCCTGACGGAAGTTCGCACCAGTCCAGTCCTTCAGATCGTTGGAACCGGCGAATGCCAGCACGTGGTTGCCATCGCCGTCGGTATAGATGCCGGCGCGGAAGCCACTCTGCGGGTTCTCCAGCAGCGCCGGATCGATACCCGCGGCCATCAGGTCCGCATCGCTGACCCGGCTCCAGTCGCCGACCTGCTGCACGGCCGGGTCATAGACCGCGGCTGAGATCTGCATCAGCTCCAGATCGATCGCCTTGGCATCCTGACCACGCACCTGGCTGTCGAACGACGCCGCATTCGCGGCATTGCCGCCCGACGCGAACAAGGCCCCGAGTTGCGGGTGATAGCCGGGTTCGAGCTGGTAGCTGCCGGTGGGCAACGGCGGCGCACCTTGCGACTGCGCACGCAGCGCATCCGGCGGCGGAAACGCCTGCAGGCTCGAAGGCGAGACGCTGGACGACTGGACGCTGAAGCTCATGACCATCCCCACGGAACTGATAGGGCGACCCTAGGCATACCCGGCGCGCGTCGACAGCTGGGGCGGACCCCAGTTCGCGGACCCGTCCCATTCATCGACACAGACGATCAGCGCGCGCAGCCCTGCTCGGGTGCAGCTTCAGGCGCATTCGGCGCCGGTTCGCGCGCCCGCTCGACCTGGACGGCGAAGGTCCGCCCGAATGCGGTCTCCGAGAAATCGTCCAACGCGCCCTTAAGCGTGGCGGGGTCTCCGGACCTGGCGGCTGCAAGCAGCGCTTCGAGTGGAGAAGCCGCCGCGCCCGGCGCATCCACCGCAGTCGACGGCTCGGCCGACTGGTGTCGCGAAACCTGTTCGAGCGCGCCGCGCGTCGCCGGTCCTACGATGCCGTCGACGTCCAGGCCTTGTGCCTGCTGGAACGCGCGCACGGCCTCGGTGGTGCGGGCGCCGAACACACCGTCCACCTGCAGCGCGCGGTCGCGCGCATCAGTGACGCCGAGTCCTGCCAGTGCGGTCTGCAGATCACGGACATCGTCGCCCTGACCACCTTCGCGAAGCAGCGCAACGGCGCTCGCTTCTCCTCGCACCGAGGCCGGTGCGCGATTCCAGAATGCTTCCGGGCTGACGAGCCCGCCCTGCGGATCCCGCAACTGGTAATGCACGTGACGTGCGTACTGCGCCGGGCCATCCGAGCCACGGCCGCCCATGGTGCCGATCGGATCGCCGGCTGCAAGCGTCTGACCTGATTCGACCTGCCGGGCATCGAGATGCAGGATTTCGTGCGAGTACCCCTGCGCATCGCGGATCTTCACGGTGCCGAACGTGCCGCCGGAGAACGTGACCACGCCCGCGACCGGGCTGTGCACCACCGGATGCGTCAGGTTGATCCCGTTCTGCCCACCGACGTAGTTGAAATCCGTGCCACCGTGCGCACGCGCTCCGCGCTCTTCCCCGTAGTGCCCGGTCACGTGCGGCGCGACACCAGCCTGCGGCGGCAGCATCACACGCATGGTCTGCGCGAAGCTGTCCGCCGATGGCGTCTCGATGTCGGCCGCGACCCCACGCGCGGCCGACAGCGACTGGATGCGTTCCGGCGTGATCGCACGCGCCCAATGTTCGAAGCGCAGCGTCCGGTCGTCCAACCCGTTCGGCGGATCGGTCCCGTTGATCGACGCACCAGCCGCGCGTGCATCCTCACGCGCGTCCCGCGGCACGTTCTGCTGCCAGTACCAGGTCGCGATGCGTGATGCATGCTCGGGCTGCGCTGCAAGGTCCGGATTGCCGACCAGATCCAGCGCCAGTGCCTCGCCGGCGGCCGCGTACTGGTTCTTGCCGGTCAGCTGCATGTAGCCGCGCCCGCGATACAGATAGCCATCGCCCGGCTCGGTATTGCCCATACGTCCGCCGTACATCAGTTCGGCGAGTGGTTCGGGGCGACCTGCCAGGGCCTCCAGTCGAGCGGTCTCGAGCACATCCCGACCCTCCCGCAATGCAGAGCGCACATTGCTGCTGATCTGCTCGGCATTGCGCGTATAGCGGAAGCTTTCCTCGAGGCGTTCGAGCCCACCCGATTCGTGGCCGACCTGGGCCATGAAGTTCGCCAGTTCCCGCGGCTGGCTGATGCCGGCTGCATAGGCATCACGCAAGAGCTGTGCTTCGCGTTCTGTGGTCATCGTGCAGTTCCTTCTGCTGGGTGCGTTTCGACGAAGCGTCCGGCTTCGTCACGCTTCGATTGGCCGGAAGTTTGTCGACACATCAATCCAGTGCTGGCGCCGGGGGAAGGCTTGCAGGGTCGAAGTCCGCGAAGTCGATGTCGCCGAAATCCGCGGCCGTCAGTTCCGCTTGTTTCTGCAATTCCGTCTGCGTGTCCGTCACGCCGCGGACCACTTTCGCAAGCTGCCAGGTCGCGCGCTGCGGCACGTAATGGAAGATGTAATCGTAGAACCAGCGTTGGCGCGATCCGCCGGCCATCGCCAGAGTCACGATGCCTGCCTCGATCTGCGCATAGGCATAGGGATCGCCCGCCATGCCCCCACAGCGCTCGCACGGCACGATGCGTGCATTCTCGGCCACCTTCTGCAGATTGCCCGACGCATCACGGGTCAGCAGAACAACTGTGCGGGCCTGACCATCGCCGAGCGATTGGCCGGCGGTCGTAGCCGGCGAGAACACGATCAACGCGTCGGCGCTGCCACGCCCGGTCAGATCACCCCGCACGGTATCGAGCAGGATCGCGCCTTCCGGAACAAAAGCAGTCGGGTCAACTAGACCCGACGATGTCGCTGTTGGCGATGTATCTGCCGCGTGCGTGCGCGAGGCATCCGCACGCGTTGCGTCGTCCTCTGCAGCCTGTGTCGCGGCCTGCCCTTCCTGGTCGGCGCAGCCGGCTAGAAGAACGGAACACAACAGCGCAGACCTCCATGACATGTGCATCGATCCCTCCTTGAAACGGGTAGCTTCGGGTCGCGCGCGGCGACCTCAGATCGACTCGTCGACCACACGCTGCAGTTGCCAGCACGGTGATCGCCCGAACACGTAGCGCTGCTGGTCGCTGGTATCGGGCATGCGGACCTGCACTTCCATGCGGCCGTCCGCGGCCGGGGCGATGTCGTACGTGCGACCGCTGCCGCCGACGAGATCGAGGCGCGGCATCACCGGCCAGCTCACGTCCGCCAGGGCGACGTCTTCCACGACGCGGTGGGGCTCGGGCTCGGCAGCGGTGTCGTAGCGCTCGACGACGAGCGGATCGGCGGTCGTCAGCTCCTGGAATGCGATCTCGCGACCGAAGCGCTCGATGAAGGCGTCGAAGTTGTCGAACGGGCAGGCGGATCCCGGTTCCGTCTTCGCAGCGGCATCTGCAGAGGCGGCACTCGATGCGGGCGCGCAGGCCACCAGTACGAGCGCAAGGCTGACGCACACCACGCGATACGCGTGCTTACGAATCGGAATCGCACCGACGCTGCGCGTTGGATCCACGCGGACTCGCCCTCTGCACCGTGAATCGTCGGGGCCACATGCGGGTTCCTGCCCGTGTACAGCAGCCGTGCACCACTTCCAGGCTTTCAGCGCGACCGCAAGGATTCCTGTCGCTGGATTTCTGCTATCCATTCTTCTGCACTCTTCTGTCGTCGTCACAACCGCAAGCGCGACATCGTCGCCCGGGCCGTTGAGCATCGACGATTTCTGCCGTCGAAACGCGTGCGGAAGTTCTCGGTTCGACAGACGCGCGTGTCGGCGATCAACGCGCCGGCTTGTCCGGCAAACCCGGAAGCGGCCGCATCATGCAGATGTGCAGCGCTACTTCACCGGCTGGGGTTCGAACAGCAGCTCCTGGTAGTCATAGCTGAAATCCGCGGTCGGCGAGATCGCCTGCATTCGGATCTGCGCGACCTTGCCGGTCGCATCCAGCGAGAACGCGACAGATGCCGGCTCGATAGCCGCGTCGTCCCAGTCGACCCGGAATGTGTCGTATTGCCAGTGGGTCAACGTGCCCTGCATGCCCGGCGTCTGGCAGAAATCGATCCGCAACCTGCCGCCTGCTTCGGTGATGCTGATCGGGCCGTACCAGGCGTCGGCGTAGGGTCCGGCGTAGCCGGCCAGCGGCAGCGATGGCCGGGACGACCTGCGGACCTGCGCGCCGGTCGCGTCCAATGCGGCCAATCCGTCGGCGAGGCGCGCCTGGTTCCAAGTGTCGAACGCCGCGACCCAGTCGCGCGGTTCGAAACCGAGGTAATGATCGAGCAGCTCATAGCCCAGCCCTCGCAGGACTTCGACATCTTCCGAATTGATCTGCAGCGAAATGCCGAGGTTGCGCTCGGGCACCAGCACGGTGAACGCCAGCACGCCGAACACCGCGCCACCGTGCTGGACCACTTTGATGCCGCGGTAGTCCTGCACGTTCCATCCCAGGGCGTAACCGGAGAACTGCGGTGTGATGTCGGTGATCGGCGCTGGATAGGGCCGGATGGGCACCGGTACCTGCGGCGTCCACATCTCGTGCGCCGAGGTTTCGCTGTACAACCGGCCGCGGTCGTCGGGCAGCGCGCCGAGTGAGAGCTGGACCTGCAGCCAGCGCGCGAAGTCTTGCGCGCTCCAGGACAAGCCGCCCGCTGCGGCCCCGACCTGGCCCAGCCCTTCGCGTTCCGGCAGCAGCTGTTGCGGACCGAGGCCGCGCAAGCGTGGGTCCAAACGCGCGTGCGGTTGCGCGCGATTCTCGGTCGCGAAGCGATCGTCCTCATGACTGGTGGCGGTGCGCATCTGCAGCGGCACGAAGATGCGCTCGCGCACGAAGGTTTCCCAATCCTGTCCGCTGACCGCTGCCACCACTTCGCCGGCGACGATGTAGAGGATGTTGTCGTAGGCGTAACCGCTGCGGAAACTCGTGGCCGGCCGGATGTGCCGCAGTGCGCGCACGATGTCGGCGCGGCTGCGCGAGGTGCGGGGAATGAACAGCAGGTCGCCGGCGCCGAGGCCCAGGCCACTGCGGTGCAGCAGCAGATCACGCACCGTCATCTCGCGCGTGACCCAGGGGTCGTACATGCGGAAATCGGGCAGATGGTCAATGACCCGATCGTCCCAGCCGAGCTTGCCATCGTCGACGAGGATCGCGAGCGCCGCCGCCGTCACCGCCTTGCCGGTCGAACCGGTCGGGAAGATGGTGTCGGCGTTCACGCGCTCCGGCGCGCCGAGCCGGCGCACGCCATAGCCTTTGGCGTGCACGATCTCGCCGTCCTCGACGATCGCGATCGCCATGCCCGGCACGTCGCGGGATTGCATCGCGGCCTCGACCCGCGCATCGAAACCGGCAGGCGGCGCCGCAGCGGCGGTGAGGACGCACAGCGACAGAAGCGCTCCGGCGATGGCGGGCAGAGGGTTCGGCATGACAGCGTCTCCCGTCCTCGCGGACGTCTCGTTCAAGGCAGGGGGGTCACGTCGATCGACCTGCGGCGCCACAGCAGCCATACGCCCCAGGTCATCAGCGGCAGTACGTAGATCGCCAGGAAATACCAGGTCAGCGTGCCGTAGCCCTTGGCGATCAGGTCGACCAGGCCGACGGCCGTGGCGGCATACACCGCGATCAGCATGACGCCGACCGCAAGCGCCGGACGCAGCGCGCGCGGCATCGGACGCTGCCGCTCCGCCCATGTGTTGGCGACACGTTCGTTGAGGGCGTGCAGCAGCGCGACGCCGGTATCCACCAGCGTCAGCATCACGGCGATCTGGAACACCCACTCGAACCACGGTGCCTGCAATTTCGCCAGCAGGAACGCCGACGGCAGTGCCTCGGCGCCGATCTCCCGGTAGTAGCCCATCATCGCGATGTAGAACACCACGCCCGGCAGCATGCCAAGTGGTCCTGCCAGCGCGCCGGCGGCGAGTGCCTCGCGGCGACGGCCGAAGTGGCGCACGCAGAACAGCACCGCGGGAATGGTGGCGACGTTGTAGCCGGCGTAGGTTACGCCGGCCTTGAACCACCCGGCCTCGACCGGTACCGACGCGAAGTTCGTCCCGATACGGTCGCCGAACGCCACCACTGCCCAGATCACGAACACCACGTAGACCAGATACAGATAGCCAACAGAAGCGACCAGGAATTTTTCGATCGCGGCGCTGCCGCAGAACAGCAGCGCGCCCGTGGCGGCGATCATCGCCAGCGAGCCCGCTACCTTCGGCAGGCCGAACAGGCTGAAGGCGATTTCGCCGGCGGCCGCGCCCATGACCGCCAGGATCACCAGCATCAACAGCACGTAGCCGATCTCGAACGCGAACCAGCCGCGGCCCAGCAGCACCTTGAAGAACGCGCGGTAATCCCAGGCGCGGGCGACGCGGGCCAGCTCGAAGCTGACCATCAGCACGCCGCTCCACACCAGCATGCTGACCGTCATGCCGAGCAGGCCGCCCCAGGGACCGGCCGGCAGGAAGAACTCGACCAGTTCGCGCCCGGTCGCATACCCGCCGGCGATCACCGCCGCCTGGAATACGAAGCCCGGCAGCAGGTAGCGCTGGAACCAGCTGGCCCGGGACGTCATGCGAGGCAGGCGTCGACCAGCCGATCGAAGGCCGCGCCGCCGCGGACCGGATCCGCGACCGGCAGGCCCAGGCGGGCAGCGGTGGATGCGATCGCGTTCTGCGCGTCCGCATCGTCGAGCGCTGCGGTGTTGAGGCTGACGCCCGCGCAGCGGATCGCAGGATTGGTGAGCGCGCCCAGTCGCAGCGCGAGGTCGATGGTCTCCTCGATCGACGGCACCAGATAATGCGCATGGCCGAGCATGCGTTCGCGTCCGACTGCGTGGCAGACGACGATGACGTCCGGCTGGCTGCCGTGCAACAGCGACAGCGATACGCTCGCATAGGCCGGATGCGACAGCGAGCCCTGGCCTTCGACGACATCCCAGTGCGCCGGATCGGCATCGGGCGACAGGAATTCCGCCGCGCCGGCCGCGAAGTCCGCGATCACCGCGTCCATCGGCACACCCGCGCCGGCGATCAGGATGCCGGTCTGCCCGCTGGCGCGGAACGTGGCGTCGAGGCCGCGTTCGCGGAACGCGCGCGCCAGCGACAGGGCGGTGTATTTCTTGCCCAGGGCGCAGTCGGTGCCCACGGTGAGCAGACGCTTGCCGGTGCGCTTTCGGCCGCTGGCGACGGGCAGGTCCGATGGCGGCTCGCGCACGTCGATCAGGCGCCGCCCGTGCGCGATGGCCGCGTTGCGCAGCACGTCGATGCCGGACAGCCGGGCATGCATGCCGCCGACGAGGTCGAGCCCGGCCTGCAAGGCATCGAGCAACGCAGGCACCCAGGCTGGCGGAATCCGCCCGCCGGGGTTGGCGACGCCGATGACCATCGCGCGCGCGCCCCCCGCACGGGCCTGCGCGGGGGTCAGGCGCGGCAGGCCGGTGCTGACCGTCGCGCCCGGACAGGCGAACTCGCCGAGACACCGCTCGGGGGCCCAGTCGCGCAGACCGTACGCGGTCTTCGCGTAGCCGGGTTCGACGGTGTCTCCAAGAAACAGCAGATACGGCTGGGGCAACGCCTCGGGGGCGTGCGGTACGGCGGCGGCGGTGGACATGGGGGCCGGGTCCGTCCGGCTCAGAACCGGACGTCGAGTTCGACGCCGAACATCCGCGGCTGGATCGGTACTGCAGCCAGGTAGGCCAACGTGCCGCTGAGCGCACCGGCCGCAGGCGTCATCGACGAGTAGCCGCCTTCGCCGGTGACGTTGCTGACGTAGGCACGCAGCTCCCAGCGCTCCCGGCCGATGCCGGCGTAGAGATCGAGCGCGCGGTAGCTGTCGAGCCGCAGCGGCGCGGTCACCTCTTCCTGCAACACCGTGGACGGGTCGCCCGGTGCGGTGACGCGCTGGCGCTCGGTGGTGTCGCTCAAGCGCTCTCCGGTGAAGCGCAGCACGCCGCCTACCTGGCCGGACAGGCCCTGCGCGGTCATAAACGCGTACTCGGCGTTCGCCGCCCACGACAGCGTCGGCACGTACGGCATGCGGTCGCCGGCCAGGCCGGTGTTGAGCACGACATCGAACGCGCCCTGCGGAATGACCGTGGCTTCGAAATCGTTCTTCACCCGCGCCTTGGTGTAGGCCGCATTGATGCCGAGCGACAGGGCCTCGGTGGCGCGGAACTGCGAAGCCAGCTCCAGGCCTTCACTGCTCGCCTCGCCGCCGTTGACCAGGCCGCCGATGCCGTTGAACGACGACGCCACCTGGATGTCGTCCCATTCGATGCGGAACGCGGACACGTCGACCTGCACGCGGCGATCGGCGGTCTGCGATTTCAGTCCCAGCTCGTAGCTGGCGAGCATCGACGAGTCCACGCTCGGCGGGATCCCCGGGAGCGCGACGTTCGGGCCGCCCGGCTGGTAGCCGGTGGCGACGCGTGCGTACAGCATCGTGTCCTCGGCGAGCTTGAACTGCGGGCTCAGGCTCCAGGTGAACACGTCTTCGGTCGATTCGCCGGGCGCATCGCCGATCGGCGCGAGGATGCCCTCGCTGACGTTCTGGCTGAACCACTGATCGTTGCGCGCCTGGCGCAAGCCGGCGTCGATCTTGAAGCGCTCACCGAACCGCCACGATGCGTTGGCGAACAGCGCGACTTCCTCGTACGTGCTCGGCAGGCCGATCACCGCCAGGGTGCCGAATGCCGCGTCGAACGGCGCCGGCAGCGGCGAGCCATCGCGCTGGCCCAGCCACGCGACCTGGTTCTGCTGTGCGTCTTCCTTGGTGTAGAACACGCCCGCCATCCACTCGAAGCGGCCGCCGGTCTTGGAACTGAAGCGGAACTCCTGGGTGATCTTGTCGAGGTCGAAGGTGTAGCGCACGTTCGAGCTGCCCGGCTCGGGCAGTCCTAGCAGCAGATCGGCGACTTCGCCGAACTGCACCGTGGTGTCGATCTGGTCCAGCGTCTTGGTCTTCGACCATCCGGTCGCGGAGACGAGATCGGCCCAGCCCAGATCCCAATTCACGCTGAGCGAGGTCAGCGTCAACTCCTTGGAGAACGGTTGGCGCTGCCAGTTCCTGCCTTCGAATTCCCCGCCGAGCGGCGCGTAGGTGTCGGGCTCGAGGGCGACCACGGCCCGGTCGCTGGCGTCGATGCGCTGGTGCAGCACGCCCAGGTCGACATCGACCATGTCGCCGTCCCACGACAACGCCGCGCGTCCCCCGATCTGCTCGCTGTCGTTGATGTCGCGGCGGCCATCGATCGCGTTGTCGGTATAGCCCGGCAATCCGTTGCGCGCGACGCTCATGCGCAGGCCCAGGCGATCTTCCTGCAGCGGCAGGCTGACGCCGACGCGGCCGTTCCAGTCCTGCCCGCCGTCCGATACCGAGCGCAGGCCGACGCCGGCGCGGAACTCTTCATTGACCAGGTCCGGCGCGCGGGTCACGTATTTGAGCAGGCCGCCGATCGCGCCCGCGCCGTACAGCGTGCCCTGCGGTCCGCGCAGCACTTCGACGCGGCTGATGTCGTAGGGCAGCAGGTCCAGCATCAGCGAGCCGGCGCTCTGGTAGATGCCGCTCGAGCCGACAGGCACCTCGTCGATGTAGGTCGCCACCGTCGCGCCCGACGACAGCGTCGAGATACCGCGCAGCGACACCGCGGTCAGGCCGGGGGTGCCGCTGCTCTGCACCTGCATGCCGGGAATCAGCGCCGCGTAATCGGTCAGCGAACTCGCAGCCATGTTCTCCAGCTGGCGTTCGCCGATCACGCTGATCGACGCGCCGACGTCGCGGACGTTCTCGACGCGCTTGTTGGCGGTCACCACCACCGAGTCGAGCGTGACCGCCTCTTCGGCGGCCGTCGTGGCGCGCTCCTGGGCCAGCACGGGGGCGGCGGTGGCGCAGGCCAGCGTGCTGGCGATGGCGAGAGACAACGGTGAGCGGAACCACGGACGTGCGGATCGGAACGCGTGCATCGGTTGTCTCCCCAGACGATTATCCTGATCAGGGATCATGATCCCAATCAGAGAATTGTCAATACGGTTGGAGAAGACTGCAGATCTGGGCGGGGTGGCCTGTCACCGAACGTCGGAGGGACGGCCACGCCAGCCCGGACCCCGCACCACGCGTCCCGGCGTGGCGCCAGTGTGCTCGCCGTCGCGCAGCACCTGCACGCCGTTGACGAACACCTCGCCGACGCCGCTCGCGTACTGCTGGGGTGCGTCGTAGGTCGCGTGGTCGATGATCGCCGCCGGGTCGAACACAACGATGTCGGCGTAGCAGCCAGGCTGCAGACAGCCGCGCTGTTCCAGCTTCCAGTTCGCCGCCGGCAGTCCGGTCAGGCGGTGGATGCCTTCTTCCAGTGACATGAGTCCGCGGTCGCGCACGTAGTGCCCCAGGAAGCGGGCGACGTTGCCGTAGGCGCGGGGATGGGTGCTGGATTTCAGGAACACACCCTCGGGCGCCGAGGATTCCGCGTCCGATCCCAGACTGACCCACGGCTGTTTCAGGCCGAGTTCGACGTTCGCCTCGCTCATCAGGAAGTACGCCGTGCCGATCCGGGAATCGTCCTCGATGATCAAATCGATCGCAGTGTCTTCCGGCGACGTGCCGCGCTCGCGTGCGACATCGGCGAGACTGCGTCCGCTCAACGGCTTGAGCGCCGGATTGTGGAAGTCGAGCAGCAACAATCGGTCGTCGGACCCGGCCAGCAGCCGCAGGTTTTCCCAATCCACGTCCGGGTTGCGCATGTCGGCGAGCACACGTGCGCGGAGCGCGGGGTCGCGCAGACGCGCGATCATCGCGTCGTGGCCACCGGCCTGGACCCATGGCGGCAAGCTCGCGGTCAGGCCGGTGCCACCGGCGGTGTAGGCGTACATGTCGGCGCTGACCTGCAGGCCTTCGGCGCGCGCGGCTTCAATCCGCGCGATGGCCTGCGCCATCTTCGGCCAGTTTTTCTCTCCCGCGGCCTTGAGGTGATACACCCCGGCCCGCTGCCTGGTCGCACGTGCGATGGCGATGGTCTCGTCGAGCGCCTCGAGGAAGCGGTCGGCCTCGCTGCGCATGTGCGAGACATACCCGCCGCCTGATTCCGCGGCCGCCTCCGCCAGGGCGACCAGTTCGGCGGTGTCGGCGAACGTCGCCGGTGGATAGATCAGGGAGCTGCCGACACCGAGCGCGCCCTCGCGCATCGCCTCGCGCACCACGTCCTGCATGCCGGCGAGCTGCGCGGGCGTCGGGGTGACATCGTCCTCGCCGAGTTCGTGGATGCGTACGGTGGTCGCGCCGACGAACGAAGCCACATTCGGAGTGATGCCACGCTCCTCGAGGAACTCGAGATAGCCACCGAACGAGGTCCACGGCATGTCGTAGCGAAGGTCGCCCTGCTGTTTGAGTGCGTCGGCCTTCATGCGCGCATTGACCGGCCCCATCGACCAGCCTTCGCCGAAGATCTCCAGCGTGATGCCCTGCCGGGTGTCGCTCATGCCGCGGCCGTCGACGATCAACGATTCGGTCGCCCAGCTCAGGGTGTTGATAAAGCCCGGGGACACCGCGCGGCCCTGCGCGTCGAGCGTGGTGTCGGCGGCCGCGCCGCTGCCCGGCGGCAGCAGCGCCGCGATACGGTCGCCACGCACGGCCACGTCCACGCGCTGTGGCGGTGCGCCGCTGCCGTCGTAGACCACGCCATTGCGGATCAGCAGGTCGTAGTGCGCTGGCGTGTCGATCACCGGCGCGGCACTGCAGGCAGCGAGGGCGAGCGGCAGCAGGGCGATCGTCAGACGTGGCATGGCAGAACTCCGGTGCGGGATGAAGCGGATCATCGCAGCGCGCGGATCGGGCGATCCAGGCGCCACAGCAAGGCGGCGGCCACGACGGCCAGGCCGGCGAGCAGCAGGAAGAAACCGGAATGACTGGCTTTCGACCACAAAGTGCCGACCAGGCCCGCCAGCAGGCTGCCACTGAATATCGCGAGGAACCACGAGGCCACCGTGGTGGCGCCGAGCTGCGGCGGCGCGAGCCTGGCGAACAGGCCGAGGCCGGTCGGCAGGATGTAGAGCTCGCCGAGCGTCAGTATCACGAAGAACGCGACCAGCCACAGCCAGCCGATGCGGGTGTCGCCAGCGACGGCGGTCACCGCGGCCAGCAGCACGTAGGCACCCGCCACGATCAGCGCGCCGATCGCCATGCGCAGCGCAGGCGCGGTCTCGTGTCCGGCCTCGGCGCGGCGCCGCCAGTGCAGCAGCAGCAACGGCGTCATGCTGATCACCAGTAGCGGATTGAGCGACTGGAACCACGTCATTGGAATGGTGAAGCCTGCGACGACGCGGTCGACGCCGGTGTCGATCAGCAACGGCAGCGTATTGCCGACCTGCTCGTATGCGCCGCGGAAAATGGTCGCGGCGATCCCGACGCCCAGCAACAACAGCCACACCTTGCGATGGTTGCCGCGCGCCTCCTGCGCATCCACCACGCGCGCCACGCCGCGCGCTGGCTCGGGCGGCAGGTAACGGCGGCCGAACACGTAGATCAGCAGACCGATGAACATGCCGATGCCGGCGGCGCCGAAGCCGTAGTGCCAGCCGTAGACCTCGCCCAGCGTGCCGCACACCAGCGGCGCCATGAAGCCGCCGATGTTCAGGCCGACGTAGTAGACGTTGTAGGCGCGGCCCCGGCGGGGATCGTCGGCGGCGTAGAGATCGTTGATCTGGCTCGGCAGGCTCGGCAGGAAAAGGCCGTTGCCGAGCGCGATGGTCGCCAGCGCGATGTAGAACGTCGGCTCGAACGCCATCACGAAATGCCCGAAGGCCATGATGCTGCCCCCGAGAATCACGGCATTGCGCTTGCCCAGCCAGCGGTCGGCGATGGCGCCGCCGAGAATCGGCGTGAAGTACGCCATCGCCGTGTACGCACCGTAGATGAAGGACGCCTTTTCCTGCGCGAACAGCAACTGCTTGGTCATGTAATAGACCAGCAGCGTGCGCATGCCGTAGTAAGAGAACAGTTCCCACATATTGGTCAGGAACAGGATCGTCAGCCCGCGTGGCTGACCGAACCAGGTCTTGTCGGCAACGCTGCTCATGCCGTCGCCGACGGCCCCCAAACCTCGTCACCGCACCAGATGTGGCCATCGGTGTAGCGCACCGACGGCGTGCGGTCCTGCCTGAGGAAGATCGGCCCGTCCAGATCCACCACGTCGCAGAACTGCCCGAGCACGAACGCCGGTGCAGCGGCCAGGCTGGTGCCGCACATGTTGCCCACCATGACCTGCTTGCTCAGCTCGCGCGCGCGGCGCGCCATCAGCAGCCCCTCGGTCAGGCCGCCGCACTTGTCGAGCTTGATGTTGATGACGTCGAAGTGGTGGTGGCGCGCTTCGAGTTCGGCGAGATCGAGAATGCTTTCGTCGGCGGCGAACGGCAGCGCGCGTGCGATACCGTCGAGTTCGTGTTCGCGGTCGCGGACGCAGGGCTGCTCCAGCAGTGCCACGCGCGCCTCCAGCAGGGCCGGCAGCAGTGCCGGCAGCGAGGCGCCGTCATAGCCCTGGTTGGCGTCGACACCGATCCACACCTCCGGGCAGCGCGCACGCGCGGCGCGGACGCGCGCCGTGTCGAGATCCGCGTCGCCGGTCAGCTTCAGCTTCAACGCGCGTGCCTGCGTGTAGGCCGCGGCACGGTCGGCCATGACGGCGGGATCGTCGGCGCCGACGGTGAACGTGGTGAGCAGCGGGCGCACATGCTCCAGGCCCGCGAGGCGCCAGACCGGCACACCGGACTGCCGCGACTCGAGTTCCCACAGCGCCGCGTCGAGCGCATTGCGGGCACCGCCTGCGGGCAGCAGCGTGCGCAACGTCTCGCGATCGAGTCCCGCCTCGATGCGGGGCCGCATCGCCTCCAGCGTGGCCAGCATCGTGTCGGGATGGTCGTGCGTGTAGTAGACGCCGGCGGCTTCGCCGCGTCCGACATGCGCGCCGGCGCGCAGAGTCACGACCGTTGCCGGCATCGCCGAGAACACGTGTCCGGCGATCCGGAACGGCGCGGACAGCGGCAAGGGTTCGTTGTGCAGCTCGAGTTCGACCGGCTGGGCAGTCACGCGTGTTCCTCGTCGGGACAGTGGCGAACGCACCGGCGGCTGATGCCGCCGGTGCATCGGGTCGTCAGTAGTTCGCGCCGAAGCCGATGACGTGCTGGGCGATGCCGATCCACAGCAGGAACAGGCAGGCCAGCGCCAGCAGCACGGCCCATAGCTTGGCCAGCACGCGGCGCCGGCCGCGCAGCACCTGCCACGCATTCCAGACCGCGACCGCCGCGCCGAGCGGCAGCACCACGGTGGCGAACAGCCGCACGGCGATGATCAGGACATCGGTATCCGGGCTGGTCATCGCCAGATTGCTCAGCATGCCGACGACGAGCGCGAGAGCCCCGCCCATCGCCAGCAGCACCAGCAGCGCGGCGATCCGCACCAGGCGATGCGCGCGGGCTTCGGTGCCGGTCAGCCGGTAGGGCGCGCCGTAGTAGCGCCGCACCAGCGCCGAGACCGGCCAGGCCACGACGGTCAGCAGCAGCACGACGAGGCTCGCGACCAGCAACGGCATCGCCAGGGCGCGCCAGGTCGAGACGCGCTCGAACACCATGATCGGCGCGTAGGGCTCCATGGTGAACCGCACGACCTGACCGTCGACGACATCGGCCGCGAGGCGGTCGGTACTGTCTCGGTCCTGCCACACGTACGGCGCCACTTCACGCCACTGCTTCGGTGCGCCGGCGGCGCCCGTGGCCATCGCCACGATGATCGTGCCGTCTTCGTTGGCGGCGACCTTGACCGGTCCCAGCACATTCGCCAGCGACAGGAAATTGCGGTCCGGCCGACGGCTGCTGGTATAGGTGCCCGCGATCAGCTGGGCGTGCACCTTGGCGTCCGCTTCCGGCACGCCGGGCGTCTGTGCGGGCGTGCCCGGCAGGTAGCGGTCGGCGAAGCCACGCGACAGCGCATAGCGGATGTGACCGGTCGCGCCGTCACGTCCCGAACTGTTCATCGACACGAACAGGCCGATCCCGTCGTCGAGGAACAGTTGCAGGTCGCTGTGGAACCACTGCGTGTCGCCGCCGTGCGAGATCGCGCGGTGACCGTTGACCGAGGTTTCGTAGAACCCGAGCATCATGCGGTTGAGCGGTCCGATCGACGCCTGGCCGGTGGAATGCATCTGGCGCGCGGTGTCGGCGTCGAGGATGCGTGCATTCCCGAGTGCGCCGTCCTGCAGATGCGCGATCATGAAGCGCCCCATGTCGGCGCCGGTGGCAGCCAGGCTGCCGGCTGGCGCCAGACTGATGAACTCGTAGGGCTTGGCTTCGCCGTCGGACGCCTTCGAATAGCCCATCGACAAGTTCGCCAGCAGCGGCGCGGGCAGGGGCTGACGGAAGCTCGAATGGGCCATGCCGAGCGGCTGGAAGATATGGCGTTCGATGTAGTCGTCGAACGACTCGCCCGACACGCGCTCGACGATGTAACCGGCCAACGCGGTCGCGTAGTTCGAATAGGCTGGCGTGGCGCCCGGCACATGGATGCGTTCGGGCACCCAGTGCTTCAGGGCATCGCCCAGCGGCGTGATCTCGTCGGGGTCGGCCGTGATCAGCGCGCGGACCTGCTCCTCGAAACCGGTGGTATGGGTCATCGCCTGGCGCAGCGTCACCGGTACACCGTCGCGGGCCGGGATCTTGAAGTCCAGGTACTGATTGACGTCGGCGTCGAGGTCGAGCTTGCCCTGCTCGACCAGCTGCATCACCGCCGTCCAGGTGAAGAGTTTGGACACCGAGCCAGGACGGAAGAGCGTGGCGGCCGGGTCGACCGGCGTGCGTGCGGCGAGGTCGGCATAGCCGTAACCCTTCTGCAGCACGACCTCGCCGTCCTTGACCACTACCACGACGGCGCCCGCAATGTCGCCAGCGGCCAACGCGTAGGGCACGAAGCCATCCAACCAGGCCTCGGCATCCGCGGATGTCAGCGACGGCGCGCCGCCGGGCGCGATTGGCGTCTGCGCATCCGCTGGCGGGGTGTTGACCGGCGTGGCCGGCGTCAGCGGCGCGGTTACGGGCGCGGGCGGAATCGCCGGATCCTGTGCTGCCGCGAGTGCCACACCGGCCGCAAGCAGCCCGGCAAGCAGGAAGGTTGGAATCACGCGCATCGCACTTCCCCGGTTTGTCCTGATTGGCGATATTGATCCCAATCAGAGAATTGTCAACCGTGCCGGAAGTCCCCATATGGTGGGCGATGACGCCGTCGCGAGTACCGCAGCGACTTTCACGGATCGCCCGCTGGGGCGATGATGATCCCGAAACGCATACGAACGGACCTGGTACGGATGACAGCGCAACACCCCACCATCGGCCGCCTGCTGCGCTCGCTGCGCGCGCGCAAAGGCTGGACGCTCAAGCAGATGAGCGAGCATTCCGGCATTCCGCTGTCGACGTTGTCGAAGGTCGAGCACGACCGGCTGACGCTGACCTACGACAAGTTGCTGCAGCTCAGCCAACGTCTTCAGCTGCGCATGTCGGAACTGTTCGCCGAACAGGACGAGGCACCCGAACCGCCGGTCACCGCGCGCCGCAGCATCGGCCGGGTCGATGACGCGATCCGCATCACGACGCCGAATTACGACTACTACTACCTGTGTCCGGAACTGCGTCGCAAGCGCATGATTCCCGTATTGACGCGCGTGCGCGCCAAGACCATCGCCGAGTTCGGCGCGCTCGTGCACCACTCCGGCGAGGAATACATCCACGTGCTCGAAGGCCGCATGGAAGTGCATACCGAGTTCTACGATCCGATCGTGCTCGACACCGGCGAAGGCGTGTACATCGACTCGAACATGGGGCACGCCTATATCGCGGCCGAAGGCTGCGACGAAGTGCTGTTGCTCGGCGTGTGCTCGAGCGCCGACGAGCAGCTGATGGAATCGCTGCTGACGCTGCATGGCGAGGAAGGCGCGGTTGCCACGAAGGTCCGACAACTCGCACCGGCCGCGAAGCCGGCCAGGCGCGCAGCGAAGAAGCCGGCGACGCGTTAGGCCTCGCTGCACGCGCTGGATTTTCGCGGATGCAGGGCACGCCGGCAGAAGCCCTGATCCAGACCCGGGACCGGGCTGCGGCCTTCTTCTGGATGCGATTGCGCATCCCGTCCAGTTGGACAGGCGGTATCGTGTCCGCCTGATCCGACCGGAAATCCAGATGCCCCGTCACACTCGCCTGCTGTCCGTCCTGTTGCTGGTCGCCGTGCCGGCGCTGCCTGCCCTTGCCGCCGACCGCATCACCGGCCAGCCGTTCGCGACCCGCAGCGAGGTGCATGCGCCACACGCGATGGCGGCGACCTCGCATCCGCTGGCGACGCAGATCGCGCTCGACACGATGAAGGCCGGCGGCAGTGCGGTCGATGCGGCGATCGCCGCCAACGCGGCGCTGGGACTGATGGAGCCGACCGGCAACGGCGTCGGCGGTGATCTGTTCGCAATCGTCTGGGACCCGAAGACGAAGCGCCTGTACGGCTACGACGGCTCGGGCCGTTCACCGCAATCGCTCACGCTCGCCGAGTTCCAGCGCCGCGGCCTGAGCGATATTCCTTCGCATGGTCCGTTGCCGGTGACGGTGCCCGGCGCTGTGGACGGCTGGTTCGCACTGCACGGCCGCTTCGGCAAGCGTGCGATGGCCGAGAATCTCGCGCCGACGATCCGCTACGCGCGCGAAGGTCATCCGGTGCATGAAGTCATCGCCTATTACTGGGACCGCTCCGTGCCGCGTCTGGGCAAGTGGCCAGGCTTCACCGAGCAGTTCACGATCGACGGCCGCGCCCCGCACAATGGCGAGACCTGGCGCAACCCGAACCTGGCGAACACGCTGCAGGCGATCGCCGACGGCGGCCGCGATGCGTTCTACAAGGGCGACATCGCGCGCACGATCGGCGATTACTTCGCAGCCAATGACGGCTTTCTCGCCTACGAGGATCTGGCCGCGCACACCGGCAACTGGGTCGAGCCGGTCTCGACGAGCTACCGCGGCGTCGAACTGTGGGAACTGCCGCCGAGCGGACAGGGCATCGCCGCGCTGCAGATCCTCAATCTGCTGGAACCCTACGACCTCAAGTCCTACGGTTTCGGCAGCCCCGAGCACGTGCATCTGTTCGTCGAGGCGAAGAAGCTCGCGTTCGCCGATCGCGCGCGCTGGTATGCCGATCCGGCCTTCCATCCCGCGCCCGTCGAGCGGCTGATCTCCAAGGACTACGCCCGCGAGCGCGGCGCGCTGATTTCGATGGACACGGCGTTGCGCGAAGTGCAGCCGGGTACGCCGAAGCAGCTCGACGAAGGCGACACGATCTATCTGACCACGGCAGACGCCGACGGCATGATGGTCTCGCTGATCCAGTCCAACTACCGCGGCATGGGCAGCGGTATGGCACCGCCGGGTCTGGGCTTCATCCTGCAGGATCGTGGCGAGCAGTTCGTGCTGCGCGAGGACCATCCCAACGGCTACGCGCCGGGCAAGCGTCCGTTCCACACCATCATTCCCGCGTTCGCCACCAAGGACGGCGAGCCGTGGCTGAGCTTCGGGGTGATGGGCGGCGCGATGCAGCCGCAGGGTCACGTGCAGATCCTGATCAACATGCTCGACTTCGGCATGAACCTGCAGGAAGCCGGCGACGCGCCGCGCATCCAGCACGATGGATCGACCGAGCCCACCGGCCAGAACACCGCGATGACCGACGGCGGCGAAGTGGATCTGGAAACCGGCTTCCCCTACGAGACCGTGCGCGCGCTGATGCAGAAGGGCCATTCGGTGCGTTTCTCGCACGGCCCCTACGGCGGCTACCAGGCGATCATGAAGAACCCCTACGGCGGCTGGACCGGTGCCAGCGAATCGCGCAAGGACGGACAGGCCGCGGGCTACTGACGCAAATTCCCGGCCGGTCTATGCTCGCCCCGACACGGACGTTGGAGCGTCACATGCGCGGATGGATGGCAGCAGGACTGGTCGTGCTGGCGATTGCCAGCACACGGACGGATGCGGGCGACGGGGCCGGCAGCAAGATCGACGACTGGTCGCATACGTCGGCCGGCGTTGAAGAATCCCATGCAGCAGACCATCAGGCAGCCGAGCACGCCTATCTGCGACGCACCGCGCGTGCGCTCGCGCGGACAGATCGTCCACGCGAGCTGGCCTTGGCCGCGCTGTTGCATCAGGCCGCCGCACGTCCTGCCCCGCCGCAACCGGGTGACGTCATCGATACCAGCGTGACCCAAACGCGATTCGATGGCATCGCGCGCGATTGGCGCCAGCGCGCCGCAACGCGCGCGGGTGACGATGTAATCGCGAACGTGCTGCTCATCGCGGGCAACGACGGGATCGATCGCTTCTCGCAGGACGCAGCGCAGCGCTGGGCGTATGCGCAACCCGACAACAGCGCACCGTGGTTGCTGCGGATCGACCTCCCGGTCGATGCCATGCTGCAGGCCGCCGCCGGACGCCGGCATTACGATAGCGCGCACTTCCAGACACTACGATGGATGCGCGACGCATTGACCTCGCATCCAGCCGACGCGCAAACGCGCGCATCTAGGGAGGACGGCGCCCCAATGAGCGAGCGCGTCTACGCGACGATGCTGGCGCTTGGCCTGTACAGCGCCAGCGCCGTGCCCGGTTATTCACGCATCGCCGAAGGATGCAGGTCGGCGACACCAGAGCTCCAGGTCGCCTGCAGATCGCTTGCGAGGCAGCTGCTCGAATCGGACACGCTGATCATGCGCAGCATCGGAAGCGCGATTGCATCGCGTCTCGACGCACCGGACCTGGAGGCCACCCGTGCCATCGCCTGGCGGTCACACGCGATGCAGCGCGCGACGCCGTCGGACGGCGAGCGCCAGTTCGCGCACTTGCTCGACGATCCATCGATCCGCACCGAGATCGACTTGCAGGCGCGCATGCTCAGCGATGCAGGCGTCCCGCTCGTGCCGCCGGCGGACTGGACGCTGCCGACGCGCTGAACCACTACGCGGCCACGCGCGCCGTCGCTATGCTGGCCACACCCGGTCCAGAGACATCGCATGATCCGTTTCCTGCTCGCGGCTGCGTGTGCCGTCGCCCTGCTCGTCCCCGTCGCGCAGGCGCAGGCGCCGTACTCACGCTTCGACGAAGCGCCTGTCGCGCAGCAGGACACAGCGGCCGACCAGACCGCCTGGCGCAGCTGGTCGCAGCGCAGCGCCGCCGCACTCGCCGCCACCGGCCAGCCGCGCGAGCTGGCGTTCGCGGCGGTGTTGCGTGGGCTCGCCGATGTGAATCCGGAACAGCTCGACACCGACGCACCCTCGCAGCCGGTGGCGCCGGACGCACAGGCCAGCGCCTGGCGTCGCGACGCTGCAGCGCGCGCGGGCAGCGATGTCCTCGCCAATGCATTGCTCGCTTACGGCGCGGATGAAGCAACGCGCCTGCGCGCCGCGCAACGCTGGCTCGGCGCCGACCCGCAGAATCTCGCGCCGCTGCTGGTGCGTGGTGGCGGCGTCGACGCGTTGCTCGCCGATGCGCGTGTCGCGACGCGTTTCGAACTCGGCATGCTCGAACAGGTGCGCTGGATGCAGGCCGCATTGCTGCGCACGCCGCCGACGCCGTCAGAGCGCGCCGCGCTCGCCGAAGCCGGCGAATTCGTGCCGACCGAACATGCCGCGATCACCGCGATGGGCCTGTGGGCCGCGGTCGCATTCCCGGGCCTCGATCCGCTGATGCAGGGCTGCGACACCGACGCGCTAGGTGCGAATCCCACCCGCGCGCGCGACTGCCGACATGTCGCGGAGATCATGGCCAACGGTTCGGATACCCAGCTCGGCGAAGTGCTCGGCCTGGCCCTGCTCGAACGCCTCGCCACCACGCAGACCGAACGTGCAGGCGTGCAGGCACGCCGCCGCGCGTTCGACTGGCGGATGCTCGAATGGGGCCGCGCCAATGCCGCCCTGCCCCGCGACGGCGCCGGCCAGTTCGTGCGTTTCCTCGCCGACCCGTCGATCCGCACCGAAGCCGACCTCATCGCCCGCGCGTTGCAGGAAGCCGGCATTCCGCTGGAACCGCCAGCCGGCTGGCAGCCGCCGCGCTGAGGCATCCGTCCGCGCCGTTTCGCGCGGCTTCGCATCCCCTGTTCAGCGCAATCGTGCGAGCGCACACTCCCGCCAGCGTCGGCACCGCGCCGGTGCAAGGGGACGGAGCGATTCGATGCGGAACATGCACATTGCCTGCGGCCTGCTGGCCGCGGCGCTGACCATCTGCACCAGCGGCCCGGTCGCCGCGCAGGCGTACAACAGCTTCACCCTCGGCGCGGGATTCACCCCCGATCCGCAGACCGGCTACGGCGAGACCGGCGGCGCGACGCAGGCCTCGCGGTTCGGGCCGCAGTGCAGCGGCGTCATCGACACCACGCCCGACCACACCATCCGCGTGACCTCGCCGCTCGACCTGCGCCTGTCGGTGGAGAGCACCACGGACTCCACGCTGGTCGTCGTGGGTCCCGCCGGCGTGTTCTGCGACGACGACAGCGCCGGCGAGCTCGACGCGCAGGTCGATGCACGCCTGACGCCCGGCGACTACGCCGTCTACGTCGGCCACATCGAGCAGCCCGGCCGCTACACGCTGACCCTCACCGAGGGCAGCGGCGTCGCCGCGACCGGCGGCGGACAGTACGCGAACTTCCAGCTCGGTGCCGGCTTCACGCCTGATCCGCAGATCGGAACCGGCGACACCGGCGGCGGCGTCGAAGCCAGCCGCTACGGCGCGCACTGCACCGGCATGATCGATTCCACGCCCGACCATCGTCTGACGATCACTTCGACAGTGGCGTTGCGCCTCGCCGTCACCAGCACCACCGATTCGAGCCTCGTCGTCACCGGGCCGGGCAAGGTGCTGTGCGACGACGACGGTGCCGGCGCACTCGACGCCGCCGTCGTCGATACCTTCCGTCCGGGCGAGTACGAGATCTACGTCGGCCATCTCGGTCAGTCGGGCACGTACCGGCTGGAGATCAGCGAGACGAACTGAGCGCCGGGTCGCGCCCGTTCGATCGATCGAGTGGGCGCGTCACCCCAACGCGGAGATCGTGCTCATCTGGCCGACATCGTGGTGGGCCACCTTTCGCGACACGCGGCCTCCGCGTTCGGCCGAGAACGTGAACGTATAGCGCAGCCGGATCGGCACGGCATCCACCGCGACGCCTGCGCCGTCGCAACGGGGATCCGAATCCGGATCGATACCAGCGGGGAACGTGCAGATCGCCGCTCCGAAGTAGCGCCAGCTGCGCAGCGTTGCGGTGACTGCATCGACGAATGGCGTCGCGGCAGCGTCGACGGGATCCGCGCAGTCCATATCCTCGCGATCGGCGACGATGTCCTGGACTTCGCCGTCGGCGTCCACGACGAAACTGACGCACAGCCGCAGTTCGCCTTCGAGGCGCGCGTCTACCGGAAACGCCGGATCGGGATCGTGGATCGGCGTCGCCATCAGGAATCGCTGATTCGATTCGACCGCATGCACCTGCGCCATCGGCGGCAGCACCATCGCGCGTTCGACCTGTGCGGTGCGATGGCTGCATGCGGCGAGTGCCATGAACAGGCACGCCGCAATTCCGCAGTGTGCAAGGTGTCGAGTTTTCATCCGGCCTCCTGCCCATCGGGACATCCAGTTCGCGCCGCGATTCAATCCGCCGGCACCGTCCGCTCGCGCGCCCAGCTGCGCAGGGTGTCGACCTGTTCGCGCATCATCACCGACAGCGGGCGCGTGTCGCGCAGGGATTCGACGACCATCGGCTGCGACAGGGGGGCGCCGGCGGCGTGTGCGGCGTAGAGCGCTGCGACGATGGCCTGTTCGATCTCGGCGCCGGAGAAGCCTTCGGCTTCGATCGCGAGCAGTGGCAGATCGAACTCGGCGACGTCGAAGCCGCGCCGCACCAGATGCACGGCGAACACCTCGGCGCGTACATCGGCGGTCGGCAGGTCGACGAAGAAGGTCTCGTCGAAGCGGCCCTTGCGCAGCAGTTCCGGCGGCAGGTCGTGGACCTGGTTGGCGGTCGCGACCAGAAACACCTTCGACTTGCGCTCCGCCATCCACGTCAACAGGAAACCGAGTACGCGACGCGACACGCCGCCGTCGCTGTCGCCGCTCGAGGCCAGGCCTTTTTCGATCTCGTCGATCCACAGTACGCAGGGCGCGAGCTGTTCGGTCGAGGCAATCGCTTCGCGCAGATTGCGCTCGGTCTCGCCGTGGTACTTGTCGTAGAGCGTGCCGAAATCCAGCCGCACCAGCGGCACACCGAAACCGCCGGCAATGGCCTTGGCCAGCAGCGACTTGCCGCAGCCTTGCACGCCGAGCAGCAGCACGCCCTTGGGCGGATCGAGACCGGGCGGCGCGTCGCCTTCGACGAACACGCGACGTCGTTGTTCGACCCAGCGCTTGAGCCGACGCGCACCGGCGACATCGGCAAAGCCGGCGGTGTCGTACTCGTAATGCAGATGCCCGCTCTTGTTGAGCAATTCGAACTTGAGCTTGGCCAGCGCCGGCAGGTCGTCGTGTGCGAGCGCGCCGTCGGCATGGATCAATTGCCGGGTGATCCGTCGCGCGTCGCCGAGCGACAGGCCCTGCAGGTTGCGGACGATCTGGCGCACCGCATCGGCGTCCGCTTCGACTCGCCGTCCACCATGCTCCTGCTGGTAGGCCGCGGCTTCCTCGCGCACCAGTTTCAGCAGCGCGTCGGCATCGGGCAGGCGCGGGCGGAAGCGCACGGCCATGGTTTCGAGATCCGCCGGCAGTTCGACCTTGTGGCCGACCAGCACGATCACGTGCGGCAGGCAATGACGGCGCTGCACCAGATCGCGCAGCTGACGCTGGGTGCCGGCGTAGCCGAGGTAGGGATGGAAATCGAGCAGCAGGTAGATGCCGCGCTGGTCGGCGTCGCGGATCGCGGCGAGCGTGTTGCTGGCATCGGCGGCGGTGTCGGTCTCCGACTCGCCATCGAGATCCACGCGGCGCAGGCCTTCGGTGATCGTCCAGCGGTACAGCGCGCGCCAGACCTGCACCAGCGACTGCCGGAACAGCTCGACCGCGCGCGGTTCGTCGGGCGTTTCGACGACGATCAACGGCGTGTTGGCCCGGATCAGCGCGGCCAGGTCCTGCAGTTCACTCATGGGCGCGGCGCGCTCGCGGTTTGGAACGCCGATGTTAAACGGGTGGCGCGCGCATGCGGTCGCGGGCGTCGCACGGGCGGTGTACGCTCGATGCGAACCGACCCGGAGACTTCGATGAAGACGGTACTGGTGGCCAGTTCCAAGGGTGGCGTGGGCAAGACCACGATCGCCACCCATCTCGCCGCGCACGCCGCGCTGTCGGGCGAGTCGACGGTGCTGGTCGATGCCGATCCGCAGCAGTCGTCCACGCGCTGGGCCGAACGCCGCGCCGGACTGGAGGCAGCCGTGCTGCCGGTCGACGGCAGCGCGCGCCACAAGAAGGTACTGGCCTCGATCCCCGACGGCGCGACCCGGCTGGTCGTCGACGCGCCCGCGGGCGCGATGGCCGACGATCTCGATGCCTATCTGGAGATCGCCGATGCGATCGTCGTGCCGGTGTTGCCGTCGGCGCTCGACATCGATGCGACCGTCGGCTTCCTCAACACGCTGGCCAAGCATCCGCGCATCCGTCGCGGCCAGACCCGCGTGGGCCTGGTCGCCAATCGCCTGCGTCCGCACACCAATGCCTCACAACAGGCGCTCGCCCTGCTGGCGCAGTGGCCGTATCCGGTGGTCGCGCAACTGCGCGACAGCCAGGCCTACGTGATGCTGGTCGGGCTGGGCAAGAGCCTGTTCGACTACCATTCGGCGCAGGTGCGCGACCATCAGGACGACTGGGCGCCACTGCTGAAGTGGGTCCGGAAGTAGGCTGTCCGCCGACGCGTTCACCGCATCCGAACGCTCCGCCCGTCATGAAGTCACAAAACGAGGCCGCCGACCGCCCATGCGCGAATTGATCCTGCTCCGCCACGCACACGCCGATCCCGCCCTGCCGGGGCAAACCGATATCGACCGGCCGCTGTCGGCCGAAGGTCTGGCCGAAGCAGAGGCAGCGGGTCGCTGGCTGCGCGAGAAGCAACTGGTGCCCGACTGCGTGCTGTGTTCGCCGTCGCGTCGAACCCGCGAAACGCTGGAGGCGGTACTCGGCGCGATCGGTTACGTCGACCAGCGCCTCGAACAATCGATCTACGAAGCCACACCCGGCACGCTGGCGACACTGCTCGACGAGCATCGCGACACCGGCCGCCTGTTGCTGGTCGGCCACAACCCCGGTCTGGAACGCCTCGCCGCATTGCTGCACAGCGGCCAGACCGGCGAATACCGCGGCATGCCGCCGGGAGGCATCGCGGTGCTGACGCTGCCGACGGGCGCCGCGGTCGAACCCGCCGTCGCCGAACTGTCGGCGTTCTGGTGGCCGTAGGCGCACCGGCGCCCGCTTCGCTCAACGCTGCTTCGCCCATGGCCCACGCCGCCGGCTCCGTGCTGCGTACGCTGGCAGGTCTGTGCCTATCGGCGGCCTGCGTCGCGCCTGCGTTCGCATCGGCCGACATGCCCGGCCAGACGCTAGCCATGGATCTCAAGCGTTCGGAAATCGGCTTCAGCCTCAAGACCCGCTGGGGTCAGCAGCTCGAAGGCCGCTTCGACGACTGGCGCGGTGACATAACCGTGCTCGCCGATGGCCGCCACCAGGTGCGACTCATCCTGGATGCCGAGAGCGTCGAGATCATCGACAGCCGCGCCTATACCCGGATCACCCGCGGGCCGGGCGTGTTCGACGTCGCGCGCTATCCCGAGGTGCGCTTCGTGTCCGACCCCTTCCCGTCCACGCTGGCACGCGACGGCGGCGAGATGACCGGCATCCTCAGTATCCGCGGCGTGCAGCGACGGGAGACCTTCCGGATCACGCCGTCGCAGTGCGCGCGCCCGGGCCTCGACTGCGATGTGATCGGCGAAGGCGACGTGCGCCGCAGCCAGTACGCAATGGACCGCTGGGGCTACGCGCTGGCCGACCAGGTGCGTTTCACGCTGCGGATCCGCGCACTGGAATCCCGCTGATGCATGCCGTCACCCGCGCCCTGCTGCTGGCCTTGACGCTGGCGACCGCGGCCTGCACCTCGCTGTCGCCGGCCAAACGCGACGCCGCCGCGCATATCGCCGTCGAGGCGCGTTCGACCGAAGTGCTGTGCGATCGCGCCGATGCCTGCGCAGCGCCGTCGCCATTGCGCGACCTCGGCACGCAGGCCGTGGCGCGCAGCACGCCGGCAGCGCCGCAACACTACGCGCTGCTGCTGGAATACGGACAGGACGCGCTGCTGGCGCGGCTGGATCTGATCCGCGGCGCGCAGCGCACGATCGACGTGCAGACCTACATCTTCGACGAGGACGACGCCGGCCATCTCGTGCTCGAGGAACTACTATCGGCCGCGCGTCGCGGCGTGCAGGTGCGGCTGCTGGTCGACCAACTGTCGGCATTGCGCACGGTGGAAACGCTGTCGGCACTCGCCGGTGCGCACACCAACTTCGAGATGCGCATCTACAACCCGGTGCTCGGGCGGGCGCGCATCAGTTATCCGCAGTACGCACTCGCCGCGGCCTGCTGCTGGCGCCGGCTCAACCAGCGCATGCACAGCAAGTCCTTGCTGATCGACGGCGTGGTCGGCATCACCGGCGGCCGCAACTACCAGGACGATTACTTCGACTGGAGCGACAGCTTCAACTTCCGCGATCGCGATGTGCTGATCGCGGGGCCCGTGGTCGAGGCGATGGAGGAGAACTTCGTCGTGTTCTGGCACGCGCCGCTGAGCACGCCCGTCGAGCAGCTGGGCGACGTGGGCCGGCATCTGCTGCGCAGCGGCGTGCCGCCGGTGTCGTTCCAGGATTACCAGCGCCCGCAGCGCGTGGCTGCGATCGTCGAAGACGCCGGCGATGCTGCATTGGTGCGTCAGCGTCTGGTCGATGCCGCATTGCGGGTCGGGCCGGTCGAGTTCATCGGCGACCTGCCGGCCAAGCACCGACGCAACCGCGAGGCGGCCAAGGCCGCGAGTGCGTCGACGCCGCGCCTGCGCGAGCTCATCGAATCGGCGCAGGACGAAGTGCTGCTGCAGACGCCGTATCTGGTGCTGTCGAAACCGGCCGAGCAGATGTTCTTCGATCTGCACGCGCAAACCGACGCGCCGCAGGTCGTGGTGTCGACCAACAGCCTCGCGGCGACCGACTCGTTCATCACCTACGCGCTGTCCTACAAGTACAAGCGCCGGCACCTGCGCGATTTCGGCTTCCAGATCTACGAGTACAAACCGTTTCCGGAAGACGCGCCGATCGATCTCGAGGTCACCGGTGCGGTCGGCATTTCGTGGAACGCCGACGGCAGCGTCAACCTCGACGAGAGCGGCACCGAAGGCGCGGCGACGACACGTGAGGAAGTGATCGCCGCGCGTCCCGCGAGCGCCGCGCCGCTGACACGCGAGTATTCCGCGCTGCGCTACGCCGGCATCGGCGTAAACCGGCGCGTGCCCTTGAACCGCACCGGCCTGCGTATGGGGCTGCACGCGAAATCGCTGGTGGTCGACGAACGCATCGGCGTAGTCGGCACGCACAACTTCGATCCGCGCGGCGACAACCTCAATACCGAGAGCGCCGTGGTCATCGACGATGCGCGCTTCGCGCAGCGGCTGGCCGCGAGCATCCGCCGCGACATGTCGCCGGAGAATTCCTGGACCATTGCGCGGCGCGATCCGCCGCCGGTGTTCTCGGGCGTCGACTATTCGATGGCCAAGGTCTCCGAGCGCTTGCCGATCTTCGATCTGTGGCCGACGCGCTATGCGACCAGTTTCGAGTTCCAGCCCGGGCCCGACTGCCCGGCGCCGTTGCCGCCGGATGCCCCGGGCTTCCGCGAGTGCTACGTCGCGGTCGGCGACTTCCCGGAGGTGAGTCTCGGCTTCCGTAGCCTGCTGACGCGGATCTTCACCGCGTTCGGCGCAGGGCTCGTGCCGATTCTCTGAGGCCGGCTCGGCTCGCACTGCCCACCCGGCGTGGGAGACGGGAGTTCCGCTGCGCTCGACCCGCCCGACGCACTGCATGCCGCCTCGATCCGATGCGGCTTCGACGTTTCATCTCAATCGCCGTTGACTGGCTGGACACGGCCGCGCGCCTGCGCGGACGGCGTTCGCCACGGTCACGTTTCGCGATGCCCAGCCGTCCTGGTTGCAACGAAAGGCCGCTGGAGCGCCATTTACATGAACGCATGATTAACAGATTCGATGAATTCGCGGGATATGACTTCTTGCACGTGGTGTTATCGAACAGTGGTGTTGTAGTCTACCAACACACCGAAGCACAACGACCCCGAGGACCCCGCCATGCAGACCCAGACCACTCCCGCCGCCCCTAATGCCAACGCCGCTCTCGTCCGCCCGTTCGGCCTCGGCTACGGCCGCAGCAGCAGCTACGGCGCCCCGCGCAGCTACAGCAGCGCGCCGGCCCCCGCCCGCTTCCGCGTCGCCTGATCCATCCCGCCTACCACGCATCTCTTCAGGAATCCCGCCATGTCCCGCATGCACGCCATCGTCAACGCCGCCGCCCACCTCGCCCCGCCCGTCGCCCTGCGCCAGGCCCGTCTGTTCGGCCTCGGCTACGGCCGCAGCAGCGGTTACGGCACGCCCCGCAGCTACGCCGCCGCGTCGGTCCCGTCCCGCTTCCGCGTCGCCTGATTCAACGTCCCGCCCATCCAGGAGATCCGCCATGTCCCGCATGCACGCCATCGTCGATGCCGCCGCGCACCTCGTTCCGGCCGTTGCGCCCCGCCCCGCCCGCGAGCCCGGTACCGGCTACGGCACCAGCAGCAGCTACGGCGCTCCGCGCAGCTACGTCACCAACACCAGTCCTTCGCGCTTCCGCATCGCCTGATCCTTTGATCAGCTCCGGCGCCTGAAGCGTTCCCCCGATCCTCAGGAGTTCCGCCATGTTCCGCATCCACGCCATCCGTTCCGCCGATACATTCGTTCCGGTCCCGGCCTGCGTCGCCCAGCCTGCACGCTTCCATGCCCAGGTCCGCGCCGCGCGCAGCCACGCCGACAGCCCGTTCCGTGTCGAAGTCCGCGACAGCGCCATGCCGACGCGCTTCCACATCATCTGATCCGCGCGGGCCATCTGCATCGATCATCCGCGACCGGTACGCGCGCCATCGCGACGCGCCATTCCGCCGGTCGCGCTGCGCGGCGGCCCACAACGGCCTAAGCTGCCGGGTTTCCCCCGGAGCCTTCCCCGCATGTTCCGCAGCGACACTTCGCTCGACCAGCTCAACGCGATGTCCGCCAATACGGCGATTGCCGCGCTGGGCATCGTCTTCACCGAAATCGGCCCGGATTTCCTGCGCGCGACGATGCCCGTCGACAGCCGCACCCATCAGCCGTTCGGACTTCTGCATGGCGGCGCTTCCGCATTGCTGGCCGAAACCCTCGGCAGCAGCGCAGGCGGTCTGTCCGCGCCCGACGGCCACGGCGTCGTCGGCATCGAGATCAACGCCAACCATCTGCGCGGCGTGCGCGCCGGCATCGTGACCGGCACCGCGCGCTCGCTGCATGTCGGACGCAGCACCCAGGTGTGGGAGATCCGCGTCGAAGATGCGGCCGGCAAGCTGGTGTGCATCTCGCGGCTGACGCTCGCGGTGGTGCCGAAACCGTGAGCCGGCATCCACGATCCTGCTGCGCTTGCCGCACGGAGCTTGCACGCGTTCCACGCCGCGAAGGTCCGTGTTTGGGTATCGTGCACCGATGAGTTCTTCTTCCGTTCGCGCCGACGCCGGCGACACGCCGGCGCGCGTGTTGCGTTACTGCGTGCGCGTGCCGGTCCTGCTGTGGCACCTGTGCATCCATCTGCCGATCCTGCTGCTGTCGATGCTGCCGCCGATCGGCCGGCGCCGGCTGCGCAGTGGCGAACGCGTCGACCACCGCATGATCCGCTGGTGGCAGGGCGGGCTGATGTGGGTGTTCGGGTTCCGCATGCATCGCAGCGGCACGCCGTTGCCGGGCGCGGTGCTGTTCGTCGCCAATCACGTGAGCTGGGTCGACATCGTCGCGCTGCACAGCCAGCGCATGGTCGGCTTCGTCGCCAAACGCGAAATCGCCGGCTGGCCGGTGGTCGGTTGGCTGGCCGCGCGCGGCGAGACGATCTTCCACCAGCGCGGCAGCACCGAATCGCTGGGCGGCGTACTCGAAGAGATGGTGGCGCGGCTGCGCGATGGACGTCCGGTCGCGGTGTTCCCGGAAGGGCGTACGCGCGGAGGTGATGCGGTCGGCCCGTTCCATGCGCGCATCTTCCTCGCCGCGGTGGAGACCGATGTCGTGGTGCAGCCGGTGGCGCTGCGCTACGGGCGCCACGGTTCGGCGCAGAGCATCGTCGCCTTCGGCCCGCGCGAATCCTTCTTCGCCAATTTCATCCGCCTGCTCGGTGAGCCTTCGCGCGATGCCGAGGTCGCGTTCCTCGAACCGATCCTGCCGGCCAACGCGGAAGGCCGCCGGCATTTGGCCGAAGTGTCGCGCGAACGCATCGTCACAGCGCTGGACGCACGCGATTGAATCTCCTGCGTCCGTCACCGGAGACGGATGCGGGCGGCCTCGCCGCGGAGGGCATGCGCGTGGTCGGCAGCGAGTACACGCCGCCGTTCTGGCTGCGCAATCCGCATCTGCAGACGGCACTCGGCAGCAGCCAGTGGCGGCGGCGCCGCGGCGCGCAGGCACTCGCCGCGACCGGCGCGGTGACCACCGAACATCTGGTCGACGGCGGCGAAGGCATCCGCCTGCACGGCCTGCACAGCGTGGTGCCCGGCCGCGCGCCGCGCGGCCTCGTGCTGCTGCTGCACGGCTGGGAAGGCAGCAGCGAATCGAGCTACATGCGCCAGACCGCGGCGCAGATGCTGGATCTCGGCTACGCGGTGTTCCGGCTGAATTTCCGCGACCACGGCGACAGTCACCACCTCAACGAAGCGATCTTCCACTCCAACCGCATCGATGAAGTGGTGCATGCAGCGGTCGACATCGCCGCGCGTTTCGATCCCCGCCCGATGCTCGCGGCGGGCTACTCGCTGGGCGGCAATTTCGCGCTGCGGCTCGCGCTACGTGCACCGGCGGCCGGTCTGCAACTGGCCGGCATCGCCGCGGTCTGCCCGGTCATCGACCCGGCGCGCACGATGCTGCAGATGGAGGTGGGCCACCATCAGCTGTATCTGCGCCACTTCGAGCGCACCTGGCGCGCTTCGCTGCGGCGCAAGCGCGATCTGTTTCCCGACCATCTCGACGTCGACGACGCCACGCTGAGCCTGGGCCTGCGCGACCTCACCGACTGGCTGGTGCGCACGCATACCGAATTCGGCACGCTCGACGACTACTTCGACGGTTACTCGGTGGCCGGTGACCGGCTGTCGTCGCTGCAGGTGCCGGTCGACATCCTGATGGCGGCGGATGATCCGGTGATCCCGCTGGACGCGTTCCACGCACTTGCGCTGCCGGCGCATGCGCGGCTGGAGATCAGCCGCTGGGGCGGACACTGCGGCTTTCTGCTCGACCGGCATCTGGACGGATTTGCCGAACGCTGGGTCGCCGCGCGTCTGGATGCGCATGCCGATGCGGCGCGGACCGCGGTGGAGCGCACGCGGCTGGCGACGGCGGTGCATGCAGGTGCGGGTGCGGGTACGCAGAGCGGTTGAATCGTGCGTATCGGTTGAGCGGGCTACGCGCTTTGCGGGTCGTGATCACGCCGCTTCATCCAGAGCACTCGGCTTCCGGCGCGTCGTCTTTTCGTCTCCGTCGGGCGCACGGCGCCGTTGCGTCGTCCCGGCCAGTCCTGGAACGAAGATCAAGATGGGCCCCAGCCTGCGCTGGGGCGACGGGGTGCGGTGTCCGTGCGCATCAGCGGTTGCTCGCGCGTCGCCGTGTTCGGCACCTGTGATCCACGCTTCGAACCCGCCCCACCCCGACCGCTACAATGCCCGGCCTCGCCTTCGGTCGGCTTCGCGCCGGGATATCCAGCATGTCGCAACAGATCTACCAAGCCCTGCGCCGCGGCGCGAATGCCGAAGCCGCCACGCTCGCCCGCCAGGCGCTGGCCGAGGGACACAAGGACACCGATACGCTGAGCGCCGCCGCGCTCGCGTTTCGTGCGACCGGTGAGCGCGAGAGCGCGCTGTCGACGATCGACACCGCGATCGCGCAGATGCCCGACGACGCGGAACTGCATTTCCTGCGCGCCGGCATGCTGCTCGACACGCGCGACCTCGGCGGCGCGCAGGCCGCGCTGGCGCAGACCGTCGCGCTCGATCCCAACCAGTTCGGCGCTTACGTCGTGCAGGCGCAGATGGCGATCGGCCGCAACGATCTCGACGAAGCCGAGCGCCAGACCAAACTCGCTGCGCGCGTCGCACCCGAGCATCCGTGGACGCTGATGCTCGAAGGCGTGCTGGCCTCGCGCCGCAATGACCACGATCGCGCGCTGACGCTGCTGTCGGCGGCATCGAAGGGCGCGCCGGACGATCTGCAGGTGATCAGTGCGCTCGGTTTCGCGTATCTCGCCAAGGGTCACTTCGCGTTCGCCGAGCAATCGTTCCGCCGCCTGATCGAAAAGACCGGTCAGGTGCAGCTGCGCGGCCTGCTCGCGCAGATCGTGCTGCAGCAGGGGCGTCCGGCCGAAGCAGCCGACGAGCTCGCCGTGCTGCTGGCGGATCCCGCGCACGCGACGCCGTCGCTGCAGGCCTTCGCCGGCGAGCTCGAGCTGCAGGCGAAGCGCTTCGATCGCGCCAAGCCGTTGCTGCAGGCCGCGTTCGCCGCGCATCCCGATTCGCACCGCGCGACCAACGGCCTGCTGCTGTTGTGGGAAGCGACCGGCAACACCGAGGAGACGCAGGCCACGCTCGACGGCGCGCTCGAAAAATCCCCGGAGCTGGATCACCTGTGGGTCGCGCGTCTGGCGATGGAAGGGTTCGGCAGCGAAGCGGCGACCGCGATCATCGCGCGCTGGAACGCGGCGCGTCCCGATCATCTGCCGGCGCTGCAGGCGCAGCTCGCACTGGAATCGGGCACCGGCGCGCACGAGGCATCCGAAGCGACCGCGCGCAGGATCACCACGCTGCAGCCCGGCCATGGCAACGCCAACCAGCTGCTGTTCAACCGCCTGCTGGACCGCGATCCCGGCGCGGCCGTCACCTTCGTCGAAGGCCTGCTGCCGGCCGCCAGTCCACAGGCGCGCCTGATGCTGCGCCGCTGGATCGGCACGGCCCAGGACGCGGCGGATCGTCCGGCCGACGCGATCGCGACGTGGCTCGATCTCAATGTCGAGGAAACGGCGCAGGTCGGTCTGCCCCCCGCGCCCACTGCCGCGCCGGCGAGCTGGCCCGAGCTGGCGACCGTCGAGGGCGCACGTGCACCCGCGGTCTTCCTCTACGGCGCGCCGGGCGCGCAGGTCGACCGTATCGCGAACGTGCTGCAGCGCGCGCTGCCCGAATTCCGCGCCGACCGGTTCTCGACCGCGGTCCAGGATCCGTTTCAGGACACCAACGTGCCGGCGCGCCTGGCGGAGGGCGTGTTCACCGCCGAACAGGTCGCCGCCGGCTGGCTGTCGCAGCTGCCCGCGCGTGGCATCGGCGCCAACGGCGCGGTCATCGACTGGATTCCGTTCTGGGACAACGCCTGGCTGCTCGCGCTGCGTCCGCAGTTGCCACAGGCGCGTCTGCTGTTCGCGCTGCGCGATCCGCGCGACATGCTGCTGGAGTGGTTCGCGTACGGCGCGCCGATGGCCTTGCGCATCACCGATGTCGACAGCGCCGCGCAATGGCTGGCCGCGCATCTGTCGCAGATTGCCGATGTGATCGAGCAGGACCTGTTCCCGCACACCGTCGTGCGCACCGATGCGCCTGGCGAGGATCTCGAACGTCTGGCCGCGCGCTTCGCCGAAGCACTCGGCGTGCCCGCGTTCCCGACGCCGCCGCGTGAACTGCTGGGCCCCGACCGCATTCCGGCCGGGCGCTGGCTCGCCTACCGCGAGGCACTGGCGGGCCCGTTCGCCGCGCTGACGCCGGTTGCAGTGCGCCTGGGCTACCGTCAGGACTGATCCTTTTCCAGCGGAGACACCATGCGACTCCAGAGCGACAGTTTCGAGCAGGGCCAGCCGATCGCGGCGACGTTCGCCGTCGGCGCGCCCGACGGCTTCGGCGACAACCGCAACCCGCATCTGGCCTGGGACGATGTGCCCACGGGCACGCGTTCGTTCGCGCTGCTGTGCCTCGATCCCGACGCGCCGACCGACCCGTCACTCGCTGGCAAGGACGGCGTCGAGATTCCGGTCGAACATCCGCGCGGCACCTTCGTGCACTGGGCGGTGGTCGATCTGCCGGCCGATCTGCGCACGATCGCCGAGGGCAGCGCCAGCGACGGCGTGACCAAGGGTGGCAAGCGCAATCCGCCGGGGCCCGACGGCGCGCGCCAGGGACTCAACGACTACACCGGCTGGTTCGCCGGCGATCCGGATCTGGCCGGTGACTGGTTCGGCTACGACGGCCCGTATCCGCCGCCGAACGACCTGCGCACGCACCGCTATTTCTTCCGCCTGTTCGCACTCGATGTCGCCACGCTCGACGTGCCCGAGCGCTTCACCGCCAACGACGTGCTGCGCGTGGTGCAGGGCCATGTGCTGGCCGAGACCACGACCTGGGGCAGCTATGCGCTGCATCCGGAGGCTGCAGCGGTCTGACAAGGCGTATGTCGCGGATCGCTGTCAGCTCGGAGCTTGCGCCGATTCGCGCTTTTCCCTTCCCCCTTTGGGGCTACGTGCCCGCCGGGGTAGAAGGTGCCCGGAGGGCGGATGCGGGTGCTTTTTTCGAGCGTCTTCCTGTAGAGCTCCGCCCCTCACCCGACGCGCTCTGCGCGTCGACCTCTCCCAGAGGGAGAGGTGCCCACCCCGCGAGGGGAGAGGCTGCCGCCTGAAACACGGTCGAACGCGGCCGCCTTACGTCGCCTCAGCGACCCACGCTCTCCGACTCCACCACCATATCCAGCACGTACGCCTGCGACGGCGCATCGGCCGGCGGATCGGCCACGTCGAAACGCTGCACGCGCACGACGTTGCGCACGCCGTCCTCGAAGGTGAAGCCCTCGATGTCCTGATACAGCGGCGTCCATTCGGCATCGCCCGGCGAGCGCACGCCTTCGTCGTCGTACTGCACTTCGCGCGTCTGCAGGCACCGCTGTTCGGGAATCAGCGGGTGGCTGCAAGCGACGCGCTCGGGCGCGATCTCCAGGAAAACCGTCTCGCCCTCGCCGCCGTAGCGGGTGGCCGGCGTGGGCACGCCCTCGAACACGAGCACGTCGCCATTCTCGAGCTGCAGCGTGAGCCGCGGCGGCTCGCCGCCGGTCAGCGCGATGCGATGCGTGCCGGGCAGGCGCTGGCCGATCTCGCGCTCGCGCGCGGTCAGGTGCGCATCGGCGCAGGCCATCATCGTCGAGATCACCTGGTCGACGGTCAGGCGGTCGTCGTCGAGTGCGACGTTCGCGCCCATGCGGTTGCAGGCGTTCGACACGCTCAGACCGCTGTCGGCGAAGTCCAGCTGCAGGGCTTCGCCGTCGCCATCGAGCAGGGCGTCGATGCGCGCGCCACCGCTGCTCGTCGCGTCGATCAACCGCCAGTGATACGCCTCGAGCGTCTTCGCGTGATCGGCGGGCGCGGCGTCGGGAATCGCGTCGGCAGCGGCCTGGGTGGGGGCCGCGGCAGCGCCTTCCGGCGGCGTGGACCCGCCACAGGCGGCCAGGGCGAGCGGCAACAGCAACATCAGGGGGCGGCGCATCGGCGTCTCCTCGGTGCGGAACGGGTCGGGCAGCTTAACGGGCGGGTCCGGAACGCCCCGTGTGCGCGACGTGCATCGCGTGCGTGCAGCGATGTCGATTTCCGGTGCGCCGGTGCGTCGTTCCAACGACACCGCCAGCCGGCGGCCTCTCGAGGACACTCCTATGCGTATCGATCCCTATCTGTACTTCGACGGCACCTGCGCCGAAGCCTTCAAGGCCTACGCCGCACTGCTCGGCGGCGAGGCGACGCTGATGCCCTATGGCGATGCTCCACCCTGCCCCGGCAGTGACGCCACCGCGCCCGAGCGGATCATGCATGCGGGCCTCGCGATCGGTGACCAGTTCCTGATGGCCTCCGACGTGCCGCCGGGCACGCCGCTGCCGGCCGCGCCGCACACGTTCGTCAATCTGGGCGTGGACAGCGACGCGGACGCCGAGCGTATCTTCGCCGCGCTGTCGGACGGCGGCGAGGTCCGTGCGCCGATGGCCGAGACTTTCTTCGCACACCGCTTCGGCATGGTCGTCGACCGGTTCGGCACCGGCTGGATGGTGATGCGCTCCAAACAGGGCTGCTGAATCTCCACCTCGTCCACATCACAGGAACACCGCCATGACCCGTCCCCAGATCTACGTGAATCTCCCGGTCGAAGACCTCGATCGAAGCGTGCGTTTCTTCACCGCGCTCGGCTTCCAGTTCAATCCGCAGTTCACCGACGAGAACGCGACCGCGATGATCATCGGCGACGACAGCTTCGTCATGCTGCTGGTCAAGCCGTTCTTCCAGAGCTTCACGAAGTTGCCGCTGCCACCGCCGGGCCATGTCGGCGCGATCATCGCGCTGTCGCAACCCGATCGCGCCGCGGTCGATGCGATCGTCGCCAAGGCGCGTGCCGCAGGTGGCACGGTCACCGCCGAACCGGTCGATTACGGCTTCATGTACCAGCACGGCTTCGCCGATCCCGATGGCCATCTGTGGGAGGTGATGCACATGGACATGGCCGCGTTCCCGACGGAATGAGCGCGCGGACGTGCACGCCGCCGCCGACCATCGTCCATGCCCGGCGTACCGTGCGCCGCAGTGCGGCTTGCCCGGCCGCGCGCGGGGTGCTGTCATCGCCGCCCATGGACACGGCCACCCTGCACCGCACGATCGAAACCCTCTGGCGCGAGGAAGTGCCGAAGATCATCGGTGGCCTGATGCGGGTGGTGCGCGATCTCGATCTCGCCGAGGAACTGGCGCAGGACGCGCTGGTCGCCGCGCTCGAACGCTGGCCGCAGGACGGCCTGCCCGACAACCCCGGCGCGTGGCTGATGACCACCGCGCGTAACCGCGGCATCGACCGGCTGCGTCGCAGCCGGCGGCTCGACGCGCACCACGCCGAACTCGCACGCGAGATCGAGCAGGCGCAGCGCGAATCCGATGCGCGCGCGCAGGACGCGCTCGACGACGTGATCGGTGACGACGTGCTGCGGCTGATGTTCGTCGCCTGCCATCCGGCGCTGACCGTTGAATCGCAGGTCGCGCTGACGCTGCGCCTGATCGGCGGCCTGACCACCGACGAGATCGCACGCGCGTTTCTGGTGCCCGAAGCGACGATCGCCCAGCGCATCGTGCGCGCCAAGAAAGCCATCGCGAATGCGGGCACGCCGTTCGAAGTGCCGCAGCGCACGGACCTGCCGCCGCGACTGTCGGCGGTGCTGCACGTGCTGTATCTGGTGTTCAACGAAGGCCACGCTGCCAGCAGCGGCGACGACTGGGCGCGCCCCGACCTGTGTGCCGAAGCGCTGCGGCTGGTGCGGGTGCTGGCGGCGCTGATGCCGCGAGAAGCCGAGGTGCATGCGCTGGTCGCACTGATGGCGTTGCTGGCGTCGCGGCTCGATGCGCGTACAGATGTCGACGGTCATCCGGTGCTGTTGCCCGACCAGGACCGCACGCGCTGGAATCACGGCTTGATCGACGCAGGGCTCGCTGCATTGGCGCAGGCGCAGACCGCGCGCGCCACCGCGCCGCCCGGCGGCTACGAACTGCAGGCCGCGATCGCCGCCTGCCACGCGTTCGCGCCCACCTCGGAGGACACCGACTGGGCGCGCATCGCCGCGCTGTACGGCCAACTGCTTGCGCTGACGGGCTCGCCGGTTGTCGCACTCAACCGCGCGGTCGCGATCGGCATGGCCGCCGGCCCCGCGGCGGCATTGCCACTGGTCGATGCATTGGCCGACGACGCCACGCTGGCCGATTACCACCTCCTGCCGGGCGTACGCGGCGATCTGCTGGCGAAGCTCGGGCGGCATGCGGATGCGGCGAGTGCGTTCGAACATGCGGCCTCGCTGGCGCGTAATCCGCGCGAGCGGGACTGGCTCGGTGCGCGTGCGGCTGAGTGTCTGGCACGACACAAAGACTGATGCGCTGCTCTTGAGTCCTCCCCCGCGTGCGGGGGAGGGTTGGGAGGGGGCGAACTCTCCGCATGCATGGAAATTATCGAGGCATCTCTCGATCCAGTGCTCGAGTGAGCGTCGCCAGCGCTGGTGGATTGCCCCCACCCAACCCTCCCCCGTAAAACGAGGGAGGGCTTCAGTGCGCTCAATCCCGCAGATACACCGGTGAGCGCCGCGGCCAGGCCGCCAGCAGCGCCCACAGCCCGCCGACACCGGCGACCCAGGTCGCCACCGGCAGGCCGACGAAACTCGGGCCGCCCGCTTCCAGCGCGTACAGCACCGCAGCGACGATCAGCAGGCCGACGCCGAGGATCGCGGCGACCATGCGTTTCTGCATGCCCTGCATCGTCTGGGTCAACGCCGCGAGATCATCGGAACGCATGCGCAGTTCGTGGCGGCCTTCGACCTGCTGCTTGAGCCAGCCGTGCAGCAGGCGCGGCATATCGGGCGCCTGGGTGATCAGTTCCGGCAGGCGGTCGCGGAATTCGCGGCCCAGACGCTGCGGGCTGTAGCGCTCGACGAGGATGCGTTCCAGCACCGGCCGCGCGACCGCCCAGATGTCGAGCTTCGGGTCGAGCAGACGACCGATGCCCTCGATGCTCAACAGCGTCTTCTGCAGCAGGATCAACTGCGGCTGCAGGGTGAGCTGGTAGCGCTGCGCGGTGCGGAACAGTTTGCCGAGCACTTCGCCGAGCGAGATTTCCGACAGCGGCCGGGTGAAGTACGGCTCGCAGACCGAGCGCACCGCGGCTTCGAGTTCGTCGATGCGGATGTGCCCCGGCATCCAGCCAGCCTGGATGTGCAGTTCGGCGATGCGCCGGTAATCCTGGCGGAAAATCGCCATGAAATTCTCGGCGAGGTAGTACTGATCCTCGCGCGAGAGCTGGCCCATGATCCCGAAATCCAGCGCGATGAAACGCGGATTGGTCTTGCGGTCCGGATCGACCCAGATGTTGCCGGCGTGCGCGTCGGCGTGGAAGAAGTTGTCGCGGAACACCTGCGTGTAGAACACGCGCACGCCCTTGGCCGCGAGCGCCTTGCGGTCGATGCCGGCGGCATCCAACGCGGCGATGTCGTCGCTGGGAATGCCGTAGACGCGTTCGAGCGTGAGCACACGCTGCGTCGTGCGCTCCCACACCGGCGCCGGCACATACAGATCGGGCGAGTCTGCCCAGAACCGCCGCAGCACCGAGGCGTTCGCGCCTTCGCGTTGCAGATCGAGTTCTGCGGCCAGCGTGTTCTCGATCTCGGCCACGACTTCGCGCGGGCGGATCTTGTCGGCATTGGGATGCGTGCGGTCGACCAGCGCGGCGAGGTTCTTCAGCAGCGCGATGTCGGCGGCAATCTGCTTTTCGATCGTCGGCCGCAGCACCTTGACCACGACCTCGCGACGCGGATTGCGATCGTCGGCGGGCAGCGTCGCCGCGTGCACCTGGGCGATCGATGCCGACGCCAGCGGCACGGTGTCGAAAGCCTCGTAGGCCTGCGCGATCGGCATGCCGAGTTCGCGCTCGATGATCGCCTGCGCCTGCGCGCCGTCGAAGGGCAGCACGCGGTCCTGCAGCAGCGCGAGATCGTCGACGATGTCCGGCGGCACCAGATCGCGGCGGGTCGACAGGATCTGCCCGAACTTGACGAAGATCGGCCCGAGTTCCTGCAGCGCCAGACGCAGGCGCGCACCGCGCGACTGCGCGGCGATGTCGGCCGAGGCGCGCGGCACGAACGGACGCGCGAGCTTGAGCCAGCGCTCGGCCGGCGTGTCGTTGAGCAGGTCGTCGAGACGGTAGCGCAGCAGCACGCGGCCGATACGCGAGGCGCGCAGCAGACCCTTCATGCAGCCGGCCCGCGCGACAGGCGCGAGACGCGCGCCGCGAGTCGCTCGACGTCGTCGCGCAACACGTCGACGTCGTCGTTGAACGCTTCGAGTTCGTCGCGGCCGAGCACGTCGCGCGATTCTTCGGTCACGTACTCCACCGCGCTTTCGGTCAACGTACGGCCCAGGCCCTGCGCCTGCTGCAGCGCACTGGCGAACGCGTTGGCGACCTGCACGCCGATCACCTCGCCGAACACGGCGACGAACGGCTTCTGCCAATCCGGATCGAAACGCCCGGCGAGCTTCTGCAGCCGGCGCGCGAGTTCGGCATCGCCCGATACGCGGACCTTGCCGATCGGCGGCGCGTCGTCGCGGCGCAGGAACGGCAGCTGCGACAGCACGCCGGCGATCGTGGTGCGTACGGCGAGATCGGGCTCGACGGCGTCGTCGACCGGACCGACGCGAAGACGCTCACCGTCGACGCGCAGTTCCAGCGCGATCGGAGGCGAAGCGAGGGTCAGCGCGATACGTTGCCCGTCGAGTCCGGCGAGCGCGGTGCGCGTGTCGGCATCGAGTGCGAGCGCCTGGTTGAGCGCCGTTTCCAGCGCGCGTCCGGCGATCGGCTTGAGCGCCGCAAAAGGAGAAGGAAGGAATCCGGCCATAGCCGCATTGTAGCGGTCCATTCCGTGGCGCTACGCGCAATGCGCGAGGGACGTTGGCGCGTGCGAAGGTCGGCGCGCCCCCAAAAGAAAACGCCCGCCGGAAGGCGGGCGTTTCGAATCACGTATCGGGCTGGGACGTTACGGTCCGCGGCCACGCAGCATCGAGATCACGGCCAGGATCAGGAACACAACGAACAGGATCCAGGCGATGTTGGTGGCGGCGCCGGCGACACCACTGAAGCCGAGAACACCGGCAATGATGGCGACGACAAGAAAAATGACTGCATAACGAAGCATGGGTGGTCTCCTGATTCCCGTGAGCGGTTCGGGGGTCACCCTATGCTCGGCGGAGTCGCGATCAGGTGACGGTCAGGTACCTGTCCACGAATCTTTCAGCCGGGTGAGTCCTTCGTGAAGGGTGACCCGCGGGACGTAGCCGAAGTCGCGCGTCGCCGGCGCCATGTCGTACCAGTGCGTCGTGCTCAACTGCTCGGCGAGGAAGCGTGTCATCGGTGGCTCGCCCTTGAGACGCAGCAGCGGCCACACCGATTCGCAGATCGCACCGATCGCATACGCCGCGCCGAAGGGCAGCGTATTGGTGACCTGCGGCGCGCCGGCCGCTGCCAGCAGCGCGTTGACGATCTCGCGCACGGTCGTCGGCTCGCCGTTGCTGATGAAGTACGCGCGACCCGCGCACGCCGTGCCGGGCGCCAGATGGTCGAAGGCATCGAAGTGCGCCTGCGCGGCGTTGTCGATGTAGGTCGTGTCGATGCGGTTCTCGCCGTTCCCGACGAAACGCAGCCGCCCGGCCCGTGCGCGCTCCACCAGACGCGGCAGCAGTTGCTGGTCCCCCGGTCCCCAGATCAGTCGCGGCCGAAGTGCCACCGTCGCGAGGTCCGGCCCGTTCGCCGCGAGCACGGCCTGCTCGGCGATCTTCTTGGTCGTCGCATACGGCGCCTTGAAGTCCTCGCCGTAAGGCACGGTGTCGGCGGTGCCGCCTTCGACCGGATGCGTCGCACGATGGGTCACGCTCGGCGTCGACGTGTAGACCAGCCGGCCGATGCCGTGCGCGCGGCAGGCATCGAGCACGTTCTGCGTGCCGACGACATTGGCCTGGTGATAACTCTCATAGCTGCCCCAGGCGCCGGCCTTGGCCGCGTTGTGGAAGATCGCGTCCATGCCCTGCGCGGCAGCGCGCACGGCGTCCGCATCGGCGAGATCGCCACGGACCTGGCGCACACCGATCGCATCGAGCTCGGGGTAGTGCCCGCGATTGAAGCTGGTGACCTCATGCCCGCGTTCGACGAGGCAGCGGCACAGGGCCTGGCCGAGGAAACCGCCGCCACCGGTGACCAGGATCCGCATTGCCGACTCCACACGCTGCAGGGCCGCACACGATAGCGACGCGGGCCGGGATTGGCGACGCGCCGGCGCTATCGACGGCTGCAAGTGGCTGATCCGCCTGCACTTCAGAATTCTTCATTCGCTTGTCAGGTACTTCATCCGCAGGTGGGATGCAGTGCGGCTCCCTCGACCGGAGTCCGTCCATGCAGTCCTTGTCCCGCCTCGCCCTGTCCGCGCTGCTTGCCCTGTCCGCAGCGCACGTCGCCGCCGCTTCACCCTCGCCCGTCACCGACTGGCCGATCGCCGACGCCGCCGCACGCGGCTGGAAGACCGACCGTCTCGCCGCGCTGGATGCCGCCGTCGCCGGCGGCGAAGCGCCCGATACCACCAGCGTGCTGGTCGTCCATCGCGGCGCGCTGATCCACGAGGCCTATTTCAACGGGGCCGATCGCGACACGCTTCACAACACCCGCTCGCTGACCAAAAGCGTGACCGCGCTGCTGGTCGGCGCGGCCGTCGACCGCGGGATGATCGCCGGCGTCGATGCCCCGGTGCTCGGCTTCTTTCCCGATCGCATGCCGGCCCACCCGGGCGCGTTCAAGACCGCCACGACGGTCGAAGACCTGCTGACGATGAGCGCGCAGTGGGAGTGCGACGACAACAACGAATTCTCGTCCGGCCACGAAGAGCGGATGTACGTCAGCGCCGACTGGATCCAGTTCGCGCTCGATCTGCCGCAGCGCGGCTATCCCGCCTGGACCACGCGGCCGGCCGACAGCCCGCATGGACGCGCCTTCGCCTACTGCACGGCGAATGCGTTCCTGCTCGGTGCGATCGTCGAGCGCGCGAGCGGCCTGTCGCTGGAGCGCTTCGCTGCCGACGTGCTCGAGCGCCCGCTGGGCATCGAGGTCGCGCACTGGCACCGGTCAGCCGACGGCACCGGCATGGGCGGCGGCGGCACGGAATACCGCAGCCGCGATCTTGCGAAGCTCGGACAGCTGATCGTCGATGGCGGTCGCTGGCAGGACCGCCAGGTCGTGTCGGCCGACTGGGTGCGCGCGATGACGCAGGTGCATGCGCAGACGCCGTTCGATGCCGATTACGGCTACCAGATGTGGCGTTTTCCGTTCAAGGCGGGCGCCCGGCAGGTGCACGCCTGGGCGATGTCCGGCAACGGCGGCAACTACGTGTTCGTGGTGCCGGAATCGCAGCTGGTCGTGGTCATCACCCGCACCCGCTACAACCAGCGCGGCATGCATGCAGAGTCGCAGAAGCTGTTTTCCGACTATGTGCTCAGCGCGATGCCGTGACCGCATCGTCGGGCAGCCGACCGGACGCCTGCACCGCAGCACGCTCGGCCGCGAGCGCCGTGTCGATGCGACGCAGTGCGGCATCGAAAGCCGGCGCGGTGCGCAGATCCGCGAACAGCGGCGAGACACGCAGATAGCCGGCATTGCGGAAGCCGGCGGTGATCGCGGCATCAAGTGCATCGAGCGCTGCGGATGTGTCGCCGGCCTGCGACTGCAGCAAAGCGGCGTCGATGCCGTCGAAGGGATCGGTGCCGCTGGCCAGTCCGGCGCGCAATGTGGCGGCGCGTGCGCGCAGCGCGGCGGCATCGGGCGGCGGCTCGACACCGGTGATCCATGCCATCGTTTCCGGCAGGCTGGCCTGCGGTTTGAGCGCACGCGCCTGCTGCACAGCCTCACGGGCCGCGATGTGTTCGCCGCGCAACAGAGCGAGTTCCGCGGCCAGCAGATGCAGGCCGGCGTGCTCGGTGCCGCGCGACATCGCCTGGGTCAACGCGGTCTGCGCCTCGTCGAGACGCCCGTGTTCGTAGAGGAATGTGGGCCAGGCGAGGTTGGAGAACACGTTGTCCGGATACAACTGGAAGCTGCGCCGATAACGCGCCTCGGCCGCGGCGGTATAGCCAAGCAGGTCGAGGTTGGACGCGATCTGCAGTTGCAGGAAGCGCACGGTCTCCGGTGCGCGCACGTCCAGGTTCGCGGCCAGCGCTTCGGCGATGTGGCCCTGTCGTGCCTGCAGATACGCCGCCGATGCGCGGCTGCCGTCGGCAGTGGGATCCAGCTGCACGGCGCGCGTGTAGCCGGCCAGCGCCGCGATGACTTCGCCGCGGCAATCGTGTGCATACGCGAGCGCGGCATGCGCAGCGGAGAATTCCGGCTGTCGCGCGATCACCGCTTCGGCCAGCGCCAGTGCCTGCGTCGCATCCTCGGCATTGCCGCTGTAGAGACACAGGCGTGCGCTGTAGGCGCGGCTCAGGCCGAGCTGCGCGGTGCTGTCGTCCGGTGCTTCCTGGAGGCGTTGCCGGTACAACGCGATCGCGCGTTCGTTGTTCGCGGGCTGGCCGATGGCGGCGTAGTACGCCGCGCGTTCCAGCAAAGGCGAGACGACCGGCGTTTCCGATCGCGGCCACGACCACCAGAGCAGCGCGCCGAGCGTCGACAGCGTCAGCATCAGCAGCACGGCGATGGGCAGTGCATGCGGTCGCCGTTCGAGCTCAACGGCCGTCGGCGTCGCCGGCTCTTCGATCCGCGGTTCGCTGCACAGCTGATAGCCCCGCCCGCGTACCGACCGCAGGTAGCGCGGCTGCCGGCCGTCGTCGCCCAAGGCCTGGCGCAGCAGGCGCACGCGCTGGGTGACGGTTTCCTCGCCCACGTGCGCGGGCGCCCACACGCGTTCGATCAGTTCGTCGAAGCCGACCACACGCGTGCCCTGCCCCAGCAGCACGAGCAGCAGCCGGAAGCTGAGGCCGGACACCTCCAGCACCTGGCCGTCGTCGCGGACCACGCGTTGCCGCGCGACATCGATGCGCAGATCGTCGAGCCGGTATTGGGCAGGCGCGGCGTCAGCCGACACGCGTCGCCGCCCACGCGGCCAGCGTCTCGCGGCCGATCTTGGCGTTGTGGCGGATGTCGACCGGGAAGCCGGGGTGGAACAGCACGCGCTCGATGCGCCCGGTGTGGACGAAGCCTTCGCCGATGTGGCGCAAATCGTCGGCGATGCGCGCGTGTTCCGTCTTGGCGACGCCGGCTTCCAGCTCCACGCACAGCACCGGCGTCTGCGCCCCCTTCGGGCCGACACCGACCAGCGCCGTGCGCTTCACTTCGGGGTGCACGTTGAACACCGGTTCGACCTGTTCGGTGCACAGCGTGCCGCTGCCGGTGACGACGCGATGGCCCTTGCGACCGCAGAACCACAGCCGGCCTTCGGCATCGAAGTAACCGAGGTCGCCCATGCGATGGACGATGCGCGTGCTGCCGTCGGGCAGCGTCTCGGTGATCTTCGCCAGTCGCGTCTGCGCGTCGCGGTTGAAATACGTGTCGGTGGTGCTGGGTCCGGCGACGGTGATCTCGCCGACCTGCGCGCCGGGCACGCACAGCGCGTCCGACCACGTGGGAATCGCGTCGTCATCCACGCGAATGATGCGCACCTCGTTCGGCGGCACCGGTCGGCCGACGCAGGTGCCGGCGCCGTGTTCGGTGCGCGTGCGCAGCGCCAGCAGTTCGCGACCTTCGACGACGGCGACGGGCAGGCATTCGGTGGCGCCGTACGGCGTCCAGAAACGCGCGTCGTCCGGCAGCAGTTCGAGGATTTTCGCGACGGTCTCCGGCGGCACCGGCGCACCGGCCGAGGTGACGCGGCGCAATGTCGGCAGCGGCTTGCCGTACTTCGCGAGCACACCCATCAATGCGGGGGATCCGAACAGCTGGTCGACGCCGAAGCGTTCGATCGCCGCATGCAGCTTGCGCGGATCGGCCTTGGCCGGCCGGGTCGGATCCATGTCCGGAATGATCGAGGTCAGCCCGAGCGCGGGATCGAACAGCGCGAACGGCGGGAACGTCGGCAGGTCGATCCCACCGGCGCCGATGCCGAACGCGTCGCGCAGCATGTCGATCTGCGCGGCGAAATGGCGATGGCGGTAGACCACGCCTTTGGGCACGCCCGTCGAGCCGCTGGTGAACAGGATCGCTGCCACGTCGTCGCCGGCAGTCGCAGCGAGTTGCGGGCCTGCGCCTGCGCCCGCGCGTTCCACATCCGCCAGCGTCGCATCGCTGAGCAGCGCCCAGCGCCCGGTGGTGATGCGCGTGCGCGCCGACTTCGCCCAGCCCAGCAGCGCCCGTGCGAACTGGGCAAGCGGAATGCCGATGAAAGCGTCTGCGCCGGCTTCGTCCAGGCACTGCTTCAGCGCGCGCTTGTCGATGCCCGGATCCACCAGCACCGGCACCGCGCCGGCCTTGAACAGGGCGAACATCAGCAGGAAGAACTCGGGCGTCGGCCGCACCATCAGCACCGTGCGCGTGCCGCGGACGATGCCGCGCGCGGCGAGTCCGGCGGCGATCGCATCGCTGCGCGTATCGAGCGCGCCGTAGGTCAATGCATGCGCGTCTGCGTAGCGACCATCGGGGCCGGGGCAGCGCATCGCGATGCGATCGGGTGCAGCGTTCGCCAGCCGCGGCAACGCGGCGGCGATGTTGACCGTGGCGGCCTGGGCAGAAGTGTCGACATCCATCGCCAAGAGGATACCGGCAGCCGCGCGCGCGCCGGCCGCGGCGGCTACGATGGCGCCTCACGATTCGAGACCCTGCCATGCGCGCGACTTCCGGCCGTCCGTCCCTGTTCCGCCTGTACGTTGCCGCGGCGTTGCTCGCGCTGCTGGTCCTGCTGCCCGGGTGCGCCAGCGCCGGCAAGCAGGGCACTGCGCTCGAGCGCGCGCAATACGCGTGGACCGGCGCGGTGCGCTGGAACGACATGAAGACCGCCTGGCAGCTGGTCGACCCCGAATACCGCACCGCGCATCCGGCCAGCGAGCTCGACTTCGCCCGCTACGAGCAGGTGCAGGTCACCGGCTACCGCGAAACCAGCGCCACCGCGACCAAGGAAGAGGCGATCCGCGAGATCCAGATCGGCGTGATCAACCGCCACACCATGGCCGAGCGCACCGTGCGCTACACCGAGCGCTGGCGCTGGGATGCGGCCGCCGGCACCTGGTGGATCGTCGACGGTCTGCCCGACTTCTGGGCCGGCGAATGACCCCGCCGGGCCGCCATCGGCTGCCCGCCGCCGGGCGGTCGCGGTGGTGTGCGACAATCGCCGCCCGCCGACGCACCGCGATCCATCCGTGAATTTCGAAGAACTTCTGGCCTTCCTGGGCCGCAACCAGATGCTGTCGCTGATCCTCGCCGCATTGACGGTGGCGATCGTCTTCAACGAGATCTCGCGGCTGTTCCGCGGCTTCAAGGTCCTGCGTCCGGCCGAACTGACCGTGCTGGTCAACCGCGACAACGCGCTGGTCGTCGACCTGCGCCCGGCCGCCGACTTCGGCAAGGGCCACATCCCGGGCTCGAAGAACGTGCAGATGAGCCAGTTCGATCCCGAGAGCAAGCAGCTCGCACCTGCCAAGGCCCTGCCGGTGGTGCTGGTCTGCAAGACCGGCAGCACGGCCAGCGACGCCGCCAAGCGCCTGAAGAAGGCCGGCTTCGAGAACGTCTACGTGCTCGACGGCGGCATCGGCGGCTGGCTGCAGGCCGACCTGCCGCTGGCCAAGGGCCGCGGCTGAGCGCAGCAGTACCGTCTTGACGGAGTGCCATAATCGGCAATCCGTCTCACCCAACATTTTTTGCCGGAGTTGATTTACATGTCCGAAGAACAGGCCACCAACGGCGCCAATGGCGCAGCCCCGGCGCAGCCGGCCGGCGCGCAGTTCAGCGTCGAGAAGATCTACGTCAAGGACGTCTCGTTCGAGTCGCCCAAGTCGCCGGCGATCTTCAACGAGCAGGCCCAGCCGCAGCTCAACATGAATCTCAACCAGAGCGTGCAGCGCGTCGGCGACAACGCGTTCGAAGTCGTGCTGGCGATCACCCTGACCTGCACCACGGGCGAGGACAACGCCAACACCGTGTACGTGGCCGAAGTGAAGCAGGCCGGCGTGTTCGGTCTGGCCGGTTTCGACGGCAACACCCTGGACGCGCTGCTCGGCACCCAGTGCCCGAACGTGCTTTACCCGTACGCCCGTCAGCTGATCGGCGAACTGATCCAGGCCGGTGGTTTCCCGCCGTTCCTGCTGCAGCCGATCAACTTCGACGCGCTCTACGCCGAAGGCCTGCGTCAGCGCGGCCAGCCGGGCAACGAACAGCCGACGACCGATCAGATCGGCAACGCCTGAGCGTGACCGATCGCAAGCCCGCGGTCGCGGTGCTGGGCGCGGGCTCCTGGGGGACCGCGCTCGCCTCGCTGATCGCACGCAACGGTCACCCCACCACGCTGTGGGGCCGTAACGCGGAACAGATCGAGGCGATCGACCAGCGCCACGAGAACCCGCGCTATCTGCCGGGCATCCCGTTGCCGCAGAACCTGCGCGCGACCACCGATCTGGCCCATGCCCTCGATGGCGTCGGCCTGATCCTGGTCGTCGTGCCGTCGCACGCCTTCGCCGAAACCCTGGAATTGCTGGCGCCGCTGCGCCCGGCGGGCGTTGGTGTGTCGTGGGCGACCAAGGGTTTCGAACCCGGCTCGGGACGGTTCCTGCATGAAGTCGCGGGCGCCTTGGTTGGTGAGGACGTGCCGCTGGCCGTCGTCACCGGCCCGTCGTTCGCCAAGGAAGTCGCGTCCGGCCTGCCGACCGCGATCACCGTGCAATCGGACGACGCCGACTTCGCGCAGACCGTCGCCGACGTGCTGCACGGCCCGACGTTCCGCGCCTACACCGGCACCGACATGCGCGGCGCCGAACTCGGCGGCGCGATGAAGAACGTGCTCGCCGTCGCCACCGGCGCGGCCGACGGCATGGAGCTGGGCCTCAACGCCCGCACCGGCCTGATCACCCGCGGCCTCAACGAGATGCTGCGCCTCAACCAGGCGATCGGTGGCCGCGCGGAAACCCTGATGGGCCTCGCCGGTCTCGGCGATCTGGTGCTGACCTGTTCCGGCGACCTGTCGCGCAACCGCCGGCTGGGCCTGGCGCTGGGCCGCGGTGAGAAGCTCGAAGACGCGGTCCGCGCGATCGGCCAGGTGGTCGAATCGGTGCAGACCGCCGACGAAGTCATGCGTCTGGCCGAACGCCACGGCATCGAATTGCCGATCGCCAGCAACGTCCGCGCCGTGCTGCATGGCGAAATGACGCCCGCCGAAGGCCTGGCCCGTTTGATGGCGCGCGAGCAGAAGCCCGAGTTTGAATAACGGGCTCTAGGCCTGCCTGATGCGTCTCTGCTGTTGGGCTTCGATCAGCCCCGTGTCTCAGCTGGCGGAAACTCAATACCTCTCCCTTTGGGAGAGGTCGACGCGCGAGTAGCGCGTCGGGTGAGGGCGAGGCCTCGTCAGAAGCGCCAAAAGCGCCCTCATCCGCCGTCCGGGCACCTTCCCCCGTAGGGGGAAGAACAAAGCAGTGGGCGCCGCGAGCTTCCACTGGAATCCGTCGGCCGCTTCTACCCAAAAAAAAAGAACCCGACCATTGCTGGCCGGGTTCTGACGGTTTCCGGGAGAGAGAGACGCGCCGGGGAAGCGCTGGGGACCGGAAACCGCGGGGGAGCGGTGTGGCGCTTACCAGGTCAGACGCGGACCCACGAACCACTGGGTGTCGCCACCCTTGATCAACTTGATGTCACCGGCGACGCCGAAGTTCGGGTTGAACTTCCACTGCGCGCCGAGGCGGCCGTAGAACTCGCTGTCGAAGCCGCTATCGAGATCCTCGTAGCCGGCCAGTGCGTAGCCTTCGAGCGCCGGCAGCAGCGCGGTGCGCGCGCCGACTTCGACCGAATAGCCATCGGCATTGATGCCGCGTCCGAAGTCGAGCTTTTGGTAGGCCACGCGGGTGAGTAGATCGGTGCGCGGCGTCACTTCGTGGTTGTAGCCGACGCCCAGACGCCACTGGTCGCGGTCGAGCGGACTGTTGTCGACGCTCTCGCGGGTGTAGTCGCCGAAGGCGTGGAAATTCGGGAGGAACGCGGCGGAGCCGCGGATCGACCAGCCGTCGGAGTCGACGTCACGGTTGACCGGGGCGATGTCGGACTTGCTGGCCGAATAGCCGCCTTCGACATAGTTGTAGGACAGACCTTCGGCGGCATTCGCAGCGAAGGGGAGCGCTGCGGCGAGGGCTGCGATCGACAGGAGGCGCTTCATTCGGGGTCTCTCTCCAGCCGGGCCCTGCGTGGGGTCCGGCTCTTATCGGTTCTGCTCTGAAAAATGCCGGCCCGGGTGACAGGGAGGGGATGCGCTTCGAGGGGAGGGGAAGCACGGTCACCCGGGCCGGTACCGCGCATTCTCGACCTCCGCGTGCAACCCGCGCTGAATATTGAACTCGCAAGTACAGGAACTTTTGGCGTGGTGTTCAGGTCGTGGTGCAACCGTTTCCAACCTGCTCGCTTCCGGCCTGCAGTCGATGCCGGGGCGGCTGTGCCGGGCGTACGCCGCTGGCGTATTACTGGCCGCCGGCGTATCCGTGCTGGCGCCAGGCTTCGAACACGACCACTGCAACCGCATTCGACAGGTTGAGACTGCGGTTGCCCGGCTGCATCGGCAGGCGCAGGCGCTGGCCATCGGGCACGCGGCCGAGCACTGCGTCCGGGAGGCCGCGGGTCTCGCTGCCGAACAGGAAGGCGTCGCCCGGTGCGAACGCAGGCGCATCGAAGCGGACGCTGTTACGCGTACTCAGTGCGAACAGGCGTGCGGGCTGGATCGCCGCGAGTGCGACATCGAGATCGTCGTGTACCTGCAGCGTCGCGTACTCGTGGTAGTCGAGCCCGGCGCGGCGCAGGTTGCGGTCGTCGAGGTCGAAGCCCAGCGGCCGCACCAGATGCAGCCGCGCGCCGGTGTTGGCGCACAGGCGGATCACGTTGCCGGTGTTGGGCGGAATCTCGGGCGTGTGCAGGATGACGTCGAACATGGGCCGGGCCGGGCTGCGGGCCGGCCATTGTCGGTCACCAGGGCAGCGTCGCGCCGGTCCAGTCGAGGAAGTGGCCGCTGTCGTCGGGGCCGAGGCCATCGATGACCTTGCGCAGACCGGCGACCGAATCCTCGGCCACTTCGCTGGCCTGGGCGCCGCCCATGTCGGTCTGCACCCAGCCCGGATGCAGGGCGACAACGACGATGCCCCGCTCGCGCAGCGCATGCGCCAGCTGCACGGTCGCCATGTTCTGCGCAGCCTTGCTGATCGCGTAGCTCGGCGTGCCGAAGCGCGCGGTATTGGCGATCGAGCCGAGTTGCGAGGACAGATTGGCGACGCGCGCGCCGTCGACGAGCAGCGGTGCCAGCGCCTGGGTCAGCAGCAGCGGGCCGGTGACATTGGTGCGCAGGCTGTCGTCGAGCGTGTCGGCGCGCAGCGTGCCGAAGCGCTCGCCGCTGTGCAGCACGCCGGCGTTGTTGATCAGCACGTCGATGCGCGCGTCCTCGCCCGCGGCCAGTGGCCATTCGCGCACCAGCTCGTCACGCGAGCGGGCGTCGCCGACATCCAGCGGCAGCACCTTCAGATGGCCGGGGTGTTCGGCAGCGAGATTGTTGAGCGCAGTCGCCTTGCCGGGCTGGCGACAGGTCGCGACGACGCGGGCGCCGTCGACCAGCAGCTGACGGACGAATTCGAGGCCGAGGCCGCGGTTGGCGCCGGTGACGAGAGTCCAGTGGGTCATGCGCGTGCCTAGGGAGAACCGGGCTTCGATGCTAGCGGGCGGGTCGTGAGGATTGGACTGGCGAGGCCGCGCAGAGCACTGGCGCATGGCCAGACCAAGGCGGGTCCGCAATCTGCTCCTTTCCCCGCGCGCGCGGGGTGAGAGCGACTCGCTTGCGCTGCACCGCCGCGCGAGTCGATCGAACGACCGGCGCGCTGCGCCGGGCCGGACAGGCCGGGATGGGGGCAAACGCCCGGATCACAGCAGGAACGGATCGCACGCGGTGCAGATGCTTGGAATCCGGACACCCGTCAGCCTGGCCGTCTGCCCCCACCCAACCCTTCCCCGCAGCGCGGGGAAGGGCTTCGATCCGCTGCGACGATCGCCTTGACCGCAAGCTGAGACCCACCATGACCTGCGGCCCGTGCCGAAGGCACTGCGGCTGGCTACGATGCGGGTCCAATCCCGCCCGAACTGCAAGGACCGGCATGTCCGTCGACCGTCTCCGTACCGCTCCGACTCGCCCGCGCGCGGCCCTGCTCGCGCTGGCCACCGGCCTCGCCCTGTCCGGCTTCGCCGCGGCGCCGATGGCGCTTGCCGCACCGCCCGCCCAGGCCGTCGGCGTCGACATTCCGTACGAGACCTTCACCCTGCCCAACGGCCTGCGCGTGGTGGTGCATACCGACCGCAAGGCGCCGATCGTCGCGGTCAACATCTGGTACCACGTCGGCAGCAAGGACGAACCCGCCGGCCGCAGCGGCTTCGCGCACCTGTTCGAGCATCTGATGTTCCAGGCCAGCGAGAACCACGACGGCGAGTTCTTCGATCCCTTCAAGCAGGTCGGCGTGACCGACCAGAACGGCACCACCAACACCGACCGCACGAACTACTTCCAGAACGTGCCGACCACCGCGCTCGACATGGCGCTGTGGATGGAATCGGACCGCATGGGCCACCTGCTCGGCGCGGTCGACCAGGCGGCGCTCGACGAGCAGCGCGGCGTGGTGCAGAACGAGAAGCGCCAGGGCGAGAACCAGCCCTACGGCCAGGTCTGGGACAAGCTCACACGCGCGCTGTACCCCAAGGGCCACCCGTACCACCACGGCGTCATCGGCTCAATGAACGACCTCAACGCGGCCGCGCTCGACGACGTCAAGCAGTGGTTCCGCACCTGGTACGGCCCGAACAACGCGGTGCTGGTGCTGGCCGGCGACATCGACGTGGCCACCGCGCGCCGCAAGGTCGCGCAGTACTTCGGCGACATTCCGGCCGGCCCGACGATGGCGCAGCCCGCTGTCGACGTGGCCAAGCGCAGCGCCGACACCCGCGAGACGATGGAAGACCAGGTGCCGCAGGTGCGCATCTACCGCGCGTGGAACGTCGCCGAACTGGGCACTACCGAAATCGACCACCTGCAGGTGCTGGGCAGCGTGCTAGGTGGCGCCAAGGCCTCGCGTCTCGACCGTCGCCTGCTGCACGACGACCGCCTGGTCGACAACATCAGCGCCGGCGCCTACGGCTCGCAGCTGGGCTCGAACTTCGTCGTGATGGCGACCGTGAAGCAGGGCGTGGACCCGGCGACGGTCGAGAAAGCGATCGACGAGGAACTCGAGCGCCTGATCACCGAAGGCCCGAGCGCCGAGGAACTCGAGCGCGCCAAGACCTCGTTCCGGGCCGGTTTCGTGCGCGGCATCGAGCGCATCGGCGGCTTCGGCGGCAAGGCCGACGCACTGGCCGAATGCACCGTCTACGAGGGCGATCCGGGCTGCTTCCGCGACTCGCTGGCGAACGTCGCCGCGACCACCGCCGAGGACGTCAAGGCGGCCGGCGCGAAGTGGCTCGATGTCGGCAGCCACACCATCACCGTCGTGCCGGGCGCACGCACGCCGCTGGCCGAAGAACCCGCGGTCACGCCCGCGCCGTTCACCCCGCCGGCGCCCGATGCCAAGTACACGACCACGCGCAGCCGCATCGACCGCAGCACCGGGGTGCCGAAGACCGCATCGTTCCCGGAACTCAAGTTCCCGGCGCAGGAGCGCGCGACGCTGTCCAACGGCACCCAGGTGATCCTGGCGCGCCGTCCGGAGATTCCGGTCGTGCAGCTGAGCTACGAGTTCAAGGGCGGTTACACCGCCGACCTGGGCCGCACGCCGGGCACCGCGAGCTTCACGATGAACGTGCTCGACGAAGGCGCCGGCGGCCTGGGCGCGCTCGACTTCGCAGACCGCGTCGAAGCGCTGGGCGCGAGCCTCGGTGCGGGCGCGTCGCTCGACGGCAGCAATGCCTACGTTTCGGCGCTGAAGGAGAACCTCGATCCGTCGCTGGCGCTGTTCGCCGACATGCTGCGTCGCCCGAACTTCGATCAGAAGGAAATCGACCGCATCAAGGCGACGTGGATCGCCGGCATCGCGCAGGAGAAGGCGCGCCCGTCGAGCGTGGCGATGCGCGTGCTGCCGCCGCTGGTCTACGGCGCCGGCCATCCGTATGCGATTCCGTTCACCGGCAGCGGCACGGAAGACGCGATTGCCAAGCTCACGCGCGACGAACTGGTCGCGTTCCACCGCGACTGGGTGCGTCCGGAAGGCGCGACGCTGATCGTCGTCGGCGACACCACGCTGGACGAGATCGTGCCGATGCTGGAGCGGCATTTCGGCGACTGGCGCGGCACCGGCGCGGCGCCGGCGGCCATCGAAGTGGCCGAGGTCGCACGTCCCACCGCACCGCGCGTGTTCCTGATCGACCAGCCCGGCGCGGTACAGGCGAACATCTTCGCCGCGCAGGTGATCCCGCCGACCAACGATGCCTCGTCGACCCGCTTCGACATGGTCAACACCGTGATCGGCGGCGATTTCACCGCGCGTCTGAACATGAACCTGCGCGAGGACAAGCACTGGTCCTACGGCGCGCGCAGCTCGGCCAGCGGCACGCTGGGCCAGCGTCCGTGGATGGCGTCGGCGCCGGTGCAGATCGACAAGACCGCCGAGGCCATGGCCGAGGTCCAGCGTGAGCTGACCGACTTCGCCGATGGCGACCGTCCGGCGACCGCCGCCGAACTCGCCCGCGCCCAGGCGATCCAGACCCTGAGCCTGCCCGGTGCCTACGAGACCGCGTGGTCGGTGATGTCGACGATCGGCGGCAACGTGCGCTTCGGCCGTCCGGACGACTACGTGTTCCAGCGCAAGGCCGAGATCGAATCGATGACGGTGGCCGATCTGGGCGGCGTGGCGACGACGATCGATCCCAAGGCGCTGACCTGGATCGTCGTCGGCGATCTAAAGCAGATCGAGGCGCCGATCCGCGCGCTCGAGCTGGGCGAGGTGCAGGTGCTCGACGCGGACGGCCAGCCGGTCGGACGCTGACACCTGTCCAATGTCCTGCTGCGTTCGCCGGCTGGTGCGCGCAGCAGACTTGAACAGGTTCCGCGGGCGGTGATCGCCCGCTCAGCCGATGCCCGCCACAATGGCGGGTATCGCGTCCTACCCCATCAATCCCCGGAGCATTCCGAATGCGCAAGTCCCTGGCTGTGATGCTGCTGTCCCTGTCCGCCGTCGGCTGCACCTGGGTGCACATGGCGCCGGGCGCGAGCGCGGTGCGCGTGACCAGTGCGGCGCCTGCCGACTGTCAGAAGCGTGGCGAGGTCGAAGTCTCGGTCAAGCACAGCATCGCGTTCGTCGAACGCAACCAGCTGCGCGTGCGCGAGGAACTGGAAACCCTCGCCCGCAACGAGGCGCCCGGCCTCAACGCCGACACGATCACCCCGCTCGGCGAACCCGCCGGCGGCAGCCAGCGCTTCGGCGCCTGGCAGTGCGGACGCTGACCGCGCACGTCGCGATCGATTGAGTCCTGATCTGGAAGCGCGCGCAGGCGCGCTTTCTTCATTGCGCCAGCAGGCCCGCTGATCCACTAGCATCGACCGGTCACCCGTCGAGGATCCGCCGATGCATCGTCTCGCCACCGCGCTGCTCTGCGCCTGCGCCGCCCTGCCCGTTCTGTCGCATGCGCAGGCGTCGCAACGTCCCGAAGTCGCCAGCGCCGCGACCGCGCTGCAGGCCAGGGTCGTCGACTGGCGCCGTGACATCCACCAGCATCCCGAGCTTGGCAACCGGGAGACGCGTACCGCGGCGCTGGTCGCCGAGCATCTGCGTAGCCTCGGCCTCGAACCGAAAACCGGCATCGCGCATACCGGCGTGACCGCCGTGCTCAAGGGCGGCCGCCCCGGCCCGAAGATCGCACTGCGCGCCGACATGGACGCGTTGCCGGTCACCGAACAGACCGGCCTGCCCTTCGCGTCCACCGCGACCACGACCTACCGCGGCGAACCCACCGGCGTCATGCACGCCTGCGGCCACGATGCGCACGTCGCGATCCTGATGGGCGTGGCCGAAGCCCTGGTCGGCATGCGCGAGCAGCTGGCGGGCGAGGTGCTGTTCGTGTTCCAGCCCGCCGAGGAAGGCCCGCCCGACGACGAGGACGGCGGCGCGTCGATGATGCTGGCCGAGGGCATCTTCCGCGACTTCAAACCGGACGCGATCTTCGGCCTGCATGTGTTCTCGACGCTGCAGGCCGGCCAGCTCGGCGTGCGCGGCGGCCCGCTGATGGCCGCGTCGGACCGTTTCAACATCAAGGTCATCGGCCGGCAGACGCACGGCTCGCGGCCCTGGGGCGGCATCGATCCGATCGTCGCCGCGGCCGATCTGATCGGCACCGCGCAGACCATCGTCAGCCGCCGTACCAACATCTCGACGTTGCCGGCAGTGGTGAGCTTCGGCGCGATCAAGGGCGGCATCCGCTACAACATCATTCCCGACAGCGTCGAACTGGTCGGCACGATCCGCACCTTCGACGAAGGCGTGCGCAGCGACATCTTCGCCGACCTCAAGAACGTCGCCGAACACGTGGCCGCCGCGCATGGCGCCACCGTCGAGGCGCACGTGCCCGACTCCACCGGCAACCCCGTCACCGTCAACGACCCTGCCCTGACCACGCGCCTGCTGCCGAGCCTGCAGGCCGTTGCCGGCGCGGAGAACGTCGTCGAAACCCCGCTCAACATGGGCGCCGAAGATTTCGCGTACTACGCGAAGGAAGTGCCGGCGATGTTCTTCTTCGTCGGCGCGACCGCGGCAGGCAAGGACCCGGCGACCGCGCCGAGCAACCATTCGCCGCAGTTCGATCTCGACGAGTCGGCGCTGGATCTCGGGCTGCGCGCGATGCTGCAGGTCAGTCTGGATTATCTGGATGCGGGAGAGAGCTGAGGCGTCTCGGCGCATCGGCGCAAGGCGCGGGACCCCGGCATGCGACGGGGCGACTGCAAAGGCCAGCGCGAACGCGCAGATCGAGCAGCACGGGCTTTGGCGTGAGTGCTTCGTGTTCCGTCACCCGACGCGGGGCCGGAAGCGCCTTTCAACAGCCGAATGGCTGGTCATCCAGTGATTTGGCTCGCAACCTCCACAATCCCACTACCGTCATCCCAGCGAAAGCTGGGATCCATTTTGCTGTTGCCTTCGGCGCGCGATCTTGCGTCGACGCGAAGATCAACATGGACCCCAGCGTGCGCTGGGGTGACGCGCTGGGAATCGAGTCAGACCTGACGGGCTGACGCACTGCCGGCCCGACGCAGCGAGCTTCTGACGCACCGACCGCCTGCCTGCCTGACTGCCATCCCGCCAGCACCGCGCCCCACGCAACGCACGTCATCCCCCCGGCGCTAAAATCCTCGCATGTCCCCCCGAACCCCCATTGCGGCCGCGCCGCCCATTCCGCTCGGCCGCGAGGTCGCCTATCCGCGTCATTACGATCCCGGCCTGCTGTTCCCGATCGCGCGCACGCTTGGTCGCGCCGAGATCGGCATCGGCGCGACGCTGCCCTTCATCGGCCACGACCGCTGGCACGCCTACGAACTGAGCTGGCTGGATACGCGCGGCAAGCCGGTCGTGGCGACGGCGACGATCACCGTGCCGGGCGATTCGCCGCATCTGGTCGAGTCGAAGTCGCTGAAGCTTTATCTCAACTCGCTCAACCACACGCGCTTCGACACGGCCGACGCGGTTCTCGCGCGTGTCATCCAGGACTTGTCGCAGTCCGCCGGCGCGCCTGTCGATGTGGTGTTCGGTCTGCCGGCCATGGACGACATCGCGCACGACGGCGCATCGATCGACAGTCTCGATGTCGAGATCGCGAGCTACGGCCCGCCCGATGCCTCGCTGCTCGCGGCCGACGCTGGCGAGATCGTCGAGGAACGCCTGACCTCGGCGTTGCTGAAGTCGAACTGCCCGGTCACCGGCCAGCCGGACTGGGCGAGCCTGCACATCGCCTATCGCGGGCCGCGCATCGATCGCGCCACGCTTCTGCAGTATCTGGTGTCGTTCCGCGATCACGCCGAATTCCACGAGCAGTGCGTCGAGCGCGTGTTCGTCGACCTGCTGGCGCGCTGCCGGCCGCAGACGCTGTCGGTCGAAGCGCGTTACACGCGGCGCGGCGGGCTGGATATCAATCCATGGCGCGCGACGCCCGGCCATGCGATGCCTGCGCGCCTGCGCGACGAACGGCAGTAGTCGATTGCACGCCCCGCGCGATGGATTCTTAACGCGGGGCGTGGGAGCCTGCGCCGTCGCCTCCACGCACGCCCGGCCATGACTTCTTCCCGCATTCCCGACGCACACCCGATGCGCACCTATGTCGTGCGCAAGGGCGACAGCCTGTCCGGAATCGCCGAATCCGAACTCGGCGCGCAGGACCGCTGGTGCGAGCTGTTCGACGCCAACCGCGACGTGCTCGATGATCCCGATGCCCTCCACGCCGGCCAGGTGCTGCAACTGCCTGCCGCGTGACCGATTTCCGACTCCAGGAGTTTCCATGACCCGACCCGTCGTCCTGACCCTGGCTGCCGCACTCGGCGGCGTGCTGCTGTTTGCCGGCTGCAATCGCGATGCGCCCACCACGGCGCCGCCGCCGGCACCGACCGCGCCCGAACCACCGCCGGCGCCCACACCGCCAGCACCGGCCACGGTCACCAGCGTCGAACTCGGCAACGCCGTCGACGACCAGAACCGCGTGTCGACGCCGGCGTCCGAGTTCGCGACCACCGACACCATCTACGCGTCGGTCGGCACCGAGGGCGAAAGCGCGGCCAAGCTCGCCGCGCGCTGGACGTTCGGCGAAGGCCAGCTGGTCCGCAATACCGAGGCCGATGTCGCCGCCGGCCCGCAGGTCATCGCCTTCGACATCCACCATCCCGAAGGCTGGCCGGTCGGCACCTACAAGCTGGAAATCTCGCTCGACGGCACGGTGGTGGAGACGCGCGAGTTCTCGGTGAAGTAGGCCGCAGCGCGCGCACGACTTCGAACACGAACGCGGCTCCGGCCGCGTTTTTTCGTGGCGGATGGACACGCGCACCATGCTGTCCCGTATGTCTCCACGCGGGCACGCGCCTTCCGCGACCTGCGCAAACGCGCGACAATCGAGGGGCTGTGTCGTCCGCACGCACCGGCCCTCGCCGGCTGATCCGCGGACGCGCCGGTACGCGCGGCCACTGGATGCCGCAACGCGCGCCGGCCACGCATTCCCCCCGTTTCCAGACGAGACACGCCCGCATGTCCGATACGCCGAAGATCCTCTACACGCTCACCGACGAAGCCCCGTACCTGGCGACGCAGTCGCTGCTGCCGATCGTCGAGGCATTCACCAAACCGGCGGGCATCGCGGTCGAAAAGCGCGACATCTCGCTGGCCGGCCGCATCCTGGCGCAGTTTCCGGACGTGCTGACCGACGATCAGAAGATCGGCGACCACCTCGCCGAACTCGGCCAGCTGGCGACCACGCCCGAAGCCAACATCATCAAGCTGCCGAACATCAGTGCGTCGGTGCCGCAGCTGAAAGCGGCGATCAAGGAACTGCAGGGCCAGGGCTACGCGCTGCCGGATTACCCGGACGTGCCGAAGACCGATGAAGAGACCGACATCAAGGCGCGCTTCGACCGTACCAAGGGCAGCGCGGTGAACCCGGTCTTGCGCGAGGGCAACTCCGATCGCCGCGCACCGAAGTCGGTGAAGGCGTTCGCGCGCAAGCATCCGCATCGCATGGGCAAGTGGTCGTCCGATTCGAAGTCGCACGTCGCGCACATGGAAGAAGGCGATTTCTACGGCAGCGAACGCTCCGCGACGTTGGAGAAGGCCGGCGCGCTGAAGATCGAACTCGTCGGCAGCGACGGCGCGACGACCGTGCTCAAGGACGCGGTGAAGGTGCAGGCCGGCGAGATCGTCGATGCCGCGGTGATGTCGTGCAAGGCGCTGTCGAGCTTCATCGAAGCGCAGATCGAAGACGCGAAGGCGCAGGACGTGCTGTTCTCGCTGCACCTCAAGGCGACAATGATGAAGGTCTCCGACCCGATCATGTTCGGCATCGTCGTGCAGGCGTTCTACCGTGACGTGCTGACGAAGTACGCCGATGCGCTGGCGCAGGTCGGCTTCGATGCCAACAACGGCATCGACGATCTGTACGCGCGCATCCAGACCCTGCCGCAGGACCAGCAGGACGCGATCCGCGCCGACATCGACGCGCTCTATGCGACGCGTCCGAAGCTTGCGATGGTCAATTCCGACAAGGGCATCACCAACCTGCACGTGCCGTCCGACGTCATCGTCGACGCCTCGATGCCGGCGATGATCCGCGACTCCGGCGGCATGTGGAACGCCGACGGCAAGCTGCAGGACGCGAAGGCCGTGATCCCGGATCGTTGCTATGCCGACGTGTTCCAGGCGGTCATCGACGACTGCAAGACCCACGGCGCGCTCGATCCGACGACGATGGGCTCGGTGCCCAATGTCGGCCTGATGGCGCAGAAGGCCGAGGAATACGGCAGCCACGACAAGACCTTCCAGATCCCCGGCGACGGCACCGTGCGCGTCACCGATAGCGACGGCAATGTGGTGTTCGAGCAGGCGGTCGAGAGCGGCGACATCTGGCGCATGTGTCAGACCAAGGACGCGCCGATCCAGGACTGGGTGAAGCTCGCCGTGAACCGCGCGCGCCTGTCCGAGACGCCGGCCGTGTTCTGGCTCGACAAGAGCCGCGCGCACGATGCGCAGGTGATCGCCAAGGTCGAGACGTATCTCAAGGATCACGACACCGCCGGTCTCGACCTGCGCGTGCTGCCGCCGGTCGAGGCGACGACGTTCTCGCTCGAGCGCATCCGCAAGGGTGAGGACACGATCTCGGTGACCGGCAACGTGCTGCGCGACTACCTGACCGACCTGTTCCCGATCATGGAGCTGGGCACAAGCGCGAAGATGCTGTCGATCGTGCCACTGATGGCCGGTGGCGGCCTGTTCGAAACCGGCGCGGGTGGCTCGGCGCCGAAGCACGTGCAGCAGTTCGTCGAAGAGAACTACCTGCGCTGGGATTCGCTCGGCGAGTTCCTCGCGCTGGCCGCGTCGCTCGAGCACCTCGGCAACGCCTACGACAATCCGAAGGCCAAAGTGCTGGCCGCCGCGCTCGACGTCGCCAACGGCCGCATCCTCGACGAGAACCGCTCGCCGGCGCGCAAGGTCGGCGAACTCGACAACCGCGGCAGCCACTTCTACCTCGCCCAGTACTGGGCGCAGGCGCTGGCCGACCAGAGCGACGACGCCGACCTGAAGGCGACGTTCGCACCGGTGGCGAAGGCACTGACGGACGGCGAGGCGGCGATCCTGTCCGAGCTCAACGGCGCGCAGGGCAAGCCGGTCGAGATCGGGGGTTACTACCATCCGGATCTGGCAAAGGTGATCGAGGCGATGCGCCCGAGCCAGACGCTCAATGCGGCGATCGATTCGCTCAAGCAGTAAGCGTTCGCTTCAACGTTTGATCGACAGGCCCGCTTCGGCGGGCCTGTTGCGTTGTGGGTTTCGCTTCGCTTTCGACTCGGCGTTGCAGTTGCGTTTGCTGTTGCTGTTGCTGTTGCTGTTGCTGTTGCTGTTGCCGTTGCTGTTGCCGTTGCCGTTGCTGTTGCCGTTGCCGTTGCCGTTGCCGTTGCCGTGGATTTTTTCTGACGGCGCTCCAAACCTACGTACCCGGAGGGCGCCGCACATGGATGTGCGGCGTTTTCCGACCGAGGCAGGATGCCGAGTCGGAAAATCCCGGTGCGTGTGACGCCGCGGGCTTCGGACGTGTCGGGGAGACGTTTTTCTTTGGTTCCGTTTCTTTTGGCGTCCCCCAAAAGAAATGAACTCGGCCGCGTCAGCGGACGAAAGCGTCTGACGTTGCTATTCCGCTTCGCGCTCACGGCGAGAAGCAAGATCAAACGCTTCCACTCACCTTGCGGCGAGCGGGTTCATTTCTTTTGCTGGCCCAAAAGAAACGGAACCAAAGAAAAGGGCCAGCCCCGACGGAGCTCACCCGGCGTGTCACCTGTTCCGGGATTTTCCGACTCGCCATCCTGGCTCGGTCGGAAAACGGCGGGCATCCATGCCCGCCGCCCTACGGGTCTGCGATCACCTGTGCGGCGTCGAGACCTAGGAAGAGCAAGACAACCGCAGAAGCAAGAACAGAACTACTACGGCTGCACGGCTGCATCCGCCGGAATCGTCCACCCCTGCACCAGCGCATAGAGGATCCGCTGATCCTCCACATCCAGCGGCCCTTCGGCCAGCGCGCGGAACCGCAAACGGAACGCCCGCGACGTCGCATCGAGGTCCTCAACCGGATAGCCCACGACCCGCAAGGCCTGCACCACGTCGAAGTCCACCGGCGCCGGCGGTGTGTCGTCGCGCGGCCAGACGCCATAGCCGTGTTGCGCGAGACGCTTCCACGGAAAGTGCACACCGGGATCGACCTTGCGGCCGGGCGCGAGATCGGAGTGGGCGATGAAGTTTTCGGCCGGAATACGCCAGCGCGTCTTCAGATCGTCCAGCAGCACCAGCAGGCTCTCGACCAGTGGTTCGGCGAACGGCACGCGACCGTTGTTGTCGAGCTCGATGCCGATCGAGGCGGAGTTCACGTCCGACACCGCGCCCCAGCTGCCGGCGCCGGCATGCCATGCACGATCGAGATCGGACACGAGTTGGTAGCGCTCGCCATCCTGGCCGATCAGGTAATGCGAACTCACGCGACCGCCGCTGTTGGCGGTGCGCAGCGTGTCGAGACTGCGCTGCACCGAATCCTGCTCGGTGTAATGCAGCACCACCAGCACCGGTCGACGCGCATCGTGATTGGTCGACGGGACCCAGGTGGCGAGCGGATTGCGGGGCGACTGGTGGGCACAGGCCGACAGCAGCAGCGCGGCGAACAGAACGATGAGAATGCGCATGTCCGCATTGCACCCGCTCGGGCACGCGGACGCAAGCCGCGCAGTCATGTCACGCGATCAGCGATCGAGCACGACACGCACGTCGGTGCGGTCGTGTCGATGTTCGAGACGTGCTTCGTACCAGCAGCCGTCGCTGACGAGGCGTTCGCATTTCCAGGACAGGAAATCGAGCGACCAGGAGCCTTGTGCAGCCTGGCTGCGCTGCAGGAATGTCGCTAGGTCGAACACGGCTTCGAGCCGGCGATCCTCGCGTGCGGACCAGTCGGTCCAAGTCAGTAGCCAGTCGTAGTTCGCCGATGGACGTGTCTGTGGTTGCATCGATCGTGTCGCATCGCAGACGCGTTCGCGCTGCGACGGTTCGAGGCGCTATCAGGTTGTCGTGGTTGCACCGCTCTGTGGCGACAGGATCTGGCCTGGATCGCGCACGATGCGCAGCATGTCGATGCCGCTGCGCGTGTCGCGCGTCGCGATCTCGTAACACTCCCCGGTGCGGATCAGTCGCGCACTGGCCCAGGAGACGAACGCGAACTGCCAGTCGGCGTCGGTCATGCCGCTGCGGTAGACGAAATCGGAGAGTGCGACTTCGAGCACTTCGCAGCCATCGTCCGTCGGCCCCCAGTACGGCAGGACCGTCAGCCAGTCGAAACGGTTATCCGGCGGCCTGCGCATGGTCGTGGGCGATGGCCACCCGCGTCGGCACACCGACGCGGGTGGCACTTCCGGTTTACTGGCGTGCGACCAGGGTCATGCCGGCATACGTGCCGGTCAGGCGCACGTGGTAGGTGCCCGCCACCGGCGCGGTGAAACGCACGGTCTCGGTGTTGCTGTTGGCGCGCGTGGAGAAGCCGTCGCGATCGGTTGCTGTCGGCACGCGTCCGGCGGCGACGTACATCGACACGTTGCCGGTGCCGCTGTAGGTCATGAACGACAGCACCTTGCCGGCCTCCGCCTGGAAGCTGTAAACCGCATCTTCGGCGCCATTCGAAAGCCCGCGCAGTTCCACCTTGTTCGACAGCTGCACGGTCGGCGGCACGCAGTTCTCGGTGCACGGCGGCTGGGTGGCGCGGTTGAGCAGTGTCGCCACATCGAGAATGCCGGTACCCATCGGCGTGGAGCCCGGGATCGAGGCCGGGAACGGACGCGCGGTCCGGCGCAGCAGGTCACGCATTTCGCCCCACGCCAGCGGCGTGTCGACGACGCTCTGCACCATCGCCACGGCGGCCGCCACGTGCGGCGAGGCCATCGAAGTGCCGGTAAAGCCGCCCAGGCTGTACTCGCTGGTGGGACGCGTCGTGCCGTTGTTGATGGCCTGGAAGATGTAGCCGTTCGGATCGCCGTCCACCGAGCCACCGCCGCCCGGCGCGGACAGGTCCACGCGCGTGCCCCAGCTCGAGTAGCTCGCCTTGCCGCCGGTAACGCGCGTGGCGCCGACGACGATGACGCCGCTGCACGAACCCATCGTGTACGTGCTCGCATTCGCGTTCGAGTTGCCGGCGGCGACCACGATGATCGCGCCGAGGTTGTTCACCTGGTTGATCGCATCCTGGTAGAGCGTCGGACATGTCTGCGGACCGCCGCTGCCCAGACTCATGTTGAGCACCTCGGCCGGGTTCGGGTTGGTCGGCAGACCTTCCACGGGTGCACCCGCGGCCCAGAGCATGCCGTCGGCGATGTCGCTGCCGAAACCGCCGCACGAGCCCAGCACGCGCACCGGCAGGACCTCGGCGTCGTGCGCCAGGCCTGCGAGCCCGACGCCGTTGTTGGTGACCTGCGCGATGGTGCCGGCCACATGGCTGCCGTGCCAGGAGCTGTCGGCCGGCGGATGCGGCTGACCGCCGAGCGCGACGCAGTAGTTGGCTTCTTCCCAGTCGCCGATGTCCCAGCCGCCCGCAACGCGGCCGTCGGTATCGCGGCGCGACACGCGCTTGTCGGAAATCATGTCGTAGCCCGGCAGCACGTTGGCGGCGAGGTCGACGTGGTTCTCCACGATGCCGGTGTCGAGCACGGCGACGACGACACCTGCGCCGGTCGAGATCTCCCAGCCCTGCTCGGCGCGCACACCGCCGGTCGCATTGTTGAAGTTCCACTGCAGACGCGCGTAGTTGGGATCGTTCGGCGCGGCGGCCGGCAGCGCGCGCGGGCTGCGCGACACGTCGGCGCGCTGGTACAGGCGATCCACTTCGACCTTGAGCACGCCGGGCTCGGCCGACAGCTCGCGCACGAAGCTCGCCTGCTCCGATTCGGTCAGCGCGCGCGAGGCCTGCACGACATGCCAGCCGGGCGCGCCCATGCTGCGCAGCACGCGCGCCGTGGCGGCAGGACGCGCCGCTGCGGTGGTGGTTGCACGCACGGCGGTGGCGAGGCCGGCGCGACGCACCGAAGTGCCGAGTGCGCTGCTCAGTGCGGCGCGACCCGGCGCCGATGCGGCTGTGGTCTTGACCACGAAGCGCTGGCCGCCGAAGCCTGCGGCCGGTGTGGTCGCGAGATCACGGGTGACGGTGCGGTCGAGGCTGGGCTGGGCCGCCTGCGCGGTGCCGGTCAGCAGGATGGCGGCGATCGCGGCGCCGAGTGTGGTCTGGATGCGCATGGAACGTGTCTCCGTCGATGGATGGATGCCCGGATGGGCGAATCAGGAAAGGTGGCGGCGACCTGCGTCGCCGCCGGCACTCACAGGTCGATACCGAAGCCGATGCCGGCAGACTTTTCGTCGCCGCTGAACGCGCCGCCGAGGCTGAAGGACGCACGCTCGCCAACCCGCTTCGCGTAGCCGATCGACAGCGCCTGCTCGCCGCTCTGGAAGCCGGCGCCCACCGCCACGCGACCGCGCGGACTCTGTGTGCCCGCCGCGTTCGTGGCCATGTTCAACATCGCGGCGCTCATCGCGCCCTGCTTGTCGATGCGGCGCTCGGTATCGCTGAAGCGACGTTCCACGTCGCCGCGGTAGACCTCGAACTGGTCGCCCCAGCTGGCGAGACGCTGATCGGTGTAGGCCTTGGACGTTGCGACCGACTGGGTGGCCGTGCTGTCGGCATAGGCCTTGGCCTCGGTCACGCCCGCGCGCACCTGGCCGACGTTGGCCGCGTCGGTCGTCTGCGTGCCGGCGGCGACATTCGTGATCTGGCGCTGCTGCGCGGCGTTGCCCACCGACACCGTGTTCGCCCGATCGGCCACCGCGCCTTGGCCGAGTGCCACGGCACCCTGCGCAGTGACGCTCGCGCCCTGTCCGATCGCGGTGCCGGAGGCAGCGGTGACCGATGCACTCTCGCCGACGGCGACGGCATTGGTGGCGTTCGCCGAGATGCTGCTGTTCGCGCCGACCGCAGTGCTGCCGTCGGCATTCACCCGCGCATTGCCGCCGATCGCGGTGTCGTTGGGACCGTGTGCATAGGCATTGCCGCCGAGCGCCACGCCGTTGTCGCCATTGGCCGCCGCGCCCGCACCGACCGCGACGGCATTGGTGTCAGCACCAACTGTCGCCGGCGCATCACCGCCGACCGCGACGCGATCGTTGGCGCCCCCTTGTTCGACAACCGTTTCCACCCGGTCCATGCGCTGGTTGAGGCGGGTGATCTGGGTGTCGAGAGCGGCGAAGGTCGCAGCGATGCCGACGTAGCCGCTGCCCTGGATCGCATAGGACGGCGTGCTGAGCGTGCCGATCGCCGTCACCGTGGTGCCGCCGCCGAGTGCATCGGCTGCGCTCTGCAGGCCGGCATGCAGCTGGCGACCATTGATCGCGTCGGTGCTCGACGCCGATACCGCACCGTTGGCGAGATTGCCGATCCGCGTGCCATCCGCACCAGCCAGGCGCAGTGATGCCTTGTCGGCGTCGTCGTAGACGACTGCGTTTTCGGCGAGCTCGCCCAGGCCCGAGGTCATCGAGCGGACCTGCGCGAGGTTCACCGCATCGGTGTCCTGCGTGCCGGCGGCGACGTTGGTGATCTGGCGCTCTGCGCCGGCGCGGCCGATCGAGATCGTGTTGGCACGATCAGCGAATGCGTTGGCGCCAAGCGCGACGCTGTCATTGACGATCAGCGGGTTGCCATCAGCGTCAAGCACCGACCAGCCACCAATGACGGCGTCGGGTCCGATCGCGATCGAGCGGCTGCCGTGAACTTCGGCGTTGGTGCCCATCGCGATGCTGTCGACATAAAGGATCGGATCGTTGTCGTTGCTGAAGTAGCCGTTCCACACCGTCGCTTTGCCGATCGCGATGCTGTTGCGGCCCGCCGCCCAGGAACCGGTACCCAACGCCGTACTGTTGACGTTGTTGGCCATCGAGCCTTCGCCCACTGCCGTCGCGCCTTCAGCCAATGCATTGGAGAAGCTGCCCAGGGCCGTGGACCGTGTGGTGCGGGCGTACGCGCCGCCACCCAGTGCCGTGGCCCAGTCACCGGTTGCCTCGGCGCGATCACCGATCGCGGTGGCGTCGTAACCGGTCGCCTGGGTCACGTAGCCGATCGCGATCGAACGGATGCCGCTCGCGTTGGCCAGCCCGCCGATCGCGGTCGCCGCGTATTCGACCGCCTGCGCGCCGGCGCCGATCGCGGTCGACAGACGACCGGACGCGCGGGTGTTCTGCAGGTCGGAACCGGCGTAGTCCGAGCCCAACTGGTCTTCGAGCACATCGGCGATGCCGCCGATCGCGACCGCCGACTTGCCGCTGGTCTCGGTCTGCGCGCCGATCGCGGTGTTGAAGTCGCCGTTCGCCTGTGCACCCGCGCCGAGCGCCGTCGCAGCCAAACCGGTCGCCGAGGTCTGCTGGTTCAACACCACACCGAAGTCGCCGATGCTGCTGTAGTCGAGCTGCAGCATGCCGCCGACCGCGGTCGCCGAGCCGGCGGTCGCCAGGCTGTCCTTGCCGATCGCACTGGCCGTATCGGCCGTTGCCACGGCGCCGCCGCCCAGCGCGGTGCTGCCGTTGCCGGTCGCAGAGGCTGCTTCGCCGGCCGCCGTCGCGTCGTCACCTTCCGCATAGGCGCCCGCATCGCTGTCGGCGCTGCCGGTCGCCTGGAAATGACGCGTCGCGGCGCCAGAGGCGGCCTTGAGCTGGGCGAGGTTCACCGCGTCGGTGTCCTGCGTACCGGCGGCGACGTTGGTGATCTGGCGTTCGGCACCGGTGCGGCCGACCGACACCGTATTCGCCCGATCCGCCAGCGCACCGGCACCCAGCGCGACGCTGCCGTCGATCGGTGCCCACAGTCCACTGTCTTCCTGGATGCCGACGAAGGCATTCGGACCGATCGCCACCGAACGTGAGCCATGCACTTCGGCATCTGTGCCCATCGCGAGGCTGTCGACGTAGAGGATCGGATCGCCTTCACCCCAGAAGTAACCGTTCCACACGGTCGCCTTGCCGATCGCGACGCTGTTGCGGCCCGCAGCCCACGAGCCGTTGCCGATCGCGGTGCTGTTGACGTTGTTGGCCATCGCGCCCTGGCCGACGGCCGTCGAGTTTTCGGCCCATGCGTTGGAGAACGCGCCCAGCGCGGTCGAGCGCAGGCCGTTGGCGCGTGCGCCTGCGCCGTACGCGGTGGCCCAGTCCTGGGTGGCTTCGGTGCGGTCGCCCACTGCGGTGGCGTCGTAACCCGTCGCCTGGGTCACGTAGCCGATCGCGACCGAGCGGATGCCGCTGGCGTTGGCCAGCCCGCCGATCGCGGTCGCCGCGTATTCGACGGCCTGCGCGCCGGCGCCGATCGCGGTCGACAGGCGACCCGAGGCGCGGGTGTTCTGCAGATCGGAACCGGCGAAGTCGGGCCCCATCTGGTCCTCAAGCACGTCCGCAATGCCGCCGATCGCCACCGCCGACTTGCCGGTGGTCTCGGTCTGCGCGCCGATCGCGGTATTGAAGTCGCCGTTCGCCTGCGCGCCAGCACCGAGCGCCGTCGCGGCGAGACCGGTTGCAGAGGTCTGCTGGTCCAGCACGACGCCGAAGTCGCCGATATCGCTGTAGTCCAGGCGCAGCATGCCGCCCACCGCCGTTGCCGAACTGCCGGTCGCGAGACTGTCCTTGCCGACCGCGGTCGCGTCGTCGGCGGTGGCGACCGCGCCGCCGCCCAGCGCGGTGGCACCGTTGCCGATCGCCGATGCGGCTTCGCCGGCCGCGAGCGCGTTGTCGCCCTCGACGTAGGCCCCCGCGTCGCTGTCCGCGCTGCCGCTGGCCTGGAAGTAGCGCGCGACATCGCTTGCATCGACCGCAGCCGGCGCTTCGAACGTCTGCAGCCCCACCGCGGTGGCCTGCGCCATCGCCGTCATCGGCAAGACCAGCGCGAGGCTGCCGATCAGCACGCCGGTCCGGCGGCCACTGCGCGAACGCGCCAGTTCGGAAGCCACGACCATGCGGCCGAGCGTGGCGTTCCAGAGAGTGCGGTAGATGCGATTCATTTCGATGTCTCCAGCAGGCGTGTCGTGAAGGCGCGCGCGGTCGTGCGGCAGGCCTGCGCCCGCCACGTCCGGCGTCCGTGTCTTGGCCCTGTCATCCCGATCGGGTAGGGCAAACCCGTGCAGCGAACGTACGAGCGCGGCAGTCCCCTTGTCACCCGCGTTTTCTCGCCTGAAGATCACCGTTAACTCACCGTCGCCCGCGTGGCGCAGCAGCGCGAACGCCATGCCCAATTCCGTTCTCCGGTGGCTCGACCGGGTGCCGATCGACGACGTGGTCGATCGCCGCAATGCGCGTGTGATCCAGGTCCTGCTGATGTTCCTCGCCGTCACCGTGCCGGCGATGGTCATGTTCGGGCTGGTGGTGACTTGGTCGACCTTGACGCAGGGGCCGCTGCCGGTCGCCCTGATCGTCTCGCTGGGTTTCAGCCTCGCCATCGCGGTGCTCGCCGGTGTCGGCGTGTGGATGATCCGGCGCGGCAGGTTCCGCCCGGCGGTACGCGCCATGCTCGGCATGCTGCTGACGATGCTGTTCGTCAACGCGTTCGCGAACGGCTTCGAACGCCAGCTGCCGGACCAGCTCGCGCAGATGCTGTTGCTGATCCTCAGTGGTCTCGTGCTCGGGCGACGATCGCTCTGGTTCGTGTTCGGCGCATTGCTCGCGGTGGTGGCACTGGGTTCGGTGCGCGATGCGATGGTGCTGTTCGCCGAAACGCCGGGGCGCGCGTTCTACAACGTGCCCTCGACGCTCTTCAGCTATTTCCTGGTCGCGATCCTCACCGACCGCACGACCGAGGCGCTGCGCGAGAGCCTGCGCGAATCGAATGCGCGCGGCGAAGCGCTGGAGCAGGAAATCCGCGAGCGCGAGCGCACGCATGCGCAGCTGATCCACGCCCAGAAGAAGGAAATCACCGAGCGCATGGCCAGCGGCATGGCGCACGACTTCAACAACATCTTCTCGGTCATCGCCGGCTTCTCGGCCGAACGCCACGAGGACGACGGCGGCAGCGATGCGCAGCGCGCTTCGCAGCTGGAAAACAGCCTGGAGTCGGTGGAGGCCTCCGCGCGGCGCGGCATGGCGATCAGCCGCCGCCTGCTGCGCTTCAGCCGTCGCGACGATGCGCAGGCGGAAGTCTTCGATGCCGGCGAAGCGATCGAGACGCTGCAGCCGATGCTGCGCCAGCTGCTCGATGCGCACATCGTGCTGACCTGCACACGCGAGGACGCGCCACTGCCGATCCTGTTCGACCGCAGCCAGTTCGAATTGATGCTGCTCAACCTCGCCTCCAACGCGCGCGATGCGATCGGCGGCAACGGCACGTTCGCCATCGATGCACGCCGCGAACGCGGCGATGTCGTCATCGCACTGCGCGACGACGGCGCGGGCATGCCGGCGGCCGTCGCAGCGCGCGTGTTCGAACCGTTCTTCAGCACCAAGCCTGCCGACAGCGGCACCGGCCTGGGTCTGGCGGTGGTGCACGAGCTGGTGACCAAGGCCAACGGCACCATCGATGTGACCAGCGCACCCGGCGCCGGCACCACGTTCCGGATCGCGCTGCCGCTCAGTCCTGCAGCGTGAGCATGTAACCGCGGCCGCGGACTGCGGTCAGCGGCAGGTCGTCGCCACAGCGCGCCTGGGCCTTGCTGCGCAGGCGGTGGATCATCGAGTCGATGCGGTGCGCATCGAAGTCGTGCACGTGTTCGGTCAGCGCTTCGATCAGCTGCTCGCGCGAGACCAGCTCGCCCGGCGTATCGAACAGGCGCCTGCACAGACGGCGCTCGCTCTGCGTCAGCGCCGCCGAGCCGCCCGACGGCGACAGCAGACACCAGCCGTCTTCACTCATTCGCCAGCTGCGTGCGTGTTCGCGCGCGGGTGCGGGGGTCGTGCCGATGCGGCGCGCAAGACTGTGCAGCGTGGCTGCGAGCAGATCGATCTCAATCGGTTTGGTGAGGTACGCATCGGCGCCTTCGGCCAGACCACGCACGCGGTCGCCGGTCTCGGCGCGGCTGGTCAGCATCACCACGCCGAGCTGCGGACGCGTCTCGCGCAGCGCGCGCGCGAGGCTGAAACCGTCACCGTCGGGCAGGCCTACATCCAGCACCACCAGATCGACCGTCGCCGTCTCCAGGTGTGCGCGTAGACCGGCGATTGTCTCGAATCCGATCGCGTCGAAGCCGAAGCGGTGCAGGCCTGGCAGCAGGATGCGCTCGCGCAACATGGCCTCGTCCTCGAGCACGGCGACGTGCAGTGCGGCGTGCGCGGTCATGGCGGAAAGGGGCCGGTCATCGTGGCCGGCATCCTAGCCCCACCGGCGCGACGGGGACAAACACACACAAAAAAAGCGGGCGCCGGCCTTCCCCGCCGTCGCCCGCTGGCCCCGCTTTCATGGCCGACGTCCGCGCGGCTGCGCGGACGCCGGGTGTCGCTTACTTCTCGTAGGCCGATTCGCCGTGCGAGACGATGTCCAGACCTTCGCGCTCTTCGTCTTCGGTGACGCGCAGACCGACGACGAGCTTGACGATCAGCATCACCACCGCAGTCACCACGGCGCACCACAGCACGGTGAACGCGACACTGATGAACTGCACCCAGACCTGCGTGCCGATTGCGAGATCGACTTCGGTGCCGCCCAGCGACTGCGCGCTGAAGACGCCGGTCAGCAGGGCGCCGACGATGCCGCCGATGCCGTGCACGCCGAACACGTCGAGGCTGTCGTCGGCGCGCAGCAGGCGCTTGAGACCGGTGACGCCCCACACGCACAGCGCGCCTGCGGCCAGACCGATCACCAGTGCGCCCATCGGGCCCACGGTGCCCGCAGCCGGGGTGATGCCGACCAGGCCTGCGATCGCACCCGAAGCCGCGCCCAGTGCCGACGGGCGGCCCTTGGTGAAGGCTTCGACGATGCTCCAGGCGACCACGCCGGCCGAGGTGGCGACCATCGTGTTGAGCATGGCCAGCGACGCGCTGGCATCGGCGGCGAGCGCCGAGCCGGCATTGAAGCCGAACCAGCCCACCCACAGCAGCGACGCACCGATGAAGGTGAACGGCACGCTGTGCGGCTTGATCGCTTCCTTGCCGTAGCCCAGGCGCTTGCCGAGGAAGTACGCACCCACCAGACCGGCGACGCCGGCGTTGATGTGCACCACCGTGCCGCCGGCGAAATCGATCACGCCCTTGTGCGCGAGGAAGCCCGCTTCACCGCTCCACACCATGTGCACCATCGGCAGGTAGGCGAACGTCACCCACAGGATGGAGAACAGCAGCACCGCCGAGAACTTGATGCGCTCGGCGAACGAACCGACGACCAGCGCCGTGGTGATACCGGCGAATGTCGACTGGAACACGATGAACAGGAATTCCGGCAGACCGCCCGCATCCGTCTCCGCGGTGATGCCGCGCAGGAATGCTTTTTCGGTGAACGAACCGAAGAACGCGTTGCCTTCGGTGAACGCCGCGCTGTAGCCGTAGGCCACCCACAGGATGATCACCACCGAGAACACCACCAGCACCTGCATGATCACCGACAGCACGTTCTTCGAACGCACCATGCCGCCGTAGAACAGCGCCAGGCCCGGCACCACCATCAGCAGCACCAGCAGCGTGGAAGTGAGCATCCACGCCACGTTGCCGCTGTCGAACGTCACGGTTTCCGCCGTTTCCACCACGGCCACGGCGGTTTCGGTTGCCGGCAGGTCCTGCGCGAATGCGCTCCCTGCCACGCCGAACCATGCGCACGCACACAACAGCATCAGGCACAGCGCCTGCATCCGGGTCTTCCACCCGCGGGACTCGATCTTTTTCATGTCAGACATCTCCGTGGGGTCAAAGCGCGTCGGCGCCGATTTCGCCGGTGCGGATACGCAGGGCCTGTTCCAGGGCGAGGACGAACACCTTGCCGTCGCCGACCTTGCCGGTGCCCGCCGCTTTGGTGATCGCCTCGATCGCCGCCTCGAACACGTCGTCGCTGACCGCGCATTCGATCTTCAGCTTGGGCAGGAAATCGACGACGTACTCGGCGCCGCGATACAGCTCTGTATGGCCCTTCTGTCGGCCGAAGCCCTTGACCTCGGTGACGGTCAGGCCGGTGACGCCGGCTTCGCCGAGTGCCTCGCGGACCTCGTCGAGCTTGAACGGGCGGATGATCGCGATGATCAGTTTCATGTGGCTCTCCAGATGCGCGCGCGCCGCGTCAGAACGACTTGGTGACGGCGAGGGTGATGGTGTCGTCGGGACCGATCAGGTCGTTGTCGTTGAAGTTCAGTGCGATGTCGAAGCCGTTGTCGAACGACTTGCCCACGCCCGCCGACCAGAACGCGTACGTCGCAGTGCCCGCGCTGCCGGCGACCCACTGCTTGCCCACGGCGCCGTTGAGCGTCCAGCTGGGGGCGAACTCCCAGCCGACGGCGACGTCGAGATTGCTGCTGCCGTCGGAGTCGGGAATGCCGAACAGATCGGTGACGGCGTACGAGTACTTGGCGCTGAGGATGTTCCAGCTCACACCGGCATAGAGCTCGGTGGTGTCGGCCTTGTTGAAGCCGGCGGGGTAGCTGCCCGGATACCAGTAATGCACGGCGCCGACGTCGTAGCCGAAGCCGCTGTCGCCGAAATCGCCGCGGAAGCCGATATAGCCGTCGAGCTCGAGCTGGCTGGAGATGTCGGGATCGGAATCGGACAGCCAGCTGATGCTGCTGCCCCAGGTACCGACGTAGAAACCGCTGTCGTGCGCCCATTCGACACCGCCCTGCAGGGCAGGTTTTTCGTCGGTCTGGGTGACGCCGCGGAACAGGTAATCGCTGGTCAGCGTGATCGAGCCGGAGACTTCCGCGTGCGCGGCACCGGCGGACAGCAGACCTGCGCACAGCAGTGTGGCGAGTGCGTTCTTGCGTGACGACATGACAGGCTCCTCAAATGAATGGAAAGCCCTCCCCGGTCAGTGCGTACTGCGTCTGTTGTTGTTCTTTTCGCAGGCGGAACGTTCGACGCCGGCGCCCCCTGGCTGCCGTCGCCGCGACCGACGCTCTATGGCGTCTGTGCGGCCGCTGTCCAATCCATCGGTTGAATCCCGGACTCCGTGCGCCTGTCGGCGGTGCCGCCCACCGTGGGGGAGGGAGGCGCCGCCGTCGGGCGGTGAAACGCAACGGGGCCGGCCAATGGCCGACCCCGTGGAAGTGCGTCAGATCGCGTAGTACATCTGGTATTCGAGCGGGTGCGTCGCGCCGCGGAACGCGGTGACTTCCTTCATCTTCAGTGCGATGTACGCATCGATGAAGTCGTCGGAGAACACACCGCCGGCCTTGAGGAAGTCGCGGTCCTTGTCGAGCGCGTCGAGCGCCTGGTCCAGCGAGTGGCACACGGTCGGGAAGTTCTTCTCTTCCTCGGGCGGCAGGTCGTAGAGATCCTTGTCGCTCGGGCCGCCCGGATCGATCTGGTTCTTGATGCCGTCCAGACCCGCCATCATCAGCGCGGCGAAGGTCAGGTAGCCGGACTGCATCGGATCGGGGAAGCGCATTTCGATGCGGCGCGCCTTCGGGTTGGCGACGTACGGAATGCGGCACGAGGCCGAACGGTTCGACGCCGAGTAGGCCAGCATCACCGGCGCTTCGAAGCCCGGCACCAGACGCTTGTAGGAGTTGGTCGACGCGTTGGAGAACGCGTTGATCGCACGGGCGTGCTTGAAGATGCCGCCGATGTACCACAGCGCCGTCTGGCTCAGGCCGCCGTAGCCGTCACCGGTGAACAGGTTGGTACCGCCCTTGGCCAGGCTCTGATGCACGTGCATGCCGCTGCCGTTGTCGCCGACGATCGGCTTGGGCATGAAGGTCGCGGTCTTGCCGTTGCGGAAGGCGACGTTCTTGACGATGTACTTCATCGTCTGCAGTTCGTCGGCCTTGGCGACCAGCGAGTTGAAGCGCGTGCCGATCTCGCACTGGCCCGCGTTCGCGACTTCGTGGTGGTGCACTTCGACTTCGATGCCGACCTGTTCCAGCGTCTTGCACATCTCGGCGCGGATGTCGTGCAGCGAGTCGAGCGGCGCGACCGGGAAGTAACCACCCTTGATGCCGGGACGATAGCCGCTGTTGCCGCCTTCGTATTCCTTGCCGGAATTCCACGCCGCTTCTTCAGACTCGATGTGGAAGAAGGTGTGGCCCATCTCGTTCGAGTAGCGCACCGAATCGAAGATGAAGAACTCGGGCTCGGGGCCGAAGAACGCCTGGTCGGCGATGCCGCTGGACTTCAGGAACGCCTCGGCCTGCTTCGCGATGCCGCGCGGATCGCGCTCGTAGGACTGCATCGTGGTCGGATCGAGGATGTCGCAGGTCAGCACCAGCGTCGGATCGGCGGTGAAGGGATCGACGAACGCGGTGGACGCGTCGGGCAGCAGCACCATGTCGGAGTTCTGGATGCCCTTCCAGCCGCTGATCGACGAGCCGTCGAACATCTTGCCGTCCTCGAACAGGCCGGGCTCGATGATCGACTTCGGGAACGTGACGTGGTGCTGCACGCCGCGCATATCGGTGAACCGCAGATCGATGAACTCGATCTTGTGGTCCTTGATCAGCTTTTCGAGATTTTCGGTGGACATCGGAACGACCGCCTTGCGTGTTGATTGTGTCCTGGATGACGCAACGGCCGTGCCAACTCCCCAGGCTCAATCGAATCAATCATTTACATATTCCGCACCGTCCGGCGGCGCCAATTCACCTACGTGATTGGTGCGTTATTCCTACAGACGCACCTTGTTGGTGCGTCAGGTCGGCAGCGGCAAGCCGCGGTCGGCCTTGACCGTGCGCAGCACGAAGCTCGAATTCACGTCGTCGACCGCGGGCTGGTTGAGCAGGCGGTCGAGCAGAAAGCGCGAGAAGTGTTCGAGGTCGCGCACGACCACTTGGAGCAGGTAATCCATGTCGCCGGTCAGTGCATGGCAGGCCACCACTTCTTCCCAGCCGTTGACCAACGCGGCGAAGCCGGCGACCGCGGCGCTGTCGTGGTGCTTGAGCTGCACGCGCACGAAGGCCTGTAGGCCGAGGCCCAGGCGCTCGGCGCTGACGTCGGCGCGATAACCGGCAATCACGCCGTCGCGTTCCAGCCGCTGCACCCGGCGCAGACAGGCCGAGGGCGAGAGATGAATGCGCTCGGCGAGGTCGGCATTGGTCAGCCGGCCGTTGCGCTGCAGCTCGGCCAGGAGCAGCAGGTCGGTGCGATCGAGCTCGGCGGCAGCCATGATCGTTGTCCTGAATTGTGTATCGACGCACGATTATTGCGCGTATGCGGCGTGGACGCGCAATGACGCAAGCCTGTTGCGGCGAAACGGCGCTATCGTCGTGGATCTGATGAATTCCACCGGAGTCGCCATGTCCGCCCAGCCGTCGAACGCCCCGCGCCGCGTCGAGAACCTGCAGACCGACAAGGGCAAGGTGCCGGTCTATGCCACCGGCATCGTCGAGCAGCCGTGGGAGACCTACAGCGCTGACGACCACGCGACCTGGGCGACGCTCTACGCGCGCCAGCGCGAGCTGCTGGTCGGCCGCGCCTGCGACGAATTCCTGCAGGCGCAGGACGCGATGGGCATGACGTTGGACGCGATTCCGAAATTCACCGAGCTCAATGAGGTGCTCGAGACCGCGACCGGCTGGACGCTGCTCGGCGTTGAAGGCCTGCTGCCGGAACTCGACTTCTTTGACCACCTCGCCAACCGCCGCTTTCCGGTGACCTGGTGGATCCGGCGTCCGGACCAGATCGACTACATCGAAGAACCCGACCTGTTCCACGATCTGTTCGGCCACGTGCCGCTGCTGATGAATCCGGTGTTCGCCGATTACATGGAGGCCTACGGCAAGGGCGGCGTCAAAGCGCATGGCATCGGCCCGGACGCGCTGCAGAACCTGACGCGGCTGTACTGGTACACGGTCGAGTTCGGCCTGATCCAGCAGGCCGACGGCCTGCGCATCTTCGGCGCCGGCATCGTGTCGTCGAAGGGCGAATCGATCTACTCGCTGGAGTCCGACGCGCCCAACCGCATCGGCTTCGACCTCGAACGCATCATGCGTACGCGCTACCGCATCGACACCTACCAGAAGACCTATTTCGTCATCGACAGCTTCGAACAGCTGATGGACGCGACCGGCCCGGACTTCACTCCGATCTATGCGCGCCTGGCGCAGCAGGACACGGTGGGCGCAGGCACGGTGCGCGACGAGGATCGCGTGTTCCATCGCGGCACGGGCGAGGGCTGGACGGCGGGTGGCGATGTCTGATTGACGGGTCAGCGTATGCGCTGACTTCCACAGACGCACCACTGCATGACCCGTCGCCCCAGCGCACGCTGGGGCCCATTTTGATCCTGCGTTTCAACACGAAATAGCGGATCGCCGCGAACATGGATCCCAGCTCGACCAGACATGCGTCTGTTGAAAGCCGCTGGGATGACGGACGTGTGCCAATGCATTGAGCGACCAATCGCGCATCCAACGAATTGAAGTCCCGTTGCGTAATTCAACGCATCAAACGAAGACGACGCACTTTTCCGTAGGGTGGGTAGAGCGCAGCGAAACCCATCCCGTCAACGATTCCACGTCCACTGCGCACCCACCATCACCCCACGTCCCGGGCCCGGCTCATAGAACCGGCCGTTGCCCTCGTTGACGATCACCGAGCCGATGTAGGCCTGATCAAGCACGTTGTCGATGCGCACGAAGGTCCGCAACTCGCCGGCATCGAAACGCCAGCGGCGTGCGCCTTCGAGGTGCACGAGTGCGTAGCCGGCCGCGCGGCCGGTCGCGAGATCGTCGACGACCACATCGCCCACGCCCACGCCCACGCCTTCGATCGCCGCGCTCCACGGCCCGCCGGTCCAGTCGAGACGCGCGAACAGCTGCCGCGCCGGCACACCCGGAATCCGCGCGCCGGCCGCGACCGGTGTCGCCGGCACGGTACAGCCCGCACCGGTGCAGACGAGATAGTCGTCGCGGAAGGTCGCATCGAGCCAGGTCGCCGCCACGCTCAGGTCGAGCGACTCACCCAGCGGCTGCCGCAGCGACAGCTCCGCACCCTGGCGGCGTGCGCGGCCGATGTTCTGGAAGCTGCTGCGGCCACCGACATTGCGCGCGACCGCGAGCTCGTCGTCGGTCTCGGCGCGGAACAGCGCCGCGTTGAGCGTGGTGCCCGAACGCGCGCGCCACTTGGTGCCGAGTTCGAGGTTGTCGCTGATCGCCGGCGCCAGATCGAACGCGAAGCCGGCGCCGCCGTCGGCGCGGTAGCCGAGTTCGTTGAAGGTCGGCGTCTCGAAGCCGCGACCGGCCGACAGGTACACGCGCAGGTCGTCATGCGGCGCGAACGTGATGCCTGCGACCGGCGAGGTCTGACGGAACGCGACGCGGCCGCTGTCGTCGGGGTTGGTGGCGGTCACAAAGGCGTCGCGCGAAGTGAACTCCACCTCGCTGTGGCGCACGCCGGCCAGCAGCGACCAGCGCGGCGCGAACGCCCAGTAGGCCTGCGCGAACTGGTCGCGGTTCTCGACGGTGTTGCGCTCGTCGCGGCGCAGGCGGCCGCGTACGCCGAGCGTGTCGCCGACGAAGTTCTCGAAACCCTGCCGGTCCTGGCGCTGGCGATCGGCATTCGCACCCACGGTGAGTTCCAGCGGACGGCCTGCGAGCGCACCTTCCCAGCTCCAGCGCAGATCGAGCCCGCCATAGAGGTTGTCGAGATCGATGACGCCACCCGAGTTCAGCGGATTGGCCTGCGCGCCCGCCGGAATCGGCAGGTACTGCACGACCGCACGTTCGCCGCCGTAGGCCATCGCGCGCAGCGTGTGCGCGTCGCCGATGCCGTGTTCGTAGACCGCGCCGACCTGGGTCTGACGCACGGTCTTGCGCGTATCGAACTGGTTCGCGACCGCGGCGACCTGGCGGGGGTTCTCGCGCACCTGCGCGGCGGTGAGGCCGAGCGGATCCTGCGCGTCGATGTCGACATGGTTGACGACGAGATCGAGCCGGCGCCGGTCGCCGAAATCGAAGCGCAGCTTCGCGTTCGCCGAATCGCGACGCGCGGCGCTGTGGTCACGCCAGCCATCGGTATCGAAACGCGACAGCGCGAGGTTGTAGCCGACCGTCTCCGTGCCGCCCCGCAGCTGCGTCGACAGGCTGGTCGTGTTGTCGCGTCCGTGGCTGGCCTTGAAGCGCCAGGGATCGCCGGGCTGTCCGTCGGCACTCCACAACTGCACGACGCCGCCGGAAGAATTGCCGTACAGCGCCGAGAACGGGCCGCGCATGATTTCGATGCGGTCGCCGCCGACGAGGTTGAAATGCGAGAGCTGGCCCTGGCCGTCGGGCATCGACGCCGGAATGCCGTCGGCGAACAGACGCACGCCGCGCACGCCGAACGTGGAGCGCGCACCGAAGCCGCGGATCGACAGCTGCGTGTCCTGCGCATGGTTCTGCCGATCGCGCGCCAGCAGGCCAGGCACGCCCGACAGCGGCTCGGACGCGACGGTGCCGGCGCGGTTGCTGTCGCCATCGTCGAGGCGGATCGCATCGACCGAGGCCGGCGTATCGAAATCGCTGACGCCGCGCAGCCGCGTCGCATCGACGCGCACGCGTTCGAGCGTGGTGGGGGCATCGTCCGTCGCCTGCGCCTGCGCGAAGCCGGGCGAAAGCAGGATCAGCGACAGCGCGGACGCGAGCACGGTGGGGGCCGCGCGCATCAACCGAACACCAGCTTGCCGCGCATCACGTTCCAGTGGCCAGGGAACGAGCAGAAGAAGGTGTAGTCGCCGCCGCGCGTGAGGCCCGCGGTCCGGAACGTGACCGTGGTCGACTCGCCGCTGCCGATGACTTTCGTGTACGCGATGACGCGCGCGTCGCCCGGCGGCAGATAGCTGTGGGCGAGGCTGCCAAGGCCGCCGGCAATCGCGACCGGGCGGTAATCGGCGGTGCGGGTCAGCACCCAGTTGTGGCCCATCGCCGCGGCCATCTGTCGGCCGGTGTGACGCAGCGTGAGACGCACCTGTGTGCAATCGGCAGCAACGCGGAGTTCACTCCGGTCGAAACGCATCGCATCGCTGCTGCCGATCGTCAGGTCGCAAGTGCGCGCGAGTGCGCCTGTGGCGGGAATCAAGAGCAGCAGCGCGAGCGCGCCGCGCAATGCGCGGTTCGGCATGACATCTCCGTGGGGAAAGCAGGGCGTGCGATGCGACGCATCGCGTCGCGCATTGTCGCAAAGGGCGGCGTGAACGGCCCGGGACGGAATGTCGCAGTGCATGCGCGCGGCGTCGACCTGATGTCATACACCTGTGACCCGCAGCGCGTGCAGGCGCGCTAGATCACCTGCAACGTAATCGCCTTCAACACCGCACGCGTGCGGTCGCGGGTGCCGAGCTTTTCGAGGATCGCCGAGACGTAGTTCTTCACCGTGCCCTCGGCAAGGAACAGGCTGCGCGCGATCTCCTTGTTGGAGTAGCCCCCTGCGAGCAGTCGCAGGATCACGACCTCGCGGTCGGTGAAGGTCTCACGCGGGGCGTTGTCGTCGTGGAAGCGGTAGCGCGCGCGGACCGGTTCGGTGCTGACCGGTTGCAGCAGGGTTTCGCCCGCCGCCACGCGCGCGATCGCGTCGCGCAGATCTTCGGGCGTCGCGTCCTTGAGCAGGAAGCCCTGCGCGCCGGCATCCGTGGCGCGCAGCAGCAGGTCGCTGTCGTCGAAGGTGGTCAGCAGCAGCACCGGTGTCGTGTCGCCACGGGCGCGCAGCGCGGTCAGCGCTTCGATGCCGTCGAGGCCGGGCATGCGGATGTCGCTGAGGATCACGTCAACCGGATGCGATGCGAGCTGCTCGAGCAGCGTCGTGCCCGAATCGGCTTCGAACACGATCACGATGCCGTGGCGTTCGAGCAGCGCGCGCAGGCCGGCGCGGACCAGGGCCTGATCGTCGGCGAGTGCGACGCGCACCGGCGCTGCGCTCATGCCGGCAGCTCCGCGTCGATGCGCATCGCGCCGCTCGCATTGCGCGCCAGGCGTACGCGGCCCTGCAGCCCCGCGAGGCGTTCGCGCATGCCGGCGATGCCGTTGCCTTCGCGCCAGCCGTCGCGCACGCGGCCGTCGTCTTCGATGGTCACGTGCAAGCGCGCGCCCTCGCGATGCAAGGCGACATCGAGCGTGTCGGCATCGGCATGTTTCGCGGCATTGGTCAGCGCTTCCTGCACCAGCCGCAACACGGCTTCGGCGATCGCGGGATCGGACACGCGCACGTCGTCGGCGATGGTGAGCCGCAACCGCGGGCGCGGCATTGGGGCGGCGAGCGCACGCAAGGCGGTGGCGAGATCGAGACCGCCGCTGTCACGCAGCGCCTGCACCACGTTGCGGATGTCGCCGAGCAGTTCGCCCGACAGCTGTTCGGCGATGCGCAGTTGCGGGTTGTCGGCGAACGCCGGCTCGTCGACCAGCGCGCGCAGGTTGAGGCGCATCGCGGTGAGCTTGTGGCCGGCGACATCATGCAGTTCGCGCGCGACGCGCAGGCGTTCCGCGTCGCGGGCGCTGTCGGCGAGCAACGCGCGCGTGGCCAGCAGATCGGCGTTGACGCGCGACAGGGCATCCCGCGTGCGCTCGGCGCTGCGCGCGTAATGCATGCACAGCGCGGCGAAGGCCTGGAAGCCGGCGAAGATCAGCACCGACATCAGCGGCGCGCCGAAGCCGGCGATGTACTTGAGGATCAGGTAGTAGACGGTGTCGACGACGATCAACGCCACGGTGGCCACTCGCGGCGACCAGTCAGAGAACGCGACCGCGACCCAGATCACCAGCAGCACAGGCGCGGTGCCGGGTTTGGGATCGACCGCGATCAGCGCCAGCGCGATCACCGGCAAGGTCACGATCACCACGTGCTCCACACGCCGCAGCCGCGGCGGCCACAGGGAGCGTGATAGGAAGCCCGCCGCGAAGGCACCAAGCAGCAGCCAGGCCGCCGTCTGGCGCGCGGGATCGTAGTAGCGCATCGAGAACGCGACCGCGCCGAGCGTCAGCAACGCAGCGAGATTGAGCGGTTCGAACAGACGGCGGGGCGTGGGCATGGCGCCATGCTGCAAGCCGTCGCCGGTGGCGGCAATGGGCGCGGCGCAGAAAGTGACTTCCGGCACTGCGGATCGATGACCACCGGCAGCTGGCAGCGCCCGGCCGCGCGCCGAGACTGATGCCACACCCACCGAGGACATCGTCATGCGCCGCATCCCCGCTTCCTTCGCCGCTCCCTTCGCTGTGCTCGCCGTTGCGGCCGCACTCGCCGCGCCGGTGCAGGCGGCCGATCTTGACGTGTCCATCCGCGAGGCACGCAGCCAGAGCGGACAGTTCCAGGTCGCGCTGGTCGATGCCGCGGGCTATGCCGGCAGCGCCGCGCCGGTCGCCGCGCGTCTGCTGTCACCGGCGGGCGCGGTCACCCACGTGCGCTTCGACGGCGTGCCGGCCGGCCGCTACGCGCTGATGGTGATCCACGACGAGAACGGCAACGGCAGGCTCGACACCAATCTGGTCGGCATGCCGGTCGAGGGCTACGGCTTCAGCAACAACCCGCGGGTGATGCGCAAGCCGACGTTCGACGAAGCTGCGTTCGATGTCGGCGCGGATGCGCTGGCCCTCGACATCGCGATCCGTTGATCCGCGTTCGCCACCGGAGACCCTGATGGATCGTCGCCGCTTCCTGCGCAACCTGTTGTCGGGCGCCACCGTCGTCGCGCTCGGCCCCGCGCTGCTGCATGGTGCCGATGCGCTGGCCGGCGATCCTGCCGAGTTCTCCGCCGGCCTCGTCGATCGCCCGTATCTCGCCGGCTGGCGTCAGGTGTCGGCCAATGCCTTCGGCCCGACCACGGTGCAGATCGAAGGTCGCCTGCCGGCCAACTTCGCTGGCACGCTGTACCGCAACGGGCCAGCCTGGTTTGAGCGCGACGGCTTCCGCTACGAACACTGGTTCGACGGCGACGGCATGGTGCACGGCTGGCGCTTCGGTGACGGCGCGGTCACCCATCGCGGGCGCATGGTGCAGACGCCGAAGTTCCAGCGCGAACAACGCGCCGGTCGCTTCAACACGATGGCCGCCGGCACCACGGTTCCCGGACAGGTCGCGATCCGCAACAACGACGACGCGAACACCGCCAATACATCGGTGGTGACGATCGGCGGGCGCCTGTTCGCGATGAGCGAGGCCGGTTCGGCGTTCGAGCTCGATCCCGATGCGCTCGACACGATCGGTCCGGTGACCTGGCGCCCGGACCTGCAGGCGCTGCCGTTCTCCGCGAACCCGCTGCGCGATCGCGACGGCAGCTGGTGGAACTTCGGCGCGCTGTCGATGCTGGGCGGCAGCGGCCTGCTGCTGTGGCACATCGGCGCGGATGCGAGCTTGATCGGCGCGCACGTGCTGGAGATGGACGCGCCGGGCTACCTGCATGCATTCGTGCAGACCGACCGGCATCTGGTGTTCCTGTTGATGCCCTACGACTTCACGCCGTCCGGTTCGTTCTTCGAGAGCATGCGGTTCGCACCGCAGCGCGCGTGCACCGTGCTGGTGGTCGAGAAGGCCGCGCCGGATCGCGTCGCGCGCCGTTTCGAAGTCGACTTCGCGATGGCCTATCACTTCGGCGATGCGTTCGAGCGCGCCGGCGAGATCGTCGTGCGCACGGTCCACCATCGCGACGTCGAACACGCACGCTCGCCGCATCGCGCGGCGATGTCCGGTCACGACGGTCCCGCACCTGCGGCGCAGCTGGCCGAACTGCGGCTCGACGTGCACAGCGGCCGCGCACGCTGGGATCTGCTCGGCGTGACCGGCATCGAGTTCCCGCTGTTCGACGCGCGTACGCCCGGCGATCGCAGCGCGCGTCTGTACATGCCGACGACGGAAGGAGAAACAGGCGCGCCGTACTTCAACGCGGTGCAGATGCTCGATCCGGCCAGCGGTCGACGCGACGTGCACCGCTACGGGCGCGACATCCTCGCCGAAGAACACGTGTTCGTTCCGCGCCCCGGCAGCACGCGCCCGGATGACGGCTGGCTGGTCGGCACCGTGCTCGATCCCACCCGCAACCGCAGCGGCATCGCGGTGCTGGATGCGCAGCACATCGCCAACGGCCCGCTCGCGACCGCATGGCTGCCGTATGCGTTTCCGCTGGGATTCCACGGACACTTCGCGCAGACCGGCGCGTGACCCTGCGCCTGTCGCACGGTGGCGAACGGTCCAGGATGCGCATCCTGCACCACAACGCGCACGACACCGCGCCGGCGGCGCCCAGGGCTGGTGCGGTCGGCGCGCTGTCGTGGGTCCTGCTGCTTGCCATCGCGGTATCGGCGCCGTTCCGATCGGGCTGGCTGCAATGGCCGGATGCGCCGGTACTGGCCGGGGTGCCGATCTTCACTGCGCTGATCGAGGGTCTGGGCCCACTGATCGCAGCGTCAGCCCTCGCGTGCTTCTCGGCGCACGCACGACGCCCCGTGACGCTCACCGGAGGCCGACCTGCGCGCGCCATCGCGATGGCGGTCGTGGTGCCGCTCGCGTTCGCCGCGGTCGGCGCAATCAACGGGCACGCCATGAGTGCCGCGCTGATCGGCACGACCACGCTGGTCTATTGCGTCATGGAGGAATCCGCCTGGCGGGGTGCCCTGCACAACCGGCTGTCGGGATACGCGCCGACGCGGCGCGCACTCGTCATCGGCGGCACCTGGTATCTGTGGCACCTCTCGTTCCTCGCGCCGGACACCACGTGGGCGCGGGAGCTGACCGCACTCGGCTGCCTGATGGCCGGGAGCCTGTTGTTGGGTCGGCTGGCGGACCGCAGCAGGTCGATCGTCGTGGTGGCCTGCTTTCATCTGATCGTCAACGTGCTGGCATTCAACACGTTGGCAGCCGCACTGTCAGCACCGCAGCGATTTGCGGTCGCCGCCCTCTGCCTGCTGGCCTGGTGGCCTCTGCTGCACAGCGCGCGACGGCGCGGACCCGCGCGACGTGCGCCGCGCGGGTCCCCCAAAAGACTCAGCCGCGGCTGACGGCTGCGACCGCTTCGGCCACGTAATCCAGATTCTTCAGGCTCAGCGCGGCCACGCAGATGCGCCCCGTGCCGACGGCGTAGATGCCGAACTCGTCGCGCAGGCGATCGACCTGCGGCCGGCTCAGACCCGAGTACGAGAACATGCCGGCCTGTTCGCTGATGAAGGCGAATTCGGGCGCGCCGTTCGCGGCGAGCTTCTCGACCAGGCCCGCACGCAGGGCGTGGATGCGAGTCCGCATCTGGCCCAGTTCCGCTTCCCAGCGCGCGCGCAACTCGGGGCTGCCGAGCACGCCAGCGACCAGGGCGGCGCCGTGCGTCGACGGGCTGGAATAGTTCGCGCGGATGATGCGCTTGATCTGCGACTGCACCGCGCGGCTTTCTTCGGCGGTGCCGGAGACCACGGTCAGCGCGCCGACGCGTTCGCCATAGAGCGAGAACGACTTGGAGTACGAGCTGGCGACGACGAAGGTCGCGATGCCCGACTCGGCCAGCAGGCGGATCGCCGCGGCGTCCTGTTCGATGCCTTGGTCGAAACCCTGGTAGGCGATGTCGATGAAGGGGAACAGGTCGCGCTCGCGCAGCACCTCGATGACCTGGCGCCACTGGTCGACGGTGAGATCGGCGCCGGTCGGGTTGTGGCAGCAGGCGTGCAGCAGCACGACGGTGCCGGCGTCGAGCGTGCGCAGGTCGGCGAGCATGCCGGCGAAGTCGATGCCATGCGTGGCGGCGTCGAAGTAGGTGTAGTCGACGACCTCGAAGCCGACGGCGCCGAACACCGCGCGGTGGTTCTCCCAGCTCGGGTTGCTGATCGCGATGGTCGCGTGCGGCAGCAGTTTCTTCAGCAGATCGGCGCCGGTGCGCAGCGCACCGCTGCCGCCCACGGTCTGCGTGGTGGCGACGCGGCCGGCGGCCAACAGCGGCGAATCCACGCCGAACAGCAGTTCGCGGGTGGCCTTCGTGTAGTCGGGCATGCCGTCGATCGGCAGGTAGCCGCGCGGCTTGGCCTCGGCGGCCAGGCGCTGTTCGACCTCGCGCACAGCGTCGAGCACGGGAATGCGGCCGGCCTCGTCGTAGTAGATGCCGACGCCCAGATTGACCTTGGTGGCACGCGGATCGGCGTTGTAGGCCTCGGTCAGGCCGAGGATGGGATCACCGGGGACGAGTTCGACGTTCGCGAAAAAGGAGGACACGTAAAGACTGCCTGCACGACGGAGGGGAGGGCGCCGGTCGCGCATGTCGCCAGCGACCAAACCCGCCCAGAATACCGGCCCCCGCCCACCGGCGCGATCTTCGCCGTGGGACAGCCATGCCCTTTGGCGCGACAATGCCGGTCTCCCCGACGCCAAGGACCGCCCGCGCATGCCCAGCATTTCCCTGACCCGCCATCTGATCGAGGAACAGCGCTCGGGCCACGTGACCCCGGATCTGCGCCTGCTGCTGGAAGTCGTGGCACGCGCCTGCAAGCGGATCTCGGTGGCCGTGGGCAAGGGCGCGCTGGGCGATGTGCTGGGCGAGGCCGCAGCCGCTGGTGGCGGCGACAGCATCAACGTGCAGGGCGAGGCGCAGAAGAAGCTCGACGTGATCAGCAACGAGATCCTGCTCGAGGCCAACGCCTGGGGCGGCCATCTGGCGGCGTGCGCGTCGGAAGAGATGGAACATTCGCAGCAGATCCCCGACGCCTTCCCGCGCGGCAACTATCTGCTGGTGTTCGATCCCCTCGACGGCAGCTCCAACATCGACATCAACGCCAGCGTCGGCACGATCTTCTCGGTGCTGCGCTGTCCGGAAGGCGTCAGCGCCGCCGAAGACCACGACTTCCTGCAGGCCGGCAGCACCCAGGTCGCCGCCGGCTACTGCCTGTACGGCCCGAGCACGATGCTGGTGCTGACCATCGGCCACGGCACGCACGCGTTCACGCTGGATCGCGAGCAGGGCTCGTTCGTGCTGACGACGGGCCACATGCGCATTCCGGCGCAGACCCGCGAATTCGCGATCAACATGTCCAACCAGCGCCACTGGGAAGCGCCGACGCAGGCCTACGTCAACGATCTACTGGCGGGCAAGGACGGCCCGCGCGCCCAGGACTTCAACATGCGCTGGGTCGCGGCGATGGTGGGCGACGTGCATCGCATCCTGACCCGCGGCGGCATCTTCATCTATCCCTGGGACCGCAAGGACCCGGCCAAGCCCGGCAAGCTGCGGCTGATGTACGAAGCGAACCCGATGGCGATGCTGGTCGAACAGGCCGGCGGCGCCGCGACCAACGGCCGGACGCGCATCCTCGACATCGCCCCGACCTCGTTGCACCAGCGGGTGCCGGTGTTCCTCGGCTCCAAGGACGAAGTGGAGACCGCGACCCGCTACCACCTGCAGCACGACAGCGCCGCGGCATGAGCACGCCCGCCGATTTCATCGAAGTGACGCCCGGCGCGCTGTCGGCCGACGCCTGCGCGGCGATCGTCGCGCGGCTTCGGGCCAGCCCGGACCTGCACGCCGGCGAGATCGGCGGCGGCGTGTATCCCGAACTCAAGCGCAGCCGCGACCTGTCGATCAGCGAACGCGCCGACTGGGCCGACGTGGTGCAGCAGCTCAACGTCGCGGTCTACGCCGGCCTGATGGCCTACCTGCGCAGATATCCGCAGACGTTGATCGCCCCGCTGATGCTGCAGCAACCCGGCAACGACGGCGCGCTGCGCCGGCTGGAAGCCGACGATTTTGCATCAATGGACGACCAGCGTCTCGGCGGCCTGCTGCAGACCTGCCTGCGCCCGGGCACGATCAACCTGCAGTGGTACGCGGCCGGCGAGGGCGGTTACCCCTACTGGCACTGCGAGCTGTACCCGCGCGACGCCAGCGGCGAAACCCTGCACCGCCATCTGCTGTGGACGATCTACCTCAACGACGGCTTCGACGCCGGCGAAACCGAATTCCTGTTCCAGCAACGCAAGATCGCCCCGCGCACGGGTGACCTGCTGATCGCCCCGACCGCCTTCACCCATACCCATCGCGGTAACAGGCCGCAGAACGGTGACAAGTTCATCGCGACCAGCTGGATTCTGTTCCAGCGGGCGGAGGCGTTGTACGGGGGCGGATCTTGATCTGATCACCTCTCCCTCCGGGAGAGGTCGATGCGCACAGCGCGTCGGGTGAGGGTGCAGTTGCTCCGGCTTTGGCTTCCAGCTCTTGATCTAAATCGAGCCGTAAAGCGAGCCGAGCACCGGAGCTTGGCGTGGCCGTAGAGCAGCCCATGTCTGAGCGCAGCGAGTTTGGGCTGCGTGCCGCGTCAGGCGAGGAGCACAGGGCACCGATGCGGCTGTATCGCATCGGCTCGCGTCCGGCGAAGGGACCTTTTGGTTCCTTTTGGGTCCATCCAAAAGGGACTCGCACGCGCAGCGGGCGAAAGCCCTGCACTTGAGTGTGTCTTCGCTCGTCGCTTTGCGACGTTGATATTCGAAGCAAAGAATCAATCGCAGGAGCGAAGATCAAAGACAGGGCTTCCGCGCTGTCGCGCGGCTTACTTTTGTCTTGGCAAAAGTAAGCAAAACCGTCTTCGCCGGACGCGATCCGCCGCGATGAAGCCGCGGCGGTCCCCTGCGCTTCTCGGTCGACGGGGCACGCAGCCCAAACTCGCTGCGCTCAGACATGGGCTGCTCTTCGACCCCGCCGCCCTGCGATGCTCGGCTCGCTTTACGGCTTGATTGAGAGCAGGAGCCAGAGCAATACAAAGCCGAAGCAAAAACCAAGGCGAAAAGCGGTAGCACCTCTATGCCTGGATCTAAGCCCAAGGCGGCACACGGAGCAGGCGCCGCGCGCTAAGCACGCACCTCAGACGAGGCCGACCGCCTCAACGGTCGAAACCCCAGAACCTCAATCACCCCCGCGGGTGATTCAACACCAGCCAGTACAGCCCGATCTGCTTCACCACCTCGACGAACTTCTTGAAGTCCACCGGCTTGCGGATGTAGCTGTTGACGCCCAGCGCGTAGCTGGCTTCGACGTCGAAGGGCTCGGTGCTGGTGGTCAGCACGACGACCGGCAGGCCGCGGGTCGCGGGGTTGGCGCGCAGAGCCTGCAGGACTTCGCGGCCGTCGAGCTTGGGCAGGTTGAGATCGAGCAGCACGATCGACGGCAGGTCGGCTGCGTCGCGCGCCGCGTACTTGCCCTGTGCGAACAGGTAATCGAGCGCTTCGGCGCCGTCGCCGACCACGACCAGCTGGCTGTCGATGGCGGCTTCGGCGAAGGCGATGCGGGTCAGCTCGGCGTCGTCGGGGTTGTCCTCGATCAGCAGGATCGTGTGGTCGCTCATGGCGCGGCTGCGTCCTCGTCCGGCACCGCCGGCAGTTCGATGAAGAAGGTGGTGCCGGCGTCCGGTTCCGATTCCACGCGGATGTGTCCGCCCTGCGCGCGCGCCAGTTGCTGGGCGATGGCCAGGCCGAGGCCATGTCCGGCCCCGTCGTCGGCGCTGTGCAGGCGCCTGAACGGCACGAACAGTCGTTCAGCATAGCGCATGTCGAAACCGCGACCGGCGTCGCGCAGGCGCAGTTGCAGGCGGTCGCCGACGCGTTCGCCTTCGAGCGTGATGCGTACCGTGTCACGCTGCGCGGAGAACTTCCAGGCGTTGTGCAGCAGCTTGCCGAGCAGCTGCTTGAGCGCGTGCTCGTCGCCCCAGGCCCACAGGTCCGGCGCGATCTGGATCTCGGTGGCGCGGCCCGGATCGGTGTCCTGCAGTTCGGCGCAGATCCAGTCGCCGAGCAGGCTGACGTCGACGGCGGCAGCCGCGCGTGGCGGGCGCGAGGCGCGCATGGTTTCGAGCAGGGCGTCGATCAGGCCACCGGCGTGACCCGATGCCTGCTGGATGCGCTGCAGATGGTCGCGGGCGGTCTGCGGATCGGCGGTGCCGTCCTGGGCCAACAGGCGGCGCGCGAACTGTTCGATCGCGCGCACCGGCGCGCGCAGTTCGTGCGAGATGCCGAAGGCCAGGGTTTCCTGCTGGGCTTCGAGGCGCTTCAGCGCGGTGTCGTCGTGCAGCTGCAGCAGCGCGGTGCCGTCGGCCAGCGGGCGCAAAGTCAGGCGCAGATGGCGGCCGGTCGCGTCATCCGGAACGGCGACATCGCGCAGGGTCTCATCGGCAACCGGCAGCTGGGCCAGCGCGGCATCGATGCGCGCGGCAAGCGCCGGCAGACGTTCTCGATGCGCGGCGTGGCCGACCAGCGCGGCGGGGGCCACGCCCCAGAGATCACCCAGCGCCGCATTCGCACGCAGCCAGTTCCCGTCCGCCGCGAGCACGGCGAGGCCGTTCGGCAGCTGGTCGATCAGGTCCACGGAGGCGCCGGCTTCGGCAGCGTTCCGCAGTGGCGCGGCATCGGACATTACGACGGAAGGTCTCGAAGGGACCGCGCAGTGTAGGAGACGCCCGCGTCGATGCGAGGTGCAGACGAGGTGAATGCGTGCCTAGAACAGCTCGCCCTGTGGCGTCTGGGGGCGCAGTGGCGCGAACAGGTCGGTCCGCAGCGGCGGCAGACGCGCGAAGCCGAGCGTGCGTCGCGCCCGGGCGAAGCGGGCGGCGATCAGATCGGCGAACGGCCCTTGCCCGCGCATGCGATGGCCGAAGGTGCTGTCATAGTCGCGCCCGCCATGCAGCTGCTGCAGCAGGCTCATGACGTGGGCGGCGCGCTCGGGGTAGTGCAGCTGCAGCCACTCGCGCCAGACCGCCTTGAGCTCGTTCGGCAACCGCAGCAGCACGTAGCCGGCGCTCCCGGCACCGGCCTCGCGCGCGGCGGCGAGGATCGCTTCGAGTTCCGAGTCGCTGATCGCCGGCACCACAGGCGCCACGATCACGCCGACCGGCACGCCGGCCTCGTGCAGCGCGCGCATCGCCCGCAGCCGCGCGTGCGGGGCGGCGGCGCGCGGCTCCATGCGGGCCGAGAGGCGGTTGTCGAGCGAGGTCACCGAGAAGTGCACCGTGACCAGACCGTCGGCCGCCATCGGCGCCAGCAGGTCGAGGTCGCGCACCACGTTGGCGCTCTTGGTGACGATGCTGAAAGGGTGCCGCGCCTCGGCCATGACCTCGATCAGCGACCGGGTCAGCCCGTAGCGGCGTTCGATCGGCTGGTAGCCGTCGGTATTGATGCCCAGCGCGATCGGCGAACAGACATAGCCAGGGCGGGCGAACTCGGCGCGCAGGCGCTCGGCGGCGTTGGTCTTGGCGAACAGCCGGGTCTCGAAGTCCAGCCCGGGCGACAGGTCCAGATAGGCGTGCGAGGGCCGGGCGAAGCAGTACACGCAGCCATGCTCGCAGCCGCGATACGGATTGACCGACTGCGAGAAGCTGATATCGGGCGAAGTGTTGCGGCTGACGATGCTGCGCGCGCGCTCTTCGGTGACGACGGTCGCCGGCGAGATCGCGTCGTCCTGCAGGCTTTGCAGCGCGTCCCAGCCGTCGTCCTCGGCGATCGCGGATCGCTTTTCGAAACGCCCGGCGACCCACGACGCACTGCCGCGGCCTTTCAGGGCGACGGAAACGGGGGGCGGCGCGCGAGAACTCATGCGGGCAGTGTCGCCGGTGGCCGTCTCAACCCCTGCGACCCGGGCCCACGTGAATACGCGTGCGATGTCTGTCCGCCCCCGGACGCTCCCGGCGTTGGACGGACTGACACTCGGGGCATCGAATGGAGAGGGGGCATGTCTGACCGTTTCGCGCCGGCGTTGGCCGGTCCGTCCGCACGGCTGCGCGGGGCTGCGCCATGGCATCGATGACGGCGCCGCGCGTACAACGCTGCGCGGTCTGGTTCGGCACCCCGGGCCCACGCGAAGAAGCCGTGTTCGCGGCCAGCGGCTGGCACCTGCGCGTGGCCTGTCCGGAAGTCAGCGTCCAAGTCGGCATGCGCGGCGGCGATCAGGTGATCGCGATCGTCGACCTGCGCGGCGCGGATGCGGTGCGCCTGGCCACATTCGAACGGATCCTCGCCGAGCACGCCGACCTGCCGAGCCTGGCGCTGGTCGACGACACCGTCGATGCGAGCGATCCGGTCTGCCTGCGCGTGCTGGCGCGCTGTGGTGGACGCCTGCCGCAGCCGCTCGATCCGCAGCGCCTCGATGCCGCGCTTGCCACCTTGTTGACCAGCCCGCGGCGCGACATCGCCAGCGTCGGCGGCGAGAGCGCGGTGATGCTCGGCGTGCGCGCCCTGCTGCACCGCTACGCCGACGTCGAACTGCCGGTGCTGATCACCGGCGAGTCCGGCACCGGCAAGGAACTCGCGGCGCATGCCCTGCACGATCTGTCCGGCCGGCGCGCGCGTCCGTTCGTGGCGATGAACTGCGGCGCGATCTCGCCGACGCTGGTGCAGTCGGAACTGTTCGGCCACGAACGCGGCGCGTTCACCGGCGCGGCGACGCGGCGCATGGGTCTGTTCGAATCGGCCGATGGCGGCACCGTGTTTCTCGACGAGATCGGTGATCTGCCGCTCGATGCGCAGACCAATCTGCTACGGGTGCTACAGGAAGGCACGATCGAGCGCGTCGGCAGCAATCACGCGATCCGCGTCGACGTGCGCGTGCTCGCCGCGACCCACGTGGATCTGGAAGCGGCGATCGCTGCCGGCCGGTTCCGTCAGGATCTGTACTACCGCCTCGATGTATTGCGGCTGCAACTGCCGCCGCTGCGTGCGCGCGGCGCCGATGTCGAACTGCTCGCGCGCCAGTTCCTGGATGAATTCCGCGCGGGTCATTCCGTGCAGGCGCGCGGTTTCAGCGCGGCCGCGCGGCAATGCCTGCGCCAGCATGCGTGGCCGGGCAATGTGCGCGAACTGCTCAACCGCGTGCGTCGCGCCGCGGTGGTCGCCGAGCACGCGCTGATCGAACCGGCGGACCTGCAACTCGGCGCGAACGCGCAGGTGGTCGCACTCGATCATCATCGCGATCGCACCGAACACGACGCCCTGGTCGACGCGCTGCGCGCGACCGGCTGCAACGTCAGCGCCAGCGCGCGTCGGCTCAGCGTGTCGCGTGTGACGATCTACCGGCTGTGTCGCAAGCACGGCGTGTCGCTCGAGGCGTTCCGCTGACACCACGGACTGTGTGAAGCCGCACCGCAGGATGGGCAGAGCGTAGCGACATCCATCGCGTGGTCGCGATGTCGACGCATACGCCGATCACGCGCGTGCCTGCGATCGATCCGACCGAGGCCTGATCGCGCATAGACGATGGGTTTTGCTGCGCTCTAGCCATCCTATGAAGCGGGCTGCGAAGCACGCGCCCTACAGCGCGTAGGGCACCTTCACCGTCAGATTGAAGTCCGGCGCATCCGGGGTCAGGCCGATACCGAGTACGCCGACGAAGGTCGCGTTCGGTGTCATCGCGTGGGTCACGCCCAGGCTCATCGTCGCGGCATTCGCATCGCTGCCGATGAGCTTCATCCAGTCGGCACCTTCGTAGCGCGTGCGCGCGCGTGCGTTGAGGCGATCGCTGAAGGAGATGCTCAGGCTGGTGCGTTCGTTGAACGCGAACGCGACGCCGGCGCCGAAGTAGAACGCATCGCCCAGCTCGACACGACCGGGATTCGTCGTGTCCGGATTGTTGTCGAGATCGCCGAAGTCCTTGCCGAACGAACGCACGTAACCGACGTTGCCGAACAGGATCGCCGGGTCGGTGGTCTTGACCGCCGACAGGCCCACGGTCGCCTGCCACAGACCGTTGCCGGTGGGCTGTTCCTCGGGCACCGCGAAGCGGATGAAGTTGTCGGAGTCGCGTTCGAGCACGCGCCACGGAATGCCGTAGGGCTCTCGGCCGGTCGGCGCGGTGACGCCTACATTGAGCACGGTCTCCGGCCAGGGGCCGCGTTCGCCGAACAGTTTCCAGTTCGCGCTGGCGCTGATGTCGCCCAGGCCGTGGCCGTCGGTTTCTTCCTGTGCGATCGCTGCCGCAGCACCACCGGCGCCGCCCTTCTGGTAAACGGTCTTGCGCGCGATGTAGGGCACGTCGAGGTTCAAGCTCAGGCGCGGGCTGACGCCCCAGCGCGCAGCGAAGTTGTAGTTCACCGTGTCGGACTCGACGTTCTCGATCGCGATGTTGCCGAGAAAGATCGCGTCCAGCGCGAGGAAGCCGTTGAGCGTGACCTGCTTGCGGTCGTAGCGGTTGTAGCTGATGCCGTTCTCGAGCGTGAGCCGGCGATTGAACAGCGCGGTGCTCTGCTGTTTGACGTCGGCGACGCTGCGCGAGTCGGTGTCCTGGGCGCGCTGCGCGTCTTCGGCGGTGCTGGCGTAGCCTTCGTCGCCGCGCGATGCCGGCGCCGCGGCCGCGTTGGCCGGCAACGGTGGCGGACTGGACGATGCCATCGACGACACCGGCGCAGGCGCGCCCGGTTGCGCCGCCATCTGCGGCGCGTCACGCGGTGCGATGGCCGGTGCCACGCCCGCGACGCGCGCCTGCAGCGCCTGGATCTGCATGTCCAGTTCGCGCAGCCGGCGCACTTCCTGCGCGTAGTCCTGCTTCAGCGACTGCAGCTCCTGCAGCAACTGCTGCATGCGCGCGCGGTCCTCGGCGGTGATCTGCCCGGCGTCCTGCGCCATGCCGATCGACGGGCACAGCAGTGCCAGTCCCAGCGCGAGGGCCAATGGCCGTCGCGCGCATGTCGGTGTCGATTTCAAGGTGCCCCTCCCGCATCGACGCGTGTCTGTGCCTGTTTCAGATGCCGCCGGCACGTGTCATGCCGATCGCCTGGATCAGGTTCTGGTGGATGGTCTGGCTGGACGGCACCGACTGGCGCACGAGATCCAGCTGCAACTGGTTGCCGACCGCCTGGCCGTTGCCGGCGAGCTGGATGCTCTGGCCGATCGAACCTGCATCGATCCACTGCTCGGCGGCGCCCTGACCGGCCACCTGCAGCAGGATCCGTACGCCGCCGTCCTCGAGCGACGCGCGTGCATGCGCGCCGTTGAGCGTCATGTCGGCGACCGTCGTGCTGCTGGTGTTCGCGGCCGCGACGGGAACCTCGCCATCGCGCACCTGCAGCGACATGCCGTTGCGCGCGATGTTGCCATCGCCGGCGACCTGCACGCTCTGCACGAGTCCGCCGACATCGGCGAGGCCGGATGCGTCCACTTCGCCGGTGCCCGCAGTCGCGGCCAGTGCCGGCGTCTGCTCGGTGATGGTGACGCTGGGCTGGAAGCTGACTTCCGGCTTCGCGCCGCGCAGATCGAAGCCCAGCTTCACCGCGCTCTGGATCGATTGGCCGGCACTGGTGACCCAGTTCGACACCATGGTCACGCCGAACCAGGCGACGCGGTTGTCGCCGACGATGTAGCGGCCACGCATCGCGCCGAGTTCGCTATCGGGAATTTCGCGCAGGCCACTGGCGTGCGTCGATGTCGTGTCGTCGCTGGACCACGCCGGCGCGACGCTCGCGCCTAGGGCGATGGCCACCAGCCATGTCGTGTAGTTACGCATCTCATGTCTCCTGTCAGAACAGGTCCGCGTGGCTGAAGCCGAAATCCAGCAGCTCGGCATCGGTCACCGGTCCCTGACGCGCGAACAACCGCTTCGCGCTCGGGCGCTCGACCGGCTGCAGCAGCGCGGTCGAACGGTCGAAGTCACTTCCTATGACGATAAAAATGGCCCGCGACGGCCGCGACTCGAGAAACTCCGCCATCGGCACACTGCGGTTGCCGAGGATCGGGTCGGCGACTTCCGCGTAGTCGCCGCTGATCTGCTTGAGCACGACGAAGTGGCGGAAGCCGCGCACGTCCATCAGCACTAGGCCCGGCACCCGCAGCGCGCGCAGCCGGTCTTCCTCGATGCGATACCCGCGACCGCGCATGCCCAGCGATTCCACGTAGCGCTTGATGTCCAGCAGCGAGAAGCCGCGTGCCTGCACGACTTGCGGATCGGCCAGGCCCATCATTCCTTCGATGACGGTCGCCTCGTCGACATCGAGCCGGTAGGCGAACTTGAGCACCGTCGCCAATGCGGCAGCGCCGCAGCTGTAATCGGTGTGCTGGCGCACGATGTTGCGGTAGCGCGCCTCGCGCATGCTTTCCACGTTGACCGGCATCACCGCGCCATTGGGCAGGATGCCCTGGAAGGCCACGTCGGCCGCCCGCACGGGGCTGGCCAGCGCGAGCAAGGCCACTGCGATGCCGGAAAGACTGCGGATCATTGCGTTCGACTCCTGATGCGCGTTGCGCGCATCGCGTGTCTTCCATTGCCGGACCTGACACCAGCCTCCGGCAATGGAAGCCACGACCTTCGAAAGGAAGGCCCCGCGCCACGGGGCATGTGGCGCGGGGCTTCCGGGAGAAGCCCGGTCTGGGGGCAGACCGGACGTCACACCTCGTGGGCGCTTACTCGCCGCCACCACCGCCCGGAGGCGGGGCCGCTGCGCCCGGCTGCGCGACCGCCATCGACAGGCTGTTGGCCTGCAGATTGCCGGTACCCGCCGCCACGTTCACACCGATGTTGCCCGAGGCCGCGCTGAAGGCGCTGCCCGACAGGCTGGCATCGTTGGTTGCCGCAACCGACACCCACTGGGTCGTGCTGATCTCGCCGCTGAGCGACGCTTCCAGCTCGGTGTAGCCCAGTTCGATGAAGGCCAGTTCGCCGGATTCGGAACCCTCGTAAGAGCCTTCCGAGTCGGTGTCGAACGCCAGTCCGCCGATACCCGGACGGCCCGGATTCTCGATCGCACCCTGGCTGTCGTTGTCGTAGTCCGCATGGCCGATGACCGGGCCGTTCGGATGGTTCTCGCCCTGCCACATGTCGGCGTAGAAGTTCGACTGCTGATAGGCGTTGCCGGTCGACTCTGTGGTGCCGCTGGTGCTGCCTTCGTAGCCGCCGTAGCCGACCGCGATCGAGCCGCCGCTGAGCGTGCCGCTCATCGTCATTTCGGTGCTGTCAGTGAAGGACTCGTAGCTGCCGGCGTTCGACGTCATGTTGCCCGACGAGGCCTGGTTGGAGCTGACGCTGGCCTGCGCATAGGCAGCGGTGGCGACCGAAGCGGCCATCGCGTTCTTCTGCGCATTGTTGTTGCCCGAGGCGATGTTGACGCCGATGTTGCCGGTCGCCGCCGAGAACGCATTGCCGCCGAGGCTGGCCGCGTTGGTCACGCCTTCATTCATCGTGATGTTGCCGCTGCCGGTCTGGTTCACGAACACTTCGGCGTCGGCGAGACCGAACGCGAAGCCCGCGTCGGCGGCCGACAGCGCCGCAGCGTTGTCCTGCACGTTGTTGTCGCCAGCGGCGACGTTGAACAGCAGGTTGCCCGACGCTTCCGAGCCCACGTCGTCGGCGATGCCGGCGGTGTTCTCGACCACTTCGTTGAGGCCGAGGTTGCCGCTGACCGACTGGCGGTTGTCGACGACGGCGATCGCAGCCGAGTCGAGATCGATGCTGCCGGTGATCGTCGGGTCGCCGGTGAAGGCGATGTCCGAGCTCAGCGACAGATCCTTCTCGAGGTTCACCGACACGCCGTGTTCGTTGCGCTCGCGACGCACGTCGGAGCTCACGTTCTCGGTGCGATCGATGTTCTCGTACACCTGGTTGGTGCGGATGCGATGGGCCTCGTCGAGGCTCTGGTCGACCTGCTGGTTGACCTCGCGGTTGAACGCGTCGTTGACGCTGATGTCGTAGGCCTCGGTCAGGCTGCGATCGACGGTCTCGGTCAGGCTCTGGTCCACCGACTGGTTCACGTCGATGTTGTAGGACTCGGTGAGGCTCTGATCGATGGTCTGGGTCCAGTCCTGGGTCTGGTTGACCGTCGTGTTGACCTCGGTATTGGTGTTGGTGACGTTGGTTTCGTAATTGCGGGTGTCGTCGACAGTGATGTCGTGATCGATGACGGTCCAGTCGTAGTAGGTCTGCGCCTGGGCTGTGCCGACACCGGCAGCGCTGACGGCAATCGCCAGCAGGGTGGTCTTGATGGTCTTCATGTCTGTGATCTCTCTCTCGTCTGCTCTCGTGGAGTTCCCGTTGAAGTGCCCGGTCACGGCCCCGCCTGGATCGACATCGCCAGCGTGTTGCCGGTGTCGTTCCCGGATCCCGCGACCTGGTTGAGCTGCAACACACCTTCGAAGCCCTGCAGCGCAGTGGACTCGACGGACGCCACGCGACGATTCGATGTCGCGCCCCCGTGTTCGAAACCGTGCTGTTGCCCCGCCGACGCGAACGCCGCCGACAGCGAGCTGTCGTCGTCGCTTTCGCGTATGCCCTGTTGCGCCAGTGCGAGCGACACCGCGTTGAACGACGCGTTGCCGGCTCCACTGGCCTGATTGATCGATGCGATGCCCGACGCGCCAGCAAGCGTGTTGCCGGCGATGACGGCCGTGGCCGTATCGGGTGAGGTCGCGAAGTCGCGACGGCGCGACTGGCGCACGTCGACATCGGCGATCGCATGCGTGCCGACCGCGATCGCACGCAGGTTCGCCTGCTGGTTGAGATCGCCGGCGGCGACGTTGATCGCGATCGCGCCGGACGCGCCGGTGAACGCGTTGCCGTCCACGCGCGATTGCGTGAGGTAGCCGAGCATCGCCGGGTAGTCGTCCGCGGCGAGCACCGGCGCGGCGGCGAGCAGGCCCAGCGCGAGGCAGGTGGCGATGCGGATCACGGCCCGCCTCCATTCGCCGGCTGGGCGAACGGCATCTGCGACAGCGCGCCGGTGATCTGGCTGCCGATGCCGCGGGTTGCGCCAGTGACCATGCCCGAGACACCGCCGGTCGCGGCGCCGAGCGTGCCGGCGCCCTGGATGCCGCTGGCGTCGCGTGCATTCGCGCCGCCGCCGAGCGTGCCGGTCAACACGCGCGTCACTGGCGCGGCGATACCGCCGTCGCCACGCATCGCGCCCTGCACCTGGTTGCCGGTGTCGAGCGAAAGGAAGTCGGCGTCGCTCAGTTCACCGCCGGGCAGCGACGGCATCAGCTGCCGGTTCGGTGTCGGGTCGACGATCAGGCCGATGCCCGGGGGCGCCTGGCGCACCGCATGGCGGGCGCTGACGTCGCGCAGCAACACCATCTCGCCGGGCGTCGGCTGCACGCCGGCGCGCGCACCGGCGGCGTGCGCCGTGCCTGCGGCCAGTGCGAGGCACGGCAGCAGCAGGATCAGGCCCGTCTGGATTGGATGGCGCATCGTCGTCTCCCGGTTCTTCAGCGAGGGAGTCAACGCAGAGCGCGTGCCAAGTCTTTTTATCCTTGCAGATCAATCGCTTGCATCTTTCGAGGCAGAATGGCGCCGGGGATAGCGTCGCCAGCTGTTACAGCAGCCAAGGGTCGCGGACGCCTTAAACCGCGCCATGGCGCGGCTGCACGGGTGTTGCACGGATGCAACACCCCCGTGTCACACGTCACAGCGCGTTGACGACGACGCGTTCGGCGTAGTGCGCCGCTACCCTGTGCGCGGCGCGATCGGCGCCGTCGTCGAGTCCTCCATGTCCGCAACCCTGCAGCGCGCCTGGGAGTCGTTCGCGACCATGCCGCACCTCGTGACGCTGCTGACCGTGGGCTGGGCGCTGTATCTGGTGGTGCTGGGCATGTGGATCGTGCTGCAGAAGCGCGAGCCGGTCGCGACGCTGAGCTGGCTGCTGGGTCTCGCCCTGCTGCCGTACGTGGGCTTTCTGGTCTATCACGTGTTCGGACCGCAGAAGATCCGCCGCAACCGTCTGCGCCGCAGCCACAGCCGCGCGTCGATGCGCAGCACGCAGATCGAAGCCGAAGAGGGCGAGGCCGCCGAACTCGTTCGACTGGGACAGGCGACGACCGGATTGCCGGCGACATCCTCGGCCGAAGTCGAACTGCTGGTCGACGGCGCGGCGAAGTACACCGCGCTGCTCGCAGACATCGCGCGCGCCGAACACCACGTGCATCTCGAGTACTACATCTACGAACCCGACACGACTGGCGCCGCGCTGCGCGATGCACTGGTCGAACGCGCGCGCGCCGGTGTGCACGTGCGCGTGCTGCTCGACTTCGTGGGCTCGAAGGCCTCGCGCAAGTTCTTCGCTCCGCTGCTCGACGCCGGCGGCGAACTCGCCTGGTTCCATCCGATGCGCTTCGGGCGCATCTGGCGGCGGCCGTGGACCAACCTGCGCACGCATCGCAAGATCGTCGTGATCGACGGCCGCATCGGCTACACCGGCGGCATGAACATCACCGACGAGCAAGACGAGCGCCTGCGCAGCGATGCGTATCGCGATCTGCACATGCGTCTGGTCGGCAAGTCGGTGCGCGTGCTGCAGCTGGTGTTCGCCGAGGACTGGGCCTACGCCACCGGCCGACGCGATTTTCTCGCCGACGTCGAACGGCAGACGCCGCCCGCCGATGCCGGTCCGATCCGCACCCAGGTGCTGACTTCGGGCCCGGATTCGAACTGGGAAGCGATCCATCGCGCGCACGTCGGCGCGATCCACGCCGCGAAACACCGCGTCTGGATGACCACGCCGTACTTCGTGCCTGGCGAGGCCGCGATGATGGCGCTGACCTCGGCCGCACTCGCCGGACTCGACGTGCGCCTGCTGGTGCCGAAGACCAGCGACTCGAAGCTGGTGACGCTGGCCGCGCGTTCCTACTTCGGCCAGCTGCTGGTCGCGGGCGTGAAGATCTACGAGTACCGTTCGCGCCTGCTGCACAGCAAGACGCTGCTGGTCGACGACCATCTCGCCCTGATCGGCAGCGCCAACTTCGACCACCGCAGCTTCCGGCTCAACTTCGAGGTCTCGGTGCTGTTCGACGACCCCGGCATGGCGGCGGCGCTCGCGCAGTACATCGAACGCGAGTTCGCCAATGCCCCGCGCGTCCAGCGCGGCCGCCACCGCCCGCTGCTGAGCGCACGCCTGCCCGAAGCCCTCGCCCGGCTGTGCTCGCCGCTGCTGTAGGGCGACGCTGAAACATTCGTCATTCCCGCGAAGGCGGGAATCCAGCGTTTTTCTGTTGAATGGCTGGCAAGTCACTGGATTCCCGCCTTCGCGGGAATGACGGGCAAAGACGGGGTTGATCGGCCTTGTCCTAGGCTTCTGACCGCGGATCGCTACTATCTGCGGCCGCAAAAAGCGTGAAGCGCAGCGACGGCGATCGTATTCGCCATTCGCGGTGCACAAGGTACGGACGGATCGGGGAACGCCGTCGGCCGCTGGAAAATCGCCGCCCTTGGTTCCGCATCCGCCCGATCACGGCAAGGCCGCGATGCGATTCATTGCGCTTGAACGGTCCTCCGCACCATGACGCCGTGCCCGACGCTTCGAAAAGCCATCACTTGGGACACGCCCGCAAGACGCGCTGCGTCCATCGCGCCAGTGGCGCGTTCGTCGCTGCGGAGTACATGGCAACGCCGGTTCCGGCCGGCGACTGGTTTAGACTCGCGGACACGTCAGGCGGAGCCCGTCCCATGCCCTGGTTGTTCCTGTTGCTCGCGCTCGGCGCGGTCGTCATCGCGTTCACCACCACGTCGGTCCCGCTCGCGGCGATCGCGCTGGTGCTGTCGCTCGTGTTCGTCGTGATCGGTGTGCTCGGCCTGCTGGCGCAACGCGTCGGCAACCAGAGCCGCAGCGAAGCGATGATGGTCGACCCGGCGGAACTGCGTCGTCTGCGCGAACAGGCCGATGCCCGCCGCGCGGCCGCGACATCGCCGGTCGACGATCCGGCCCGCACGCCACCCGCCGGTCCGTGACCCGGCTCAGTGTCAACGTCAACAAGATCGCGGTGCTGCGCAATTCGCGCGGCGGCCGCGATCCCGAGGTCGTGCGCGCGGCACGTGCGTGTCTCGACGCCGGCGCGCACGGCATCACCGTGCATCCGCGGCCCGATGCCCGGCATATCCGCGCGGACGACGTGCGTGCACTGGCAAAACTGACGGCAGAGCGCGGCGTCGAGTTCAACATCGAAGGCAACCCGTTCGCGCCACCGCGCGACGGGTATCCGGGGCTGCTCGCGCTGTGCGAAGACACACGTCCGGCGCAGGTCACCCTGGTGCCCGACGGCGACGCACAGCTCACCTCGGACCACGGCTTCGATTTCGCACGCGAGCGCGACGCGCTGATTCCGCTGGTCGCTGCATTCCGCGATCTCGGCTGCCGCGTCAGCCTGTTCGCCGATGCCGGCGCCGACATCGAAGCCGCGCGCGCCAGCGGCGCCGATCGCATCGAGCTCTACACCGGTCCGTGGGCCGAAGCCTTCGACGCGGGCACGCCGGAAACGGCCCTGCCCGCATTCGTGACGACCGCGCGCCAAGCACACGCCGCGGGACTCGGCGTCAACGCCGGCCATGATCTGAGCCAGGCCAATCTCGGTGCGTTTCTAGCGGCGCTCGGCGGTATCGACGAAGTCTCGATCGGCCACGCGCTGATCGGTGAGGCCTTGTACGACGGCCTCGACACGACGGTACGTCGCTATCTCGCGATCACCGACGCGGTGGCCGCACGCGCCTGATCCACGTGTTCGATCCGATCGCCTGATCGCAACACACCGCTCCCGCTGATTTTCAGCGCAGCGGCTCCACGCCGTCTCTTGATTCCGACAGCAGAACGATGCGCGTCCACGCGCGTCGGATCCATCGCATTCGTGCGTTGACTCCATGTCACGAGTCATGGGATCGCACAAAAAAACGCCGCCCGAGGGCGGCGTTCAAATCACTGCATCGATCACCGGCGCGTGCTGCAGGCCCGCGCCGATGTTTGTCGCGTATTACTGAGCCGCCACGAAGCCGATCTTCTGCATCTGCGCGTTCTTCGCTTCCGCCAACACCTTGGCCAGCACGCCGTAATCGGCGTCGCCGCTGGTGTCGATCTCGAGCGTCGGCTGATTGGTCGGGTCACGCTGGACTTCCGACTCCATCATGTTGCGCAGTGCCGAGACTGGCGTCGGACTGTCGTTCCAGAAGATCTGGCCCGAACCGTCGATGCGCAGCCGGATCGGCTCCGGTGGTTCCACCGGATTCTCCGGCGGCGTCGTCGAACGCTGCGGGAGATCGATGTCGATTGGATAGGAAGCCTTCGGCGCCGTCACCATGAAGATGATCAGCAGCACCAACATCACGTCGCAGAGCGGAATGATGTTGATGTCGGCCATCGGGCCTTCGCCACCGGATGAAAATGCCATGCGTGTTGCTCCGGTTTACCTGTTTTCGACCGTGGCGATGAAGCCAACCTTGCGCATGCCTTGGGCTTGCGCAGTGTTGACGACCTCGTTGACCGTCCGGTACTTCGTCGTCGAGTCGCCACGGATGTTGACCGGCGGCTGCGGCGTCTTCTGGGCCTCGACCGAGAAAGCGCTCTCCAGCAGCTGGAGCGTCACCGGCTCGTCGTTGAGGTAGATGTCACCGGTTTCGGTGACCGCTACCGTCAGCGGCGTCGGGCCTGGTGCGTTTTCCGGCCGCTCGTCGAGGTTAGCTTCCGGCAACTCGACCTGCACCTTGTGCGCCATCAGTGGTGCCGTGACCATGAAGATGATCAGCAGCACCAGCATGACGTCGACAAGCGGGACGATGTTGATCGTGGCGTTGACCTTGTCGTTGCCACCACCTGAGCTGAAAGCCATATCTGAACTCCGTTGTCGCTACTGACGTGCGCGCTTCTTAGACCTTGGCCGGAGCCGGCGTCTCGCCGACGCGCGAACCGGTGGCGAAGAAGTCGTGCAGATCGTGCGCGAAGGTGTCGAGCTTGTTGTTCGTACCGCGGTTCAGACGGACGAAGAAATTGTAGCCGAGCACTGCCGGGATCGCGACGCCCAGACCGATGGCGGTCATGATCAGCGCTTCGCCGACGGGACCAGCCACTGCGCCGATGTCGGCCTGGCCGCTGGCACCGATGCGGATCAGGGCGCGATAGATGCCCCACACCGTACCGAGCAGACCCACGAACGGCGCGGTCGCACCGACGGTGGCGAGAACGGTCAGACCGTCTTCGAGCTTCAGCGATTCGCGGGTCACGGCCTGACGCAGGGCGCGATCGACGAATTCCGAACGGTTGAGCGACTCGACCAGACGCGAACCTTCATGACGCTGGTGATGCGCGGCGGCCTGTGCGGCGTCGAGGGCGACCTTCGAGAAGGGCTCGCTCTTCGGCTGCTCTTCCATGAAGCGGATCGCGTCCTGCGCGTTCGGGGTTTCCCAGAACGTGTTGATCACGCGATCGGTGCTGCCCTTCAGGCGCGCAGCCTTGATGGCGTTGAAAATGATCCAGAAGATCGACATGGCCGACATCACGATCAGAACGATGAGCACGGTCCAGTTGACCGCGTCCATGTGCTCGATCATGTCAGCGAAGCCCATCGACTCCAGACCGGCAGCGTTGGACACAGCGGCGTTGGTGGTTTCCTGCAGCATGACGCTTACCTTCTAGATGTAGTGGTTTGAAGAGTGGAACGTTGACGCGTAAGTGTCGACGTTTCGAAGAACGCCGGTGTATCGGATACAGCGGAATCGATCAGCCGAGGTTGAAGTCGACCGGAACGCGGACGCGACCTGCGGCCGGCTGGCCATTCGACATGGCCGGTGCGAATGACCACTTGCGTGCGGCTTCGATCGCAGCGCGGTCGAGATCACGATTGCGGCTGGACTTCTCGACCGACACGTTGGTGACGTTGCCGTTGGCGTCGACGTCGATGACCAGGATCACCGTGCCCTCGATCTGCGCGCGTGCAGCGGCAGGCGGGTAACGCGGCGGATTCATGTTCTTCGACGAGATGTCGACGCTGGCGCCGATATCGGCAGACGGTGCAGGCGGCGACGGCGGTGCGGGCGGCGGAGCCGGCGTATCCATCGGCGACGGATCGTCGAACACGACCGGCGGCGATTCCGGCGGCGGCGGCACCGGTGTCGGACGCGGCGGGGTCAGTTCCTTGATCGGCGTCGGCTTAGGCGGTTCCGGCGGCGGCGGCGGCGGCGGGGGCGGCGGCGGTGGCGGTTCGATGATCACGACACGCGTGGCCGCTTCTTCCTGCGCTGCAGCGTTCGGCGGATTGACGGGCGCGAGCAGCAGCATGATCGCAGCGGCGTGGAACGCGACCACCATCGTGAAGCCGGCGATGCGGCCCCAGTTCAGGCCCTCGTCTTCGTCGTTCCTGTCGGTCGTCGTCGAGCGTTGCGTCATGCGGAGAACTCTGGTGAGGCCGGGGCCGAAACCCCGGTGGAAAAGTTGAACTGCCAACCTGTTCGGTCGGCAGGAACCCTAAAGCTTATACCAATCCAAGTGGCCAGTACCATCCGTAATTCCGGCAACTTTTTTTTAACGACCCGAGATGATGCGCTCGGCGTCTGTGTTGGATTTCAAGCCCTTTGCAATGGCCTGACGCGCCGCTTCCTTCGCTTCGTCCGCACGCCCTTCCTGGTGCAGCACGCGTGCGAGATTGAGGTACGTATCGCCGTTCTCCGCGAGCGGTGCGGCCTTGCGCCATGCAGCGATCGCAGGTTCGATCTGCTCACTGAAATAGTTTGCCTGACCGAGTGCCGCCATCGTGCGGTAATCCTCCTTGAGGATGTTCTTCTGCAGGCCTTCGTTGATCACCGCGATCGCTTCGCGTTCCTTGTTCTCGCTGTTGAGATACAGCGCGTAGAGGTTGCGGTACTCGCTCTCTTCGGTGAGCTGACCCGCTGCGCGCAGACGCTCGAACACTTCGATCGCCTTGTCGTTCTGATCGGTCTGCAGATACGACACCGCGAGATTGACCTGCGAACGTTTGTCGTCCGGCGTCGCCTGTGCGACCTGTTCGGCGAGACGCGTAGCTTCGGCGCTGTTGCCCGATTCGGCGTAGGACGCCATCAGAATCTGCTGCCACTGCGGATCGACTTCACCGCCCGCATCGACCAGCGGCTTGAGCGTCGCGATCGCCTCCGGATAGCGCTCGAGGCGATAGAGCAGATTGCCCTTGAGCGCCTGGTCCTTGGGATCGGTCGAACCCGACTCGGTGATGTAGCGGTCGAGCGACGCGAGCGCCTGGTCGTACTTGTCGTCCTGCGCCTGCAGCTGCGAGACGATCAGCATCGCCTGGAAGTGGTTGTTGTTGTCGAGACCGCCGGTTTCGATCGCCTGGTTGAGATAGGCGATCGCGCGATCATTGTCCTCGTTGAGGAGCAGCTGGCCGGCGAGCAGGCCCGCCATCGACTTGTCGTAGGTGTTCGCGGCGTCATTGGCGAGGATCTCGTCGGCGACCGGCAGACCCTTCGCCGCGTCGGACGCATTGCTCGCTTCAGAGAGCGTATTGAGCTGTTTGAGCAGACGCTGGCTGGCGGACACGCCCGGCTCCTGGCGGCTGCTGTTGGGATATAGCGCCTCGGCCTTCTGCGGCGCCTGACGCGAGCTGCGGCGCTCGCTGCGATCGGCGCTGCGCGAAGAACGGTCGGCGCGGCTGCTGCGGTCGCTGCCTTCGTCCTGCGCGAGCGCCATCGACGGCGCCGCGAATGCGAGCAGAGCAGTGGTCAGGGCAGCGGCGAGCGCCTGCTGGGACATGCGGGACTTCGACATGGAACACCTCGATTGGCAGGTGGCCCGCGGTACGCCGGGGGCCGGAGTCTGGATACGGCGATTATCGCCCGATGGTTGCGGAGATGCGTGCAGGCGCGAGTGAAACGCGCTCAACCGCAGCGCGGACGTTTGCCTGCGGCCTGCGCCTGCTCGTAGGTCGGTACGAGGCTCGCCGCGCGCGTCTGCAGTTCGCTGATGCGGTTCTCGGGATTGGGATGCGTCGACAGCCACTGCGGCGGACGGCTGCCGCCGCTGGCCGCGATCATGTTCTGCCACAGGCCGACGGCCGCGCGCGGATCGAACCCGGCCTTGGCCATCAGATCCTGACCGACGACGTCCGCCTCGGTCTCCTGCGTGCGCGTGCCGGGCAGCAGGAACGTCGTCTGCAGCGCGGCACCGCCGAGCTGGTTCGCCGACTGCTGCGCGCCTTCGCCGTAGCGCGAGCCCAGCGCAGCGCCCGCGACGCCCAGCAGACCCTGCGCGCCCATCTGGCGGGTGATGCGTTCGTCGTGGTGGTTGGCGTAGACGTGGCCGATCTCGTGCGCGATCACCGCGGCCAGCTGGTCCTGGTTCTGCGCGACCTTGAGGATGCCAGTGTGCACACCGACCTTGCCGCCCGGCAGCGCGAACGCGTTCGGGTTGTCGTCGACGAACACCACCGATTCCCAGTTGAGCTGCTGCCAGTTGGCCGGCAGTTCGCGGACGATGTCGGTGACGATGCAGCGCACATAGGCCTGCTGCTTCGCATCGGTCGAGGCGCGCATCTGGGTCTTGGTCTCGGCGAATGCCTGCTCGCCCATCTGGTTGAGCTGGGCCTGTGAGACGGCGCCGACGTACTGGGTACGTCCGGTCGGGGACGTGGTGGTCGCACAGCCGGCAAGCAACACAGCCGCAGCGAGCGCCGCGATAGGCGTTTTCATGAGGAGACCCCTGTTCAAGAACCCACGTTTTAGAACGACGTGGATTAACGCGCCGTCAACCGCGGCCTCCATACGGAGGCGCACGGTCCGGCGGACACGACGGTTCAGACGTCGAGATTGGCGACCTTGAGCGCGTTGTCGTCGATGAATGCGCGACGCGGCTCGACGACATCGCCCATCAGCGTGCTGAAGATCTCGTCCGCGGCCACCGCGTCTTCGATCCGCACCTGCAGCAGGCGACGGGTGTCCGGGTTCACCGTGGTGTCCCAGAGCTGCTCGGGATTCATTTCGCCAAGACCCTTGAAGCGCTGGATCTGGCGGCCGCGCTTGGCCTCCTCGAGCAACCAGGCCTGCGCCTCGGCAAAGGACTTCACCGGCTGCGCGCGGTTGCCGCGGACGATCTGCGCGCCATCGCGGATCAGGCCGTGCAGCTCGCGCGCGGCCTCGCCGATGGTGCGGAGCTCGCCGCTTTCCAGCGTGGCGAGCGGGACCAACTGCGTGACATCGAGGCCCATGTGCTGGCGGTCGATGGTCAGCACGGGGCCGCGCGCTTCGGTGGCCGGCTGCACCGCGAACTTGAAGCGCGGGCGCCCCAGACCCTTCTGGTTCAGACGAGCCTCGAGCGCACGCAGCGCGGTGTCGATCTCGGCATCGCTACCGGACGCGATCGGCGCGACGTCGAGCAGCAGCTCCATGACGGCCGGATCGTAGCGGTGCGCGTTGCGGGCGATCGTGTCCTTGGCCGCGGCGAAGGTCAGCAGCAGCTTCTCCAGCGCGGCACCTTCGATCGCGGGCTCGCCCACGGCCGGCGTCAGCGCGGCGCCTTCGACGGCGTTGCCGGCGAGGTAGACGTCGAGCGCGGCATCGTCCTTGAGGTAGAGCTCGTTCTTGCCCTGCTTGATCTTGTACAGCGGCGGCAGGCCGATGTAGACGTAGCCGCGCTCGATCAGCTCCGGCATCTGCCGGTAGAAGAACGTCAGCAGCAGCGTGCGGATGTGCGATCCGTCCACATCGGCGTCGGTCATGATGATGATGCGGTGGTAGCGCAGCTTGTCCGGGTTGTACTCGTCCTTGCCGATGCCGGTACCGAGCGCGGTGATCAGCGTGCCGACCTCGGCGCTGGCGAGCATGCGGTCGAAGCGTGCACGCTCGACGTTGAGGATCTTGCCGCGCAGCGGCAGCACCGCCTGGTTCTTGCGGTTGCGTCCCTGCTTGGCGGAGCCGCCCGCCGAGTCACCCTCGACGATGAAGAGTTCCGACAACGCCGGATCCTTCTCCTGGCAGTCGGCCAGCTTGCCCGGCAGGCCGGCGATGTCGAGCGCACCCTTGCGGCGCGTCAGGTCGCGCGCCTTGCGCGCGGCCTCGCGGGCACGGGCGGCGTCGACGATCTTGCCGGCGATCGCGCGGGCTTCGTTCGGGTTCTCGTCGAGGAATTCCTGCAGGCGCTGGCCGAAGGCACTCTCGACCACCGGGCGGACCTCGGAGGACACCAGCTTTTCCTTGGTCTGCGAGGAGAAGCTCGGATCCGGCACCTTGACCGACAGCACCGCGATCATGCCTTCGCGCATGTCGTCGCCCGACAGCGCCACCTTGGCCTGCTTGGCGATGCCGTTGCGTTCGATGTAGTTGGTCAGCGTGCGCGTCAGCGCGGCGCGGAAGCCGATCAGATGGGTGCCGCCATCCTTCTGCGGAATGTTGTTGGTGAAGCAGAACATCGTTTCCTGGTAGGCGTCGGTCCACTGCAGGGCGACGTCGACCGTGATGCCGTTCTGCTCGCCGGTCACCGAGATCACGTTCGGGTGCAGCGGCGTCTTGAGCTGGGCCAGATGCTCGACGAACGAGCGGATGCCGCCTTCGTACTCGAACAGGTCGCGACGGCCGTCGCCGCGCAGGTCGACGAGGTTGATCTTGACGCCGGAATTCAGGAACGACAGCTCGCGCAGGCGGCGGGCCAGGATGTCGTAGTGGAAGGTGACGTCGGAGAACGTCGCCACGGCAGGCCAGAAACGCAGCAGCGTGCCGCGCTTGGTGGACGGCTCGCCGCGCTCGACCGGCGACACCGCCTCGCCCATCGCGTATTCCTGATGGTGGTGAAAGCCGTCACGCCAGATGTCGAGGGTGAGCTTCTCGCTCAGCGCGTTGACCACCGAAACACCGACGCCGTGCAGGCCGCCCGAAACCTTGTAGCTGTTGTCGTCGAACTTACCGCCGGCATGGAGCTGGGTCATGATGACCTCGGCCGCCGAGATCCCTTCTTCCTTGTGGATGTCGACCGGAATACCGCGGCCGTTGTCCGACACCGACACCGAGCCGTCTTCATGGATGGTCACCACGATGTCGTCAGCGTGGCCGGCCAGCGCCTCGTCGATCGAGTTGTCGACGACTTCGAAGACCATGTGGTGCAGGCCGGTGCCGTCGTGCACGTCGCCGATGTACATGCCGGGACGCTTGCGCACGGCCTCGAGGCCACGCAGGACGGTGATTCGGCTGGAATCGTAATCGGAATTGGCGGGGGCGCCGCTGGAGATCGTCTCGTCGCTCATTCGGTTCGCTGTCTGGCCGGGAGCGCGGCATCCGTGCGCGGCGTCCGGAGCACCGGTCGCACGCGGCAGGAATGGGCCGCAAGGGCGGAATTATAGCAGTTCGGGCCCATCTCTCCGGCCGGTGTTCCACGTGGAACACGGCGCGGGCCAAAGGGCCGAAACTGCGTCACGCGATGTTTCACGTGGAACCTGAGCGCACTCGACTGGGCGAACTCAACAGCTGGACTCAAGCCTGGCTGACGACGCCATGTTCCACGTGGAACGTCATCGCGTCTTCGAGCACCTCGACCGGCCAATGCTCCGGACGCTCGGTGCCTGTGATCAACACCTGCGCGCCCGCATCCCGCAAATACGCGAGGACCTGTCGCTGGTGATGTCGATCCAGCTCCGAGGCCAGGTCATCGAGCGCGATCACTGGCCATCGGCCCTCGAATCGGTCGGCGCAGTCCCGGGCCTGCGCGAGCAGACAGCACAGCGCAGACTGTTTGGCCTGGCCGCGCGACAGCAGCGACTGTTCGGGTCGGTCGTCGAAACGGATCCGCCAGTCGGCGCGATGCGGTCCCACGCTGGTATGGCCTGCTGCGCGATCGCGATCGCGGGCCACGATCAGCGCGTCGGCCAATGACAGCTCCTGGCGGCGCCAGCCGGGCAGGAACACCAGCTCCGGCGTGCCGAGGGCCGGCGCCACCTGCGCGGCAACCGCCTGCACCGCGAGCTGCAACCGCTGCAGATACGCCTCGCGCCGGGTATCGAGCTGTAGCGCCGCGTCCGCGAGCTCGTGATCCCATGCATCGAGCTGCGAGCCACCGGCGCCGGACTTCAGTAGGGCATTGCGCTGCCGAAGCGCCCGTGCATAACGGCGCCACTGCTGCAGGAAGTCTTGTTCCACGTGGAACAGTCCCCAATCGAGGAACCGGCGCCGCACTTCGCTGCTGCCGGAGATCAGCGCGTGGCTGCCGGGCTCGAAGGTGACGACCATCAGCGCGGCACACAGATCGCCGAGCTGGGCGACGTCCTCGCCATCCAGGCGGCCGCTCCAGTCCTGACCGGTATGGCGAAGCCCGGCACGGCGAATGCGATCCGGATGCGCAGGATCCTCGCGCCACTCGGCGTAGAGCTCGACCGCGTCGCGCCCGCGCTGCACCAGTCCATCCCGCACCCGTCCGCGGAAGCTGCGGCCGTAGGCCATCAGGTGCAGCCCCTCGAGCACGCTGGTCTTGCCGGCGCCGTTATCGCCCAGCAGCAGATTCAGCCCGGGCCCTGGCCGCAGTGAGGTGGGTTGCAGATTGCGCACGTTGTGGAGGTCGAAGCGGGTGATCTGCACGGAAATCCTACGGGTGGCTTTCTTAGCGCCTGCAGCGACGGGCGCAGTCGCGGGCCGAAACGGAAGACGCCCGGCAAGCCGGGCGTCGTGTTCCACGTGAAACAAGTGTGGGCGACGGGCGCCCAGTCTACCGATGGCGTCAGAGACGCAGCGGCATCACCACGTGACGGCTGCGCTCGTCGGTCGCCTCGCGCACCAACGCAGACGAGTTCGCATCGCGCAGCTTCAGGATCACCTGTTCACCGCGCAACGCAGTCAGCGCATCCAGCAGATAGTTCACGTTGAAGCCGACGGCCAGGTCATCGACCTTGGTGTCGGCCTCGACTTCCTCGTGGGCCTCTTCCTGCTCGGGGTTATGCGCATTGATGCGCACGGTGCCCGGCGAGACTTCCAGCCGCACGCCGCGGTACTTCTCGTTCGACAGGATCGCCACGCGCTGCAGCGCGGCGCGCAGCAGTTCGCGGTCGATCGTGACTTCTCGGTCGGCGCCGATCGGAATCACGGCCTCGTAATCCGGGAAGCGGCCGTCGATCAGCTTGCTGGTGAAGGTCACATCGTCACGCTTGACCCGCAGGTGGTTGCGGCCGAGTTCCAGTTCCAGGGTCTTGTCGCCGCCTTCGAGCAGGCGCTGCAGTTCGGTCACGCCCTTGCGCGGCAGGATGATCTGGCGCTTGGTCTGGACCGCCGTCTCCAGCGTCGTCTCGCACAGCGCGAGGCGGTGACCATCGGTCGCCACGCAGCGCAGGCGGGTATCGCCGAGATCGAACAGCAGGCCGTTGAGGTAGTAGCGGACGTCCTGCTGCGCCATCGCGAACGCGGTGCGCTCGATGAGTTCCTTGAGCGCGGCTTCCGGCACCGCGATGCGGTCAGTGGCTTCGACCTCGTCCACGGACGGGAAGTCGCCTGCCGGCAGGCTCGACAGCGTGAAGCGGCTGCGACCGGCCTGCACGGTGATCTTCTCGCCGGACTGGGAGATCACGACCTTGCTGCCGTCGGGCAGTGCACGAACGATGTCGAACAGCTTGCGCGCCGGAATCGTGGTCTCGCCGTCCTGGGCATCGTCGACCGCACGACGCGAGACCATCTCGACTTCGAGGTCGGTACCGGTCAACGACAGCTGGCCGTCCTGGACCTGGACCAGCAGGTTGGCCAGCACGGGCAGGGTCTGGCGGCGCTCGACGACGTTGACGACCTGGGCCAGCGGCTTGAGCAGTGTTTCGCGTTGGAGACTGAAACGCATGTCGGTGTTATCCCCTTGTCCCGTGCTTTTATAAAAAGGATATAAATCTAAAAATGGTGGTGCTGGGTGAGGCCAAAATCGGTTGGTATCTACTGCAAACCACTGAATCGATTGCGTTTTTCAGACCTCCAAACCCGGTGGACAGTGCGGTGTGGAGTGGTGGATCAAGCTGTGGACAACTTTCGACCCCTCAAGTTGTCCACAGGCTCTCCACCTCCGGTCCCCCTGTTGTGCAGGGCCCGGCGATGCACAGCTTACTCGCTGAGTTTACGGATCAGCTTGTCCCAATCCTCGCGCAGTTTGCCGTCGCTTTCGATCAGCGTGCGGATCTGCCGGCAGGCATGCAGCACGGTGGTGTGGTCGCGGCCCGCGAAGGCCTCGCCGATCTCCGGCAGGCTGTGTTCGGTGAGTTCCTTGGACAGTGCCATCGCCACCTGACGCGGACGCGCCAGCGAGCGCGTACGGCGCTTGGAGAGCAGGTCCTTGATCTGCAGGCCGTAGTAATCGGCCACGACCTTCTGGATGTTGGACATGCTGATCGCCTGCTGCTGGGCGCGCAGCAGGTCGCGCAGCGTCTCCTGGGCGAATTCAACGGTGATCGCCCGGCCCATGAAGTTCGCACGTGCAGCCAGCGTATTGAGCGCGCCCTCGAGATCGCGCACGTTCGAGTGCATCTTCTTGGCCAGCAGGAACGCCACGTCGTCCGGCACCTGGGTGCCGCGTTCGGCGGCCTTGGCCAGCACGATCGCCGCGCGGGTCTCGAAATCGGGCGGATCGATCGCCACCGACAGGCCCCAGGCCAGGCGCGACTTCAGCCGCGGCTCCAGGCCGTCCACCTCACGCGGATAGCGGTCGCAGGTCATGATGATCTGCTGCTTGCTGTCGAACAGCGTGTTGAAGGTGTGGAAGAACTCTTCCTGGGTGCGGTCCTTGCCGGCGAAGAACTGGATGTCGTCGATCAGAAGCGCGTCGATCTGGCGGAACTGGCGCTTGAACTGGTCGGACGTCTTTTCCTGGATCGAGCGGAAGAACGCGCTGTAGAACTCTTCCGAACGCAGATACAGCACGCGCGCACGCGGATTGGCCTGACGCATCGCATTGCCGGCGGCGAACATCAGATGGGTCTTGCCCAGACCCGTGCCACCGTAGAGCAGCAACGGGTTGTGGGCGCGGTCGCCCGGCTTGAGCGCTGCCTGCCAAGCGGCGGCACGTCCCATCTGGTTGCTGCGACCCTCGACGAAGTTGTCGAAGGTGTAGTGACTGTCCATGTTGCCGGCGAAGGCTTCGATCGGCGCGGCGGATTGGGCGCGCGCATCGCCACCCGACAGCGAGGTCGCGGACGGCGGCGCAACCGCACGCGGCAGCGAGCCGACCTGCAGGCTCACATCCTCGACGCCGGCGAAATGCGCCAGCAGCTCACGGATACGCGGCATGTAGCGCGCCTGCACCTCGTCGCGGACGAAGGCATTGGGCGCGTAGAGCACGGTCGAGCGGTCGTCGGCGTGGGCCTGCAAGGGCTTGAGCCAGGTGTGGACATCCTCGGCCGGAAACTCGGCTTCGAGGCGTTGTAGGCAGCGGGGCCAGGCATCCATCATGCGGCGGAATTCGACAAAGCGGGCGCCGCCACGCAGGTGCGCGGCAAGGTCGCCGGGGAAGGGCACGCAGACTATCATGTCGCCGCCCGAGGCCCGGCCCTGCGCGGCCTCCGCCGACGCGACGCACGCACTGGCTTGACCGGCCCCGTACCGGGCCGCTAGAATTTCCGGTTCTATTCGTCACGTTGCCCGAAGGGCTCGACCATGGCTACCAAGCGCACCTATCAGCCCAGCAACCTCAAGCGCAAGCGCGACCACGGTTTCCGTGCCCGCATGGCGACGGCCGACGGCCGCAAGATCCTCGCGCGTCGCCGCGCGAAGGGCCGCAAGGTCCTCTCGGCCTGAAGCCCTCCGGGTCGGTGAGTCGCGTCTCCGCACTCCCGACCCGTTCTGCAGCGCAGCTTCCATGACCGCCGGTGTCCGCTATCCGCGGCACGTGCGTGTGCGCGCGCGTGCGGATTTCGATCGAATCTTCGCCAGTGCGACGCGGACCGCGTCGCCGATGCTGGCCGTGCACCTGTTGTCCGAAGAAGGCCCGGCGCGTCTGGGCCTCGCGGTCTCGCGCAAGGTCGACAAGCGCGCCGTCGGTCGCAACCGGATCAAGCGCGTGCTGCGCGATGCCTTCCGCCTGATGCAGCCCCAGCTGGCGCCGGGCAGCTATGTCGTCGTGGCCCGTCCGGCCGCGGCGCAGGCCGACAATCCCGCCTTGCGCGCTGCCTTCCTCAATGTGTTGCGGCGCGCCCGCGCGTTGCCGCCGTCATCTGCGGCCGGCACAATGCCCGCCTCCCCGATTCCATCCACGCCGGTGTCTTCCGGCGCATGAGCCTGCCTGCCTGATGAACCAGATCCGTACTTTCCTCGTCCTCGCCTGGCTGATGGTGGCCGTGTTGTTGTGGATGGAGTGGGGCAAGGAAAAGACCGCAGCCGCGACCCAGCCGCAGACCAGCGCCGTCCAGGCGTCGCCGTCGGTCACCGTGCCTGGCGCCGCCGCCGGCAGTGCCGCCGTGCCGACCGCGCCCACCGATGCCGCGCCGGTGCCGCCGGCCCCGGGCGCCGCGCCTGTATCCGCTGCTGCCGCACCTGCCGCGCGCCAGGTCGTCGCCCAGACCGATGTGTTGCGGGTGGTGCTCGACGCCGGCAACGTGATCGAAGCCGATCTGCTGGCGTATCCGCAGACCCGCGAAGACGGTGCGCCGCCGGTGCGGATGTTCGACACCGATCCGCTGCATTACTACGCCGCGCAGACCGGCTGGGTCAGCAGCAGCAATGCCGCGCCGAGCCACGAGGGCCAGTTCGTGCCCGAAGGCACCGCGACGTCGGCCGTGCTCGCGCAGGGTGAGAACACCGTCATCGTGCCGTTCGTGTGGACCGGCGCCGACGGCGTGACGATCCGCCGCAGCTTCGTGCTGACCCGCGGCGACTACGCGATCGAAGTCCGCGACGAAATCGTCAATACCGGCACAGCCGCGTGGCAGGGCTTCCCCTACCGCCAGCTGATCCGCACCGCGCCGGCGGTCAAGCGCGGCATGACCAATCCGGAGTCCTACAGCCTGACCGGCGCGACCTGGTTCGGCAGCGACATCGGTTACAGCCGTCGCCAGCTGGGTGACTTCGAGAGCGACGGTCCGCTCAATGCGAAGGACAGCCAGATCTGGATCGCGATGGTCCAGCACCACTTCTTCAGTGCGTGGATTCCGCGTCCCGACGACACCGGCACGATCTCGATGCAGATCGATCGCAGCACCGGTGCGCCGCGCTATCTGATCCGCGAGTTCGGTGCGCCGATCGCAGTCGCCGCTGGCCAGCAGGCTTCGACGACCGCGCGTCTGTGGGTCGGTCCCAAGCAGGTCGACCTGATCCAGGCGCAGGGCGTGCGCGGTCTCGACCGCGTCGTCGACTACAGCCGCTTCTCGATCTTCGCGATGCTCGGCGAAGGCCTGTTCTGGGTGCTGGCCAAGCTGCACGGCCTGATCGGCAACTGGGGCTGGTCGATCATCGGTCTGGTGCTGCTGGTGAAGCTGGCGCTGTATCCGCTGTCGGTCGCGCAGTACAAGTCGATGGCGAAGATGCGCAAGTTCCAGCCGCGCATCGCCCAGCTCAAGGAGCGCTACGGCGACGACAAGCAGAAGTTCCAGCAGGCAATGATGGAGCTCTACAAGAAAGAGAAGATCAACCCGATCGGCGGCTGTCTGCCGGTGCTGCTGCAGATGCCGGTGTTCTTCGCGCTGTACTGGGTGCTGCTCGAGTCGGTGGAACTGCGCCACACGCCGTGGATGCTGTGGATCCAGGATCTGACCGCGCGCGATCCGTACTTCATCCTGCCGGTGCTCAACATCGCGATCATGTGGGCGACGCAGAAGCTCACGCCGATGGTCGGCATGGATCCGATGCAGGCGAAGATCATGCAGTTCATGCCGCTGGTGTTCGGCGCGATCATGATCTTCTTCCCGTCCGGTCTGGTGCTGTACTGGGTCACCAACGGCGGCCTCGGCCTGCTGCAGCAGTGGTGGATGATCCGCCGCTACAGCGAGGCGCCGGCGAAGGCCTGACGGCCGCGCTGACGCGATCTCCACGAGCCCGCCGCATGGCGGGCTCGTGCGTTGAGGAGGAACGACATGACGACATCGACCGAGACCATCGCCGCGATCGCCACTGCGCCCGGCGCCGGCGGCGTCGGCATCGTGCGTCTGTCGGGCCCGGCCTCGCTGTCGATCGCGCGTGCGGTCTGCGGACGCGCCCTGCGCGCGCGGCATGCGCACCACGTCCGCTTCCGCGACAGTGATGGCGCGGTGCTGGACGACGGCCTCGCGCTCGCGTTCCCCGGCCCGGCCAGCTACACAGGCGAGGATGTCGTCGAGCTGCAGGCGCACGGCAGTCCGGTCGTGCTGCAGCAGTTGCTGTCGCGCTGTCGCATGCTCGGCGCGCGGCTCGCCCGGCCCGGTGAGTTCAGCGAACGCGCGTTTCTCAACGGCCGGCTCGATCTCGCGCAGGCCGAAGCCGTCGCCGATCTGATCGCGGCAGGCGACGAACGCGCCGCGCGTGCCGCCCGTCGCGCACTCGACGGCGTGTTCTCCGATCGCTGCGAGTCGCTCGCCGCCGAGCTGCTGCATCTGCGCGTCTACGTCGAAGCGATGATCGATTTCTCCGACGAGCCGATCGACACCCTCGGTGGCGACGAGGTCGCGCGTCGTATCGATGCACTCGCCGTGTCGCTGTCGCAACTGCTGGCGGAGGCCGAACAGGGCCGGCGTCTGCGCGACGGCCTGCATGCGGTGATCGTCGGTCCACCGAATGCCGGCAAGAGTTCGCTGCTCAATGCGCTGGCCGGCGTCGACCGCGCGATCGTCACCGACATCGCCGGCACCACGCGCGATCTGCTGCACGAGACGCTGCGCATCGGCGGGGTCGAACTGACCCTGGTCGATACCGCGGGCCTGCGCAGCGAAGGCGACGCGATCGAGCGCGAAGGCATGCGCCGCGCACGCGCCGAACTGCAGCGCGCCGATCTTGCGCTGGTGGTGCTCGATGCGCGCGATCCGGAGGCGGGTTGGGCATCGGTGGAAGACGCCATTGCCGATGTGGCGGACCGCATCGTCGTGCACAACAAGACCGATCTGCTCGCAGCCGACGCAATGCATTTGCGCGATGCCGTGCAGGTCTCCGCGCGCACCGGCGTCGGCCTCGACACACTGCGCGACGCGCTGCAGTCGCGGCTCGGCGGCGACACCCTCGCAGGCGAAGGCGCGTTCACTGCGCGGCAGCGGCATGTCGACGCATTGCGCGACGCGGCCGACGCGGTCGACGACGCGCGCGGCACGCTGGCCGCGCAACATCTCGAACTCGCCGCCGAATCGTTGCGCGTCGCGCACGATGCGGTCGGCGCGATCACCGGGCGGATCCTGCCCGACGATCTGCTCGGACACATTTTCTCGAGTTTCTGCATCGGCAAATAGCCGGCAACCGCAGCGCCGAACAGGCGACATCGACGGCGATCGGGGCGCCAAGATTCGTGATCGCGTCGACAGCCTGCGCGCCCGGCCAACCCGCAAGCATTGACAAATCGTCTCCGCTGACGCGTTCTACGCACTCTTGCGGACATGCATCCTTGGGGAAAGATGATGGTCTCGAAGATTCCGACGACCCGTCGCGCGTCCAGCGCGCGGCTGGCCGCCGCCGTGGGTCTCGCCTGTGTACTTGCCGCCTGCGGGCGTAGTGACGAGGCCGAAGCGCCTGTCGCCGCCGCGCCGGGCGCGGTCACCGCGCAGGCCAGCCAGCAGGCCGCCGCGCGTCAGCAGGCGGCCGACGATGCGATCGCCGGGCTCTCGGTCGACGAGCTGCGCAGCGCAGGCGCGGCCGCGTACCAGGAAAGCCGGCTGTATGCGCCGGCCGGCGAGAACGCGATGGAGTACTACCTCGCGTTGCGCGAAAAGCAGGCCGGTGACGCCGCCGCATCGAGCGCGCTGATCGACCTGCTGCCGATGAGCGTCATCGCCACCGAGCAAAGCCGCGACCGCGGCGACTACGCCGAAGCGCGTCGTCTGCTCGGCCTGATCGAACGCGCCGACAGCAAGCATCCCGCGCTCGAGCGCCTGCGCGCGAGCATCGCCACGTCCGAGGAACAGGCCGCGGCCCGCGTCGAGCAGCAGAAGCTGACCGCCGAACAGGAAGCCCAGCGCGCGCAGACCGTCGAACGCGAACGCGCAGCGCAACAACAGCAGCAACAGGCCGCCGCCGCGCAGCAGCTCGCGCAGCAGCAGACCGCGACCGACCAGGCGGCCCGCGAAGAGGCGGCCCGTCAGGCCGCCGCCCGTGAAGAAGCCGCGCGCCCGCAGCCGGCCCGCCCCGAACCCGCGCCGCAGGAAACGCCTGCGCCCGCACCTGCGGCACCCGCGCCGGCTGCTGCGCCCGCACAGCTGCGTCCACTGAGCACGCCCGCCCCGCGCTATCCCGCCGACGCCTTACGCGCCGGCACGAGTGGCGAAGTCATGGTCGAATTCACCGTCGGCGTCGACGGCTCGGTCAGCAACGCCCGCGTGGTCCGCGCCGATCCACCGCGCACGTTCGATCGGGAGGCGTTGGCGGCGGTGCGGCGTTGGCGGTTCGAGCCGGTACCGGCGCCGGTGACGACGCGGCGGACGATCGGGTTTGCGCCGACGGCGAATTGATTCGGCGCTCTGCTTTTGCTTTTGCTTCGTCTCCCGCTTTCTGCACCTGCTTTTGCATGAGCGAAACGTGCCGATGCTGATCGCAGACCCGTAGGGCGCCGCACAGGACGTGCGGCGTTTTTCGACCGAGCCAGGATGGCGAGTCGAAAAATCCCGGAACGAATGACTGGCCGGGTTTGCTCCGTCGGGGCTGGCCGTTTTCTTTGGTTCCGTTTCTTTTGGGCCAGCAAAAGAAATGAACCCGCTCGCCGCAAGGCGAGTGGAAGCGTTTGATCTTGCTTCTCGCCGTGAGAGCGAAGCGGAATAGCAACGTCAGACGCTTTCGTCCGCTGACGCGGCCGAGTTCATTTCTTTTGGTGGACGCCAAAAGAAACGGAACCAAAGAAAAACGTCTCCCCGACACGTCCACAGCCCGCGGCTCTTAGCGCACCGGGATTTTCCGACTCGGCATCCTGCCTCGGTCGGAAAACGCCGCCCATCCATGGGCGGCGCCCTCCGGGTACGCAGGTGCATCGCGGCATCACGTACAGCCGCGTCACGCGTTGAGGCGTCTGACGAGTACGCGCAAGAAAAAGCCCGGCAGATGCCGGGCTTTCTTATGAAGGCGAAGGCTGCCGTCAGCCGGCAACTGCCAACTTCTCCTGCCCATAGCGCCACACGGCCAGCAGCCACAGCGCCGCAGCCAATGCCAGGCTCGCCCCCAGATACACACCCCACACTTCCGGCGCGATCGGTTCGGCGCGGATGATCTTCAGCAGCAGCTGGTTCTGTGCGAGGAACGGCACGGCGAACTGCCACAGCTCGGTCTTGATCGGGTTGATCATCAGCACGAAGCTCGGAACCATCGGCAGCAGCATCAGCCAGACGATGTGGCTCTGGGCTTCCTTCATGCTCTTGGCGGTCGCGGCGAGGAAGGTCAGCAGCGACGTGCCGACGAACAGCATCGGCAGCAGCACCAGCAGCATCTTGCCGATCGCGACGAAGCTGACGTCGAGCATCCGCGAGGCGCTCGTGCCCATCTGCGCGCTGATCTTGAAGGCGAGCAGGGTGAGCAGCAGCGAGACCATGCCGATGATGCAGGCGGCGGCGATCTTGCCGCTGACGATCGCGCCGCGCGAGGCGGGGGTGGCCAGCAGCGGTTCCAGCGACTGGCGTTCGCGTTCGCCGGCGGTGGCGTCGAGGATCAGATACGAGCCGCCGATGAAGCTCGACAGGATCAGCAGATACGGCAGAAGGATCGCCAGCAGGATGCCGCGCTTGGCTTCCTCGGTCGCCGTGTCGCGTGTGCCGACTGCAACCGGCTGCACCACCGACGGATCGATGCCGCGGGCGAGCAGGCGCAGGGCGCCGACCTGCTGGCCGTAGGCGGTGATCGCATTCCGCACACGACGCGTCGGCGTCTCGGCGTTGCGGCGCGTGCTGTCGCTGATGATCTCGACCGTCGCCGGACGACCGGCGTGCCAGTCCTCGGCGAAGCTCGCCGGAATCTCGATCGCCACGTCGATGTCCTGGCCGGCGATCGCCGCGTCGAGATCCGCCGGTGCATCGACGGCCTGGATGCCGAGCGTCGCCAGATGCGCGACGAGATTGGGCGCGTGTTCGGCGCCGATCACCGGCACTTCCAGCACGCGGTCCTGTTCGGTCTTCATGCGCTTCTCGGCCATGAAGTTCATGCCCAGCATCAGCAGCGGGTACATCAACGGGCCGAGCAGCAGCGCCATGAACAACGTGCGCCGGTCGCGCGCGATGTCGAGCAGCTCCTTGCGCACCACGCACCACATCCATTTCATGTTGCTCATGCCAGCAGGCCCTCCTCGGAACCGATCGCACTGACGAATGCGTCTTCGAGATTCGGCTTGCCGAAACGCTCGCGCAGTTCGTCGGCGGTGCCGTCGGCGACGACGCGGCCCTTGGCGACGATGACGATGCGATCACACAGCGCGGCGACCTCCTGCATGATGTGGCTGGAGAAGATCACGCAGCGGCCGTCATCGCGCAGCTTGAACAGGAATTCGCGCATCGCGCGCGTGGTCATCACGTCCAGGCCGTTGGTCGGCTCGTCGAGAATCACGTTGCGCGGGTCGTGCACCAGCGCGCGGGCGATCGCGGTCTTGGTGCGCTGGCCCTGGCTGAAGCCTTCGGTCTGGCGGTCGAGAATCTCGCCCATGTCGAGCTGTTCACTGAGCACGCGCGTCCGATCAAGGATTTCCGCCTTCGACAGACCATGCAGCTCGCCGAAGTAGCGGATGTTCTCGCGTGCGGTCAGGCGCTTGTAGACGCCGCGCGCATCGGGCAGCACGCCGAGCACGCGACGCACCGCGGCCGGATCCTGCGCGGCGTCGATGCCGTCGACCAGCACGCGGCCGCTGTCGGGCTTCATCAGCGTGTAGAGCATGCGCAGCGTCGTCGTCTTGCCGGCGCCGTTGGGACCGAGCAGGCCGGTGATGCGGCCGTCCTCGGCGACGAAGTCGACGCCGTCGACGGCCTTGACCGTGCCGGTCTTCGTCTTGAACGCCTTGTGCAGTTGCTGGGCCGTGATCATCGGCGGAGCTCCGGAAGAAAGAGGGAAGTCGACAGGCGCGGCGCGGTCACGGCGACCACCCGTTGAAGCTGATGAATGGCGGCACCGGACGCATCGCATCCAGGCAGGTGGCGTCGAGCGCCTTGGCATCGGTCGATTCGATGAACTGCGCGAGCAGCTTGGGCGCGCAGCCGAGCGCGAACGTGCCGTGGCCCTGACCCTTGAACACCAGATGGCGTCCGTTGGGCAGACCGGCCAGCACGCGCTCGGCATACGCGGGCGGCGTCACCGGGTCGAGTTCACCCGACATCAGCAGCGCGGGCACCTCGGACTGCAGCGCCGCGGTGTGGTTGGCCGGCGGCGTGCCGGTGGGCCAGGTGCGGCAGGCGCCGAAGAACATGCTGGCGACACCGGGACCGAGGATCGTGTCCGCGACGCGGCCGTCTTCGCGGTAGCGGCCCGCGTCTTCGGCGCAGATCACCGACCACTGCATGCCGCGCGTCATCTGTCCGCCCACGTTGCTGTACATGAGTTGCGACAGCGACATCAGCGGACCGTAGCGGCCCTGCGCGGCTTCATCGAGGATCAGCGGCAGCAGCGATGCGGTCTGCGGCGCGTACGAGAACAGGAACGCGAGGCCGGTCACCGTGTCCGGCGTGACCACGCCATCGCGCTGCGCGCCAGTAGTCGGATCGCGATAGGTCACCGGCGCCGGCGTCGTCTGCAGCGTCGACAGCACGCCGCGCAGTTGTGCCTGCAGATCGGTCGGAAAGCGTTCGCGGCAAGCGGCGTCCTGCGCGCACTGCTTCGACTGCAAGCTGAGCGCATCTTCGAAGGTGTGCGCGAACTCGCCGCCGACGACCAGATCGTTCGGCGCCACGCCGTCGAGCACGATGCTGCGCGTGTGCTGCGGATACGCCATCGCATACTGCTGCGCCACGCGCGTGCCGTAGGAGCCCCCGACCAGATTCACCTGTTCGGCGCCGAGCGCGGCGCGCACGGTGTCGAGGTCGCGGATCGCGTTGGCCGTCGTGTAGAAACGCGGATCCGCGCGGTCTTCCAGGCCGGCCAGGCATCGGCCGACGTAGGCGTCGAGCGCGGCGTCGTCGGGCGCGGTCAGTGCATCGAGTTCCATCGCCTCGCCATCGGCATCGGTGCAGGTCAGCGGATTCGAACTGCCGGTGCCGCGCTGGTCGACCAGCACGATGTCGCGCTGGCGGCGCACTTCGCGCAGGCCGTTGTTGATCTGCGCGGCCAGTTCGGTCGCCGCCTGGCCGGGGCCGCCGGCGAGGAAGAACACCGGATCGGCGGTGCCGCCGTCGTTCGAATCCGCCGGCAGCCACGCGATGTTGAGACCGATCTTGCGGCCTTCCGGTGCGTCGGGATTCTCCGGCACTTCGAAGGTCGCGCACTGCGCTTCGACGCGCGTGGCGGCGTTGCCGCCGTCGAGCGTGCAAGCGTGGAACGGGATCTGGCCGAACATGCGCGCCGGTCGCGCGCCGTCGCCATCGGCGGGCGCTGGTGTACCGCCGCTGCAGCCGGCGAGCGTCGCACTCGCGGCCAGCGCCAGCAGGGAAAGCCTCGTTGCTGTCATGGAACGTCCTCGAACAGGAAAATGGATTCGATGGGCTCGGCGAACTCGCGCGCGATCCGGAACGCCAGCGGCAGGCTGGGGTCGTACTTTCCGGTTTCGATCGCGTTGATCGTCTGTCTCGATACATCCAGACGGTCGCCGAGCTGTGCTTGTGACCAGCCGCAGGCCTCGCGCAGTTCGCGCACCCGGCTCTTCATCCGCGCGCGCTCACCGGTAGCGCCGCGCGATGATGGCTTTGGCGATGCCGTAGGTGCCGCACAGCAGCGGAAACACCCACAGCATCGCCGCGCTCGCGGGCACGTCGATGACACGCGCCGCCTGTAGGAATCCGGCGGTCATGTACGCGAACGCGACCAGCGCGGCGGCGATGCAGACCGCTTCGAACTCGATGCGCTGCTGCAGCTCGTCGACGCCGCGGACGAAATGGACCATCGCCCTTAGCACCAGTGCGATCGGCGCGACCGGCATCAGGGCGATCAGCGCGCGCAGCACCGGCGCCTCGACACTGCGCAGCAGCAGCAACGAGACGAACAGCAGCACGGTGTAGGCGCCCATGCCGATGAGGACGTTGCGGGTGTAGCGACGCTGCAGCGCCGCCGGCGCGCCATCGCAGGCCGTTGCACGCCGCGACAGCGACACCACGCCGATGCCCACCGCCGACAGCAGGATCAGGACGCTGGCCCATTCCGGCGCCGTCGGCGCCAGCAGCCGCAAGGCGACTGCCGCAGCGAGCAGAATCAAGGCGACGGCGCGAAGCGAAAGACGGGCGGACGATGCGTCCATGGCGGGACCGTGTGTCAAGTGGGCTTGACACGGAGCATGCGCGGGGCGAATTCCTGTGTCAAGCGTGCTTGACAGGCTGCGCCGTCGCGTCAGATCGCGACGACCGCGGCGTCGCGGGTCTGCGCCAGCACGGCGAGCCGCTCATCGAACACGCGCCGGCTGGCGGCGTCCGGCAACCGGTCCGCGAGTGCGTGCGCCTGTTGCAGATGCGCCGCGAGCGCGTCTGCGTCGCCGTCCAGGGATGCGAGTTCGGCATCGATCCACGCACGATACGGCGACAGGTCCATCAGCCCGCCCTCGCAACGCGCGCGCCAGGCGGCAAGCAGGGCGCGGTCGCCAACCAGCAGCGCCGCATGGCTGGCGAGCGTGACGGCGATGGCGGGCTGGAACACCGCCGGCGCCTTCGGAAATGCGGCGGCCAGCGCCTCGGCTTCCTCGCGCGCAGCGTCGGCATCGCGGCAATCGGAGGCGTGCGACAGACGCAACAGGCGCGCCGTCAGCTCCAGGCCGCTGCTGGCGACGCCGCCGTCCACGACGGGGATCGACGTGGCCGGCCAGTCGCGCGGTCGCACGTCGGCCAGGCTCAGCGCCATCAACTGGTTGATCTGCAACTGCAGCGCGGCATCGGGTGTGCGACGCGCGAGATCGAGCAGGCCGCGGCCATCGGAGCGCCAACCCTCCCGGTGCAGCGGCACCAGATTGCCCAGGCCCATGCACGCGGCGCCGAGCGCCACGCCCAGACCCGCGGCCATCCACCAGGTCGACATCGGCACCCAGGCCACCAGGGCCAGGCACAGCGCAGCCGTCACCAGGTTGGCCAGCGGCCCGCCCAGCAGGAAGACCGTCTGGTCGAGGCGCGACAGGCCGCGTTCGCCGCGGGGCAGCAACGCGGCGAAGCCGCCGATGCCGCGCACGCCACCGCCGTAGCGCCAGCGCCAGCGATCGTCGCTGCCGCGCTCGAACCGGAATGGTCCGACACCGAACCCGATCGCATGCATGCCGCGCGACAGGCCCGCGAGCGCATGTCCGGCCTCGTGCAGCACGATGTGCGGCCACAGCGACAGGAAAAAGCCGGCCAGCAGCGCGAGTCCGGTGCCGGGCGGCAGCGCTTCCAGCGCCGGCAGGCCGAGTCTGGCGACGCCCACGCCGAACAGACCGCCGGCGACAAACAGCGCCAGCGGCCGCAGCGCGCGCCGCCACAGCGGGCGTTTCGCCGACGCCTCGGGCGCGGGCGGCATGAGAGAGGCGAACTGGGGATGCGACGTCGTGGCGCTGTCGGGCGTCGTCATCCGCGACGGGTCACTTGCTGCTGACGTACTTCTCGCGACGAATCAGCGGCACCGGCAGGCCGAAGCCCTTGAGCGCCTCGAACGTCGCGTCGACCATGTTCGGATTGCCGCACAGGTAGGCGATGTCACCGTCGCCCGGTGCGAATTCCTCGAGGAACTGCTGCACATAGCCGTGGCGCACGTCGGCATGCGGCGCGTCCGGCAACTCGCGCGAGAAGCACGGTACGAAGCGGAAGTTCGGATGCCGATCGGCGAATGCGCGGAAGTCGTCGCCGTACAGCAGTTCGGCCGGCGTACGCGCACCCATCAGCAGCACCACCTCGACGCCGCGCTCGGCGATCGCCGTCTCCAGCAGCGGCAGCATCGCCCGGTACGGGGTCACGCCGGTGCCGGTGCCGACCAGCAGATAGCGGCGGTTGGTGTCCTGCGGCATCAGGCAGAAGCGCCCGAACGGGCCGCTGGCCTGCACCGTGCTGCCCAGATCCATGCCCTCGAACAGCGCCGTCGCCGCGCCACCGGGCACATAGCTCACGGCGACCTCGATCGCCTCGCCCGGACCGATCGCGTGATCGTGGATCGTCGCCAGCGAATACGAGCGCTTGGTGGCGGTGCCGTCGGCGTACTCGAAATGGATCTGGATGAACTGCCCGGGGATGAAGTCCAGCGGCTGGCCGTCGGCGCGGACGAAGGACAGGTGGGCGACGGTCGGCGCGACCATGCGCCGCGAGACGAGCTTGATGGGGAACTGCGTGATGGCCACTGCGGGAATTTGTCCGTGATTCGACGAGCGTCCGGCGCGGTCCGCGGCCGGTGGGGCTCCATGCCGCTATGGTAGCGGGTCGGCCCGCCACGGCCGGTGCAGACGCCGCAATGCCGTGTTGCGCACCTGCACGGCCCCACGCGTGCAACGCGCCGTTGCGGCCGGGCCCGTCGGGGCGTCCCTATACTACGGACCCCCGCCGCGCCATCCGCGGCACGAGCGATGGACATGTCCCCGATTCCCCAGGCCGACGCCGCCCTTTCGGTGCGCGATCTGCGCAAGACCTATGACGGTGGTGTCGAGGCGCTCAAGGGCATCTCGCTCGACGTCGCACCCGGTGATTTCTTCGCACTGCTCGGCCCCAACGGCGCCGGCAAGTCGACGCTGATCGGCATCATCTCCTCGCTGGTCAACAAGACCTCGGGCGACGTGCGCCTGTTCGGCACCGACCTGCACACCAACCGCGACGCGGCGATGCGCCTGATCGGCCTGGTGCCGCAGGAACTGAACTTCAACTTCTTCGAAAAGCCCTTCGACATCCTCGTCAACTACGCGGGTTTCTACGGCATCCCGCGCGCCGAGGCGATGGTGCGCGCCGAGGAGGAACTCAAGCGCGCGCAGCTCTGGGACAAGGCGACGACGATGTCGCGCACGCTGTCGGGCGGCATGAAGCGTCGCCTGATGATCGCCCGCGCGATGATGACGCGCCCGCGGCTGCTGATCCTCGACGAACCCACCGCCGGCGTCGACATCGAGATCCGCCGCGGCATGTGGCAGACGCTCAAGGAGATCAACGCCGCCGGCACGACGATCATCCTGACCACGCATTACCTGGAAGAAGCCGAGAGCCTGTGCCGGAACCTCGCGATCATCGACCGCGGCATCATCGTCGAGCAGGGTCCGATGCGCGTGCTGCTGTCCAAGCTCGACGTCGAGGGTTTCATCTTCGACATCGACGGCACGCTGCCCGCCACCCTGCCGCCGATCGAGGGCACCACCCTCATCGCGACCGACGACCACACGCTGGATCTCGACATGCCGCGCGCGATGGATCTCAACCGTGTGTTCGCCACGCTCGACGGAGCCGGCATCCGCGTGCGCTCGATGCGCACCAAGTCCAACCGGCTCGAGGAACTGTTCGTGCGCATGACCGGCCCCAATGCCGCCTCGCAGCAGGAGAAGACGGCATGAGCACGAAGAGCACCGACGTCGCCGCCATCGAAGGCACCGCGCAGCGCCACTGGGTCGCGCTGTACACGATCGCGCGGCGCGAGATCGTCCGCATCCTGCGCATCTGGGGCCAGACCCTCGTGCCGCCGGCGATCACGATGACGCTGTACTTCCTGATCTTCGGCGGCCTGATCGGCGCGCGTGTCGGCGAAATGGACGGCATCCGCTACATGGATTTCATCGTGCCGGGCCTGGTGATGATGAGCGTGATCCAGAACAGCTACGGCAACATCTCGTCGAGTTTCTTCGGCGCGAAGTTCGGCCGCCACGTCGAGGAACTGCTGGTCAGCCCGATGCCGAGCTGGGTGATCCTGGGCGGTTACGTGATCGGCGCGGTGACGCGCGGTCTTGCCGTCGGCGTCATCGTGCTGTGCATCGCGATGCTGTTCACCACCGTGCGCATTCCGCATCCGCTGGTCACCTTCGCCACCGTGCTGCTGGGCGCGACGATCTTCGCGCTGGCCGGTTTCGTCAACGCGGTCTATGCGAAGAAATTCGACGACGTCGCCATCGTGCCGATCTTCATCCTCACCCCGCTGACGTACCTGGGCGGCGTGTTCTATTCGGTCTCGCTGCTGCCCGGCTGGGCCGAAACCGCGACGCATGCCAACCCGATCTTCTACATGGTCAACGCGTTCCGCTACGGCCTGCTCGGCGTCAGCGACGTCTCGCTGGGCGTGTCGTTCGCGCTGATGATCGGCTTCGTCATCGCACTCGGCGCGCTGGCGCTGTGGCTGCTCAAGCGCGGCATCGGTCTGCGCAGCTGAGGTTTATCCGCGCGCGGTGAGCGCCGCGCGCATCCCTGCACAAGGACTGGTCATGCGCATTCTCGTTCTCGGCGCCGGCGGCACCGGCGGTTACTTCGGCGGTCGCCTTGCGCAGGCCGGGGTCGACGTCACCTTCCTCGTGCGTCCCGCACGCGCGGCGCAGCTCGAACGCGACGGTCTGCGCATCCGCAGTGGCCTGGGCGATGCGCAGTTCCCGGTCGCGCACGTCACCGCCGATGCGCTGCCCGCGCTTGCTGCGGAACGGCCGTTCGATCTGGTGCTGCTGAGCTGCAAGGCCTACGACCTCGACAGTTCGATCGACGCGATCGCCCCGGCCGTGACTGCGGACACCGCCGTGCTGCCGATTCTCAACGGCCTGCTGCATTACGCCGCGCTCGACGCACGCTTCGGCGCCGACCGTGTGCTCGGCGGTCTGTGTTTCATCAGCGCGATGAAGGGCGAGGACGGCGAAGTCGTGCATCTGCCGTCGCCGCCGTCGATGACCTTCGGCGAGCGCGATTCCGCGCACAACGGCAGCGCACGGACGCGCGCGCTGGAAGCGGTGTGCGCAGGCGCATCCGGCTTCGATGCCGTGCGCAGCGACAGCTTCATGCAGGCCGCCTGGAACAAGTTCACCTTCCTCGCCGCGCTCGCTGCGGCGACTTGCCTGATGCGCGCCAGCATCGGCCGTATCGTCGACACCGACGGCGGCACTGAATTCCTGTCGGCGCTGCACGAGGAATGTCTCGCAGTTGCCGCCGCGGACGGCCACGCGATTCCGGCCGAAGCCGCGCAGCAGGCGCGTGCTCTGCTGACGAAGCCTGGTTCCACGGTCACCGCCTCGATGCTGCGCGATCTCGAATCCGGTCAGGACGTGGAGGCGCTGCAGATCATTGGCGACCTGCGCGCACGCGCGCATGCGAGCGGTCGCGCGGTGCCGCATCTCGATGCGGCCTGGGTGCATCTGCAGGCCTATCGCTTGCGCCGCGCGACACCGCAGACGCCCTGACGCAGAACGCCTGTCCTTCGCAACGCGTTTGCTAGGCTCGCCGCTCCCCTGATGGAGATGGCCGCATGATGCTTCCCCGTACCCGACGTTTCGCCTGCCTGCTCGTACCCGCGGTGTTCGGCCTCGCCGCCTGTGGCGCCGCGCCGCAGCCCGCGACCGATGACGCAGCGCAGACCCAGCCGGTCGAGGACAGGCAGACCCAGCCATCGGAAGCCGCGCAGGCGCAGATCGAATCGGGCACACCGCCGGTCGACGCCCCTCTGACCGGCGATGCGGCGAGCACCATGCTGACCCAGATCGCCGGCATCGCCGGCGCGATGCACGCCGCCGCGAAGCTGTGCGATCCGAACGTCTCGGACGCACAGCTCAACCAGGCCAAGGATCAGCTGCGCCAGGAATTCACCAAGATGGGCGGCGACGTCGGCACCTTCGACGGCGAGTTCGCGTCCGCACACGAAAAGACCAACGCCCAGTTCACCCAGGCCACGCCGCCGCAGCAGAAGCAGATGTGCGACGAGCTCGAAGCGATGGCCTCGCAGGCACCGCCGCCGCCGGCGGGTTGAGTCAAGAGTGCTCTTTATGCACCTCTCCCTCTGGGAGAGAGCCTGCCCCGGACCTGATCCGGGGTCGACGCGCACGGCGCGTCGGGTGAGGGATGGAAGAGAGGAAGCGTTCACAAGCGCCCTCATCCGCCCTTCGGGCACCTTCTCCCAAAGGGAGAAGGGCTCAACAGAAAGACGCCGCAACTCTCAGCGATGACCGATCAGGCGCTGACCCATCCGCAGCAGTGGATCAGCACCTCTCCCTCTGGGAGAGAGCCTGCCCCGGACCTGATCCGGGGTCGACGCGCACGGTGCGTCGGGTGAGGGCAGGTAGAGAGGTCAATGCCCTCGTAGGATGGGTAGAGCGTCAGCGAAACCCATCAGACGTCGACGTCACACATGACATCGACGCCGGTAGCGGACATACCGACTTCTGAAAGACCGCCTGGATTGCTGTGCAGCGATGGGTTTCGCTTCGCTCTACCCATCCTACGAGGCTGCGTTCTCTTTCCAAGAAAGAACAACAACGCCCCTCAATCCTTGAAGTCCCCACCGATGAATACCGACAACGCCTCCGGCTGCAGATGCCGCTCCATCGCAGCCCGCACGTCTTCCGGGGTCAACGCGCGCAGCTTCTCCTCGAACGCAGCCGAATACGCCATGTCCCGACCGATGTAGAGGTTGCTGTCGAGCATGCCGACGAGTTCGGGATCGTTCGCGCGTGAGGTGCGGCGTGCGCGCAGCATGCCGTCGAGCGCGTCGTCGAGCTCGGCCTGGCTGATGCCTTCGCTGCGGATGCGCTGCAGTTCCTCGCGCACCGCGGTTTCCACCTGCGCCATGTTCTCCGGCGCGGCGATCGCCGATACGCCGAACATGCCGGCATCGTCGAACACGCTGGCCGAGAAATTCGAGCCCACACCGTAGCTCAGGCCTTCGCGCTGGCGGATGCGATCACCCAGCCGCGACTTCATGCCCGAGCCGCCGAGGATGTAGTTGCCGATCAGCAGCGCGGGGTAATCCGCGTGGTCCTGATGCATGCGCAGCGACTGCCGCGCGATCAGCGTCGCGTTGGCCTTGTCGGGCGTGCGCAGTTTCGCGTGCACCGCTTCGCGCGGGACGTATGGCGTCTCGATGCGCGCGAACGGTGTCGGCAACGTCCAGTCGCCGAACAGGTCGTCGAGTCGCGTACGCACCGCGTCCGCGTCGACATCGCCGACCACGGCGATCGTCGCGCCCTCGCCCATGCCGTAGAAATCGCGATGGAAAGCGCGCACGTCGTCGAGCGTGAGGGCTTCGATCAGTGCGATGCGTTCTTCGAACGTCGTCGCGTGATACGGGTGACCCTTCGGAAACGCATTGAAGTGCTGCGACAGCGCTTCGTTCGCGACCGCGCCCGGTTCGCTCATGCTGCTGCGGATGCCGGTCAGCTGCTGGCTGCGCAGCTGGGTGAACTCGCTGTCCGGGAAGCTTGGTCTGCGCAGCACATCGGCGACGAGCTCGAGCAATGCGCCGACGTGTTCGCGATCGGTCGTCGCCGCCACCGTGACCGTGGTCGCGGTGCCGCCGACGCTCAATGTCGAACGCAGCGCCGTCAGCTGCCGCGACAGTGCCGCGCGGTCATGACGTTCGCTGCCGCGCATCAGCAGCGTGCCGGCCAGCTGTCCGGCGGTCGCGCGGTCGTGCAGGCGCTGCGCGTCGCCCAGCCGCAGATTCATGCGGATCTGCACCGAGTTGCCGCGCGTGTCCTTGTCGAGCACTGCGAGCTTCGCGCCGTTCGACAGGGTCGAGCGCTTCGTACGCGCGTCGATGTTCGCGTACGACGGATCGAAGGCTTCGCCGGCGTCGAGCGCAGCGCGCGGTACGAAGTCTTCCAGCGCGGACTCGGCCGTCGGCGCTTCGCTGATCGTCACGCGCTCGACCGCATCGGTCGGCAGGAACTGGCCGGTGGTGCGGTTGTCGCGACGCAGATAGGCCTGCGCGACGCGCGTGACATCGTCCACGGTCACCGCGCCGAGCCGATCGCGTGTGCGCAGCAGCAGACGCCAGTCGCCCTGCGCGATGGCTTCCGACAGCGCCACGCCGATCGCGTTCGGGTCGCGCATCGCGCGCTCGTAGCCGGCGAGCATGCGCTGCTTCGCGTCGTCGACTTCCGCGTCGGTGAACGGCGTCGCGGCCGCGTCTTCCACCAGCGTCAGCAGTTCGGTCTGCAGCGCATCGAGGTCGCTGCCTTCCGGCGCTTCGGCGACGAAGGTCAGATAGCCGGGTTCGTCCATCGCCAGCGCAGATGCCGACGCACCGGTCGCGCGTCCGGGTTCGACCAGGTTGCGATGCAGGCGACCACCGGGTGTGCTGCCCAGGACCTGCGACAACACCGCCACGGCCGCGCTGTCGTCATGACGGCCGGCGGGAATGTGATAGCCAGCGACGAGATACGGCGTGCGTCCCACGCGGCGCACCACCACATGGCGTTCGCCGTCCTGCGCGGGTTCGCGCGTGTAGGTCACCGGAAGCGCGCGCGTCGGTTCGGGCAACGCGCCGAAGCTCTCGCCCACGGTCGCCAGCGCCTGCGCCGGATCGAAGTCGCCGGCGATCACCAGCACCGCGTTGTCGGGCTGGTACCAGGTCCGGTAGAACGCCTGCAGCCGGTCGATCGGCACGTTCTCCACATCGCTGCGCGCACCGATCGTCGAGTTGCCGTAGTTGTGCCACTGGTAGGCCGCACCCATCACCCGCTGCACCAGCGCGCGCACCGGATTGTTCTCGCCCGATTCCATCTCGTTGCGGACGACGGTCATCTCGCTGTCGAGATCCTCGCGCGCGATGCGCGAGTTCACCATGCGGTCGGCTTCCATGCGCAGCACCCAGTCCAGCGTGTCGGCGTCGGTGGAGAAGCTCGCGAAGTAGTTGGTGCGGTCGAGCCACGTGGTGCCGTTGAAGCGCACGCCGCGGCGGCGCATCTCGCCGGGAATGTCGGTGTGCGTCGGCGTGCCCTTGAACACCAGGTGTTCGAGCAGATGCGCCATGCCGGTTTCGCCGTAGCCCTCGTGGCGCGAGCCCACGCGATAGGTCACGTTGACCGTCGTCACCGGCTTGCTGGCGTCGGGAAACAGCACCAGCGCCAAGCCGTTGTCGAACCGGTATTCGCGGATGCCTTCGGCTTCGTGCACCGGTGCATCGA